>NZ_CP081966.1:600000-827500 GCF_019823065.1 Pseudomonas mosselii
GGTTCCGGGTCACGCCCGGCGCGCAACCAGTAGGCGGCCAGGCATGCCATGCCGGCGAACAACAACAGCATCACTCGCAGGTGCGGCAGGTGCAGTTCGCCCAGGCCTTCCATGGCAATGGTGATCAGCACCATTGCCGCGCCGAACAGCAAAAAACCTGGGGTATCGAAACGGGTGCGTTCAGCCCCGCGCAGGTCGGGGATGAACTTCCACACCGCATAGCAGCCCAGTGCGCCCACCGGCAGGTTGAGCAGGAAGATCCAGTGCCAGGTCAGGATCTCCACCAGCCAGCCACCCAGGGTCGGACCCAGCAGCGGGCCGAGCAGGCCGGGGATGGTAATGAAGCTCATGATCCGCACCAGCTCCGAGCGTGGGTAGGCACGCAGCACCACCAGGCGCCCGACCGGCAGCATCAACGCGCCGCCCAGGCCTTGGATGACCCGGGCCAGGGTCAGGAACGCCAGGCTGTTGGCCATGGCGCACAAGAGCGAACCGAAGCTGAACAGCAGGATGGCGCTGAAGAAGATGCGCTTGGTGCCGAAACGGTCGGCGATCCAGCCCGAGGCCGGGATCAGCAGAGCCACGGTGAGCATGTAGGCAATGATCACCCCCTGCATGCGCAGCGGGTCCTCGGCCAGCGAGCGGGCCATGGCCGGCAGCGCGGTGTTGAGAATGGTGCCGTCGAGCGACTGCATGAAGAAGGCGATGGCCACCACCCAGGGGATCCAGCGGGCGGTGACAGGGTCCAGTGGTGCGCGTTCGGGCATGGGTTACCTCAATGTCCTGTGTTGCCTGGGCCGACCTCGTCGCCGGCAAGCCGCCTTCCACAGGGGCAGCGCATGCCGGTCATGGTGGAAGCTGGCTTGCCAGCGATGAGGCCGATCCTGCCGATCACAATGTCAGGGTCAGCCCTTTGACCAACGCCCCCGGCAGATGACTCGATCCGGTGCTGCGTTGCCCATAGGTGCTGGTCGAGAGGATCATCTCGCGCTCCTGGGTCAGGTCTTCGAGTTGGCTACCCAGCAGGTTGTACAGGCTGTCGTCGAAGCGCATGGTGCTCACTGGCCCCTGGATCTGCCCGTTCTCCACCCAGAAAGTGGCGAAGCGGGTCAGCCCGGTCATGCGTGCCGCAGGCAGGTCCGAATAGTTCAGGTACCACAGGTTACTGATGTACAGCCCGGTGCCCAGACGCTCCAGAATCTTTTCGCCAGGCAGGTTGCCCGGCGCCAGGCTCAGCGCGCACGGCGACTCGTGGCTGTCTGCGCCATTGGCCTGCTGGGCGAACTCGGCGGCGCTTCGGGCGCTTACCAGCCGCTCCAGCGCACGGCCTTCGCCGATCAACAGCAGGTCGCGACGGGGCGAGCCCTCGTCGGAGAACGCTGGGCTCAGCGAGCCGCTGACCTGCTCGCTGAAGCTCACTCCTGGGCTCAGTTGCGCGTCGCCGTTGTACAGGCGCTGCAGTGGGCTGTTGCCCGTGGCCAGGGCCTGGGCGGAGAAACCGCCCCAGCACAGCATCCCGGCGATCTCGTCCATTGCCGCCGGCGCCAGGTAGGCTCGGTAGCTGCCGGGCTTGAGGGTGATGGCCCGGCGTCCCAGGTACGCCAGCTGTTCGCGGGCCTGACGCAGGCGCGCGGCGAAGGCCTCGCCGCTCCAGGTCTGCCCGGCATAGTTGGCCTTGACTGCCTGGCCGTTGGCGTGGAACAGGCTCCAGTCGACGTTGAAACTATTGGCCTGGTGCCAGCCGAAGGCCCCGAAGGAACTGGCGAAACCCCGGCAGATGGGGCCGGCGGCATAGATGCCGACCAGGTCCAGATCACCGGCTTCGCGCTCGATGAGGGCCAGCACTGCGTCCAGCTCGGGCAATGGCTGTTCCAGCAGGCTATGGCTGTGCCAGGCGCTGTCGTCGAGGTTCAGGTAGGGATCCACCGCCAGCAATGGCAAGGTCTGGCGCAACTGCGCCAGGGCGTCGTGCAGACGCCGTTGGTCGAGGTCGGGATCGTCGCCCAGGGTGATCTGCTGTTCGGCCTGACGCCCTTCGCGCACCAACCGCAGGTGCACGCTGGCCTGGCTGACCAGTCCGGCCTGGCGCACCTTGGCATGGTTGAAGCGCACGAACTGCGAATGCTCGGCGCTGTAGCCGAGGGTGAACTGCTCGCCCGGTTGCACGGCGGCGTTCAGGCTGTCGAGCAGGTTTTCGAAGCGTTGCTGGTACAGGGTGCTCATCAGGCGTCTCCCCCGAATACGTCGATCTGGCGGAACACGCAGGCGGGCGATGCGTGACCGACCCGCACCACCTGGTTAGGCTCGCCCTTGCCGCAGTTGGGCGTGCCGAGCACCTGGTAGGTGCTGCTGTCGCCCACGGCCGAGAGGTTGCGCCAGAAGTCGGCGGAGATGCCCCGGTAGTTCGGGTTCTTCACCACGCCCTTGAGCTTGCCGTTTTCGATCAACTGCCCCCACTCGCAGCCGAACTGGAATTTATTGCGCGCATCGTCGATGGACCAGGAGCGGTTGGTACGCATCAGGATGCCGTGCTCGATGCCGCTGACCAGTTGCTCAAGCGACTGGTCGCCCGGCTCGATGTTGAGGTTGGCCATGCGGTCGATCGGCGCGCGGTTCCAGCCGCAGGCTCGGCTGTTGGCCACGCCATCCAGGCCCGAGCGCAGTTGCGAAAGAGCGCCGCCCAGGGGGCGAACCAGCAGGCCATCGCGGATCAGGAACTGCTTGCTGGCCGGGGTGCCGTCGTCATCGAAGCTGTAGCTGGCCAGCTCCTCGCGAAGGGTTGGGTCAAAGGTTACGTTGAGCAGCTTCGAGCCGTATTGCAGATGGCCGAAGTCTTCGGCTTTGACGAAGCTGGTGCCAGCGTAGTTGCGCTCATCGCCGAGGATCCGGTCCAGCTCCAGCGGGTGGCCGATGGATTCGTGGATCTGCAGCATCATCTGGTCGGGCATCAGCAGCAGGTCGCGCCGGCCGCTTGGGGTATTCGGTGCCAGCAGCAGTTGCAGCGCCTCGTCGGCCACCCGGCGGGCAGCGCCGACCAGGCCGCAGCGCTCGATCACCTCGAAGCCGCCCTGTTGGCCGAAGTTCTCCCGGCCCAGGCTGCGGCTCTGGCTGTCCTGGCCGTCGCTGGCGGTGACACCCAGGCCCGGGTAGACGAAGCGCTGGGCATGGCGCAGCTCGGCGCCGGCGGAGTTCAGGTAGGTCTGCTCGACCACGCTGATGCCCAGGCTGGCCTGCCAGTCCACCAGGCGTTCGTCCATGGGCACGCTGGCCGATTCGGCGGCCAGCAGGTCCAGGCATTCGGCGAGGTTGGGCAGGGGCTGTTCGAAATTGGGCGAGACATGGTCGTGGCGTCCGTCCGGGGCTGGCTGGCCGCTCAGGTCGAGCAGGCTGCTGGCCTTGATCCGTCGGGCCAGCGCCTCGGCGTGCTCCAGGGCACGTTGCAGCCCAGCCTGGGACAGGTCGGCGGTGGCCGCGTAGGCCTCGACGCCCTCCACCCGCACGGTGAGCATGGCGCCTTCATCCTGGCTGAAGAAGGGAGGCTCGGCGACGTTGCGCCGAACCGACAGTGACTGGTGCGATTGCTTCACATGGCGAAGCGAGAACAGTTCGGCCGTGCTGCGCAGCGCGGCAAAACGCTGGCGCAGCAGGGTGCTGGAGTCGAACATGGAAATCTCCGTGTGTGCGGTGGCTCCCCCTAGGCTTTATACGAAAAGTGCCTGCGCGTCGATCATGCTGCGTTGAAAACAGGCTCGGAATGCTCATTTGCAACCAGCAAACTCCGCTTCCTCGCCTGTTTTCGCCTTGCCTGATCGCCGCTCGGCGACTTTTCGTACAAAGCCTAGAACCACCCCTCTTGCATGCCCAGGCACGTATCGTCGCGGGCCTCGAGCAAAGCGAGGTCATTATGGCAGCCCGGCACTTCCCAGGTGAGGAAATAACGCGCGGCCTGGAGTTTGCCCAGGTAGAAGTCGCGATCGCTGCCCTTGAGGAGGCCGACCTCGGCATGAATGGCCTGCTCCAGCCAGCGCCAGCCGATCACGCAGTGGCCGAACACCTTGAGGTACAGCGCCGAGCAGGGCGAGGGTCACGCTCTGCAGGCGGTTGACCAGGTGCTCCAGGGGCTGGCGCAACGGATCGAGGTTCGGGTGATGGCTGGCGCGCTCGCAGGTGCCGGCGATCAGGCGGATCAGCTGCTTGAGCCCCGCGCCGTTGTTCTGCGCCAGCTTGCGCCCGAGCAGGTCGAGGGACTGGATGCCCTCGGTGCCTTCGTGGATCGGGTTGAGGCGATTGTCGCGGTAGTACTGCTCGACTGGGTACTCGCGGGTGTAGCCGTGGCCGCCGAGGATCTGGATCGCCAGCTCGTTGGCTTTCAGGCAGAACGCCGAGGGCCAGGACTTGACGATGGGCGTGAGCAGATCGAGCAGTTCCAGAGCTTGCCGGCGGGCCTCGGCATCCGCGGCGGTGTGGGTGTCATCGAACAGCCGGGCCGCGTACAGGCCCAGGTCGAAAGCACCCTCCACGTAGGCCTTCTGCGCCAGCAACATGCGCTTCACATCGCTGTGCTCGATGATCGATACGGCGGGGCTGTTCGGGTCCTTGTTGTCTGGAAGGCGGCCCTGTGGACGTTGGCGGGCGTAGTCCAGGGAATACAGGTAGCCGGCGTAGCCCAGCATCACCGCGCCCATGCCGACGCCGATGCGCGCCTCGTTCATCATCTGGAACATGCAGGCCAGGCCCTGGTGCGGCTGGCCCACCAGGTAGCCGACGCACTGGCCGTTGTCCCCGAAGTTCAGCGCGGTGGAGGTGGTGCCGCGCCAGCCCATCTTGTGGAACAGCCCGGCCAGCAGCACGTCGTTGCGCGGCCCCAGGCTGCCGTCGGCGTTGACCAGGTACTTGGGCACAATGAACAGCGAGATGCCCTTCACCCCGGGCGGTGCGTCCGGCAGCTTGGCCAGGACCATGTGCACGATGTTCTCCGACAGTTCGTGGTCACCGCCGGAGATGAAGATCTTGTTGCCCTTGAGCCGGTAGGTGCCGTCGTCTGCGGGTTCGGCGCGAGTGCGGATATCGGCCAGGGACGAGCCGGCGTGGGGTTCGGTCAGGGCCATGGTGCCGTAGTAACGGCCCTCGATCATCGGTTGCAGGAACAAGCGTCTCTGTTCGTCGCTGCCGAAGCTCTCGATCAGGTTGGCCGCGCCCATGGTCAGGAACGGGTAGGCCGTGGTGCCGGCGTTGGCGGCCTGGAAGTGGGCGAAGCAGGCTTGCGATACCAGGCTGGGCAACTGCATGCCGCCGACTTCGAAGTCGCGGTTGGCGTTGAGGAAGCCCGCTTCGAGGAAGGCGTCGACCGCAGGCTTCACCTCCGGGATCAGCTCGGCACGGCCTTCCACGTAGCGCGGCTCGTGTTCATCGCCCTTGCGGTTGTGCGAGGCGAAGTACTTCTCGGCGATGGTGCGGGCGGTGGTCAGCGCCGCGTCAAAGGTCTCGCGGCTGTGCTCGGCGAAGCGCGGGCGCTGGGTCAGGGCCTCGGCGTCGAGGACTTCGTAGAGCTCGAAGGCGAGGTTGCGGCTGCTGAGGAGTTGCTCGGACATGGCGGCATTCCTGGTTCGGGATGCAGCGAGTCTAGGCAAGGTGATAGGGCAGGGGACAGGTTAATTGGTTTGGGTGATATGGGGGCAGAAGTTGCCATCACCCAGGTCTCCTTGGGTTGCGCCGGGCGCTATGGATGTGGGTGTTACCCGTCGCAAAGCCTTGTCACGCAATTGCGCTTATATCGATATCGATATAGTTTTATCTTTGCCGCTCATGGAGAGCTTACGCCTCCGGTATGGACAAGCCAGGCGAGTGCATTGGCGGGAGCGTGCAGGATGCATGATGGGCAAAAGCCAATCGAATGGTTGGGTAGCAGCAAGCAGGACCTGCGGGACTTTCCGGTTGTGGCAAGGCAGCGGGCCGGGTATCAGCTGGAGCTGATCCAGGACGGTGAAGCCCCCTTCGACTGGAAACCAATGGAAAGCGTTGGGCCTGGGACGCGGGAAATCCGCATCAAGTGTCGGGACGGGGCGTTTCGGGTGTTCTATGTCGTGAGTCGACCAGAAGCGGTTTATGTCCTGCACGCGTTTCGCAAGACGACCGAGAAGACGGAAAAGCGCGATATCGATCTGGCGAGAGCGCGATACAAATTGTTGGGCGCCTGCTGAGCTGGAGTCGACAGTGTTTGAACGAGATGGATGCACAGAGGGATTTGCGATGACAAACGAACGCTCCACTTCGGTATGGGATGCGCTGTTCGATTCACCCGCAGAGGCCGAGAACCTGCGGCTTCGGGCGAAGCTGATGCGGGTATTGACCAGGATTGTCCAATCCTGGGATCTGCCGCAGAAAGACGCAGCACGGCGACTGCATCTGACTCAGCCACGTTTGAGTGACTTGCTCAACGGCAAGATAGACAAGTTCTCGCTGGATGCTCTGGTGAATATCCTGGCGAACGCCGATCTGGAAGTCGATTTTACGGTGAAAAAGAAATCTGCGTGATGGTTGCTTCGCTTTAGTTGCGCTGGCTTTTCCTGATTAGGTGAGGGCTGCCAGGTTGAGAAATCTCGGCAAGACAGTTGCTCCCACAAAAAAGGAGAGCCTGAGCTCTCCTTCTCCGTTCACCGACCGTCAGCGTCAGCCAATGGTCATCAGGCTGGCGTTACCACCCGCCGCCGCGGTGTTCACGCTCACCGCCCGCTCGATCACCAGGCGTTCCAGGGCGATCTGGTGATCGCCACTCGACAGCCCGTGCACGCCGACGATCGCGCCGGCACGCTTGGCCACCTGCTCGCAAACACCGCGCAGCTGGTCGGAGTGACCGTGGTGGATGACCGCGTCGAAGGCCACGTCGCCCTTGCTCCAGTCGGCCACCAGCTTGATCTTCGCCTGCAGCTCCTTCGGCAGACGGCCGCGCACGGTCTTGGCCGGCTCGCCGTCCTGGAACACCGCCGAGCTGCCCACGGCCAGTACCGCCGCCAGCTGGGCCAGCAGGTCGGCCTCGTTGTCGGCCAGGCACAGCACGTGTTCGCGAGGCAGCACAGTGTAGGTGTTGCGCTCGCCGGTCGGGCCTGGCAGCACGCGGGTGATGCCGCTCTGCGACTGCTCGGCGAACTGCTCGCACAGCGCGGCCAGGTCGCTCATCTGGCTGCTGGCCGCCCAGGTCTTGAGGGTGGTCAGCGGTTTGAGCTGCTGGTCGCGCAGGGTGGTGTCGGCCTTGCTGCGCGCATCGTCGGCCTGGAAGTGGCGGGCGATGGCGTCGGCCGGGCGGGTCGACAGCAGGCGGTACAGGTACAGCGGGCCGCCGGCTTTCGGGCCGGTGCCCGACAGGCCTTCACCGCCGAACGGCTGCACGCCGACCACGGCACCGACAATGTTGCGGTTGACGTACATGTTGCCGGCGTTGACGTTGTCCACCACCTTGGCGATGGTCTCGTCGATGCGGGTGTGCACGCCCAGGGTAAGACCGTAGCCGGAAGCGTTGATCTGCTCGATCAGCTGGTCCAGGTCCTTGCGGTTGTAACGCACCACGTGCAGCACTGGGCCGAAGATCTCGCGCTTGAGCTCGTCGAAGCTTTCCAGTTCGATCAGGGTCGGCATCACGAAGGTGCCGCGCTTGATCTCCTCGCCTTCGGCGATGGCCACCTGGTAGACGGTGCGGCCTTTGTCGCGCATGCCCTGGATGTGCTTCTCGATGCCGGCCTTGGCTTCGGCGTCGATCACCGGGCCGATGTCCACGGACAGGCGCTCCGGGTTGCCCAGGCGACTTTCGGCCATGGCGCCCTTGAGCATCTCGATCACGCGGTCGGCGGAGTCTTCCTGCAGACACAGAACGCGCAGGGCCGAGCAACGCTGGCCGGCGCTGTCGAAGGCCGAGGAGACCACATCGATCACCACCTGCTCGGTCAGCGCCGAGGAGTCGACGATCATGGCGTTCTGGCCACCGGTTTCGGCGATCAGCGGGATCGGGCGGCCCTGGTTGTCCAGGCGTCCGGCGATGTTGCGTTGCAGCAGGCGGGCGACTTCGGTGGAGCCGGTGAACATCACGCCCTTGACGCGCTCGTCACCGACCAGGCCGGCACCGACGGTTTCGCCCTGGCCTGGCAGCAGTTGCAGCACGCCTTCGGGGATGCCGGCTTCCAGCAGCAGGCGCACGGCCTGGGCGGCGACCAGCGGGGTCTGTTCGGCCGGCTTGGCCAGTACCGGGTTGCCGGCGGCCAGCGCCGCGGCCACCTGTCCGGAGAAGATCGCCAGCGGGAAGTTCCATGGGCTGATGCACACCACCGGGCCCAGAGGGCGGCAGCTGTCATTGCGCAGGTCGTTGCGTGCCTGCACCGCGTAGTAGCGCAGGAAGTCCACGGCCTCGCGCACTTCGGCGATGGCGTTGGCGTAGGTCTTGCCGGCTTCGCGCACCAGCAGGCCCATCAGCGGCTGGATGTCGGCTTCCATCAGGTCGGCGGCGCGTTCGAGGATCGCGGCGCGCTCGGCCGGTGGGGTGGCTTGCCAGATCGGCGCGGCGTTCAGTGCGCACTGGATGGCGTTGTCGACGTCGGCGACGGTGGCTTCCTGCACGTGGCCCACGACATCGCGGTGGTCGGCCGGGTTGAGCACCGGTGTGGCCGGCTGCTCGCTGGCGGCGCAGGCCAGCAGCGGCGTGGCTTTCCAGTCATTGTGGGCGGTGGCCAGCAGGGCGCAGGACAGCGACGCCAGGCGGTGTTCGTTGGCCATGTCGATGCCGGCCGAGTTGGCCCGCTCGCTGCCGTACAGCTCACGCGGCATCGGGATGCGCGGGTGCGGCAAGCCGATGCTGCCTTCCTGAGTGCCCATGCGCTCGATGCTGGCGACCGGGTCGGCGACCAGTTCCTGGATGGAGATCGAGTGGTCGGCGATGCGGTTGACGAACGAGGTGTTGGCGCCGTTTTCCAGCAGGCGACGGACCAGGTAGGCCAGCAGGGTCTCGTGGGTGCCGACCGGTGCGTACACGCGGCATGGACGGTTCAGCTTGCCCTCGGAGATCTTGCCCACGACTTGCTCGTACAGCGGTTCGCCCATGCCGTGCAGGCACTGGAATTCGTACTGGCCCGGGTAGTAGTTCTGCCCGGCGATGGTGTAGATGGCCGACAGGGTGTGGGCGTTGTGGGTGGCGAACTGCGGGTAGATGGCTTCTGGCACGGCCAGCAGCTTGCGGGCGCAGGCAACATAGGAAACGTCGGTGTACACCTTGCGGGTGTAGACCGGATAGCCTTCCAGGCCTTCGACCTGGGCGCGCTTGATCTCGCTGTCCCAGTAGGCGCCTTTCACCAGGCGGATCATCAGGCGGTGACGGCTGCGCTTGGCCAGGTCGATGACGTAGTCGATCACGTACGGGCAGCGCTTCTGGTAGGCCTGGATGACGAAACCGATGCCGTTCCAGCCGGCCAGCGACGGCTCGAAGCACAGGCGCTCGAGCAGGTCCAGCGACAGCTCCAGGCGGTCGGCCTCCTCGGCGTCGATGTTCAGGCCGATGTCGTACTGCTTGGCCAGCAGGGTCAGCGACAGCAGGCGCGGGTACAGCTCGTTCATCACGCGCTCGTACTGGGCACGGCTGTAGCGCGGGTGCAGGGCCGAGAGCTTGATCGAGATGCCCGGGCCTTCATAGATGCCGCGGCCGTGCGAGGCTTTGCCGATCGAGTGGATCGCCTGCTCGTAGGACGCCAGGTATTTCTGCGCGTCGTGCTCGGTCAGCGCGGCTTCGCCAAGCATGTCATAGCTGTAGCGGAAGCCCTTGGCTTCGAACTTGCTGGCATTGGCCAGGGCCTCGGCGATGGTCTCACCGGTGACGAACTGCTCGCCCATCAGGCGCATGGCCATGTCGACGCCCTTGCGGATCATCGGCTCGCCGCTCTTGCCGATGATGCGGGTGAGCGAGGAAGTCAGGCCGGATTCGTTGTGGGTGCTGACCAGCTTGCCGGTCAGCAGCAAGCCCCAGGTGGCGGCGTTGACGAACAGCGACGGGCTGTTGCCCAGGTGCGGCTGCCAGTTGCCGGTGCTGATCTTGTCGCGGATCAGCGCGTCACGGGTGCCTTTGTCGGGGATGCGCAGCAGTGCTTCGGCCAGGCACATCAGCGCCACGCCTTCCTGGGAGGACAGCGAGAACTCCTGCAGCAGGCCCTGGACGATGCCGGCACGGCCGCCGGCGCTCTTCTGGTTGCGCAGCTTGTCGGCCAGGCTCGCGGCCAGCTTGTTGGTGGCTTCGGCCTGGGCGGCCGGCAGGCGGGCCTGCTCCAGCAGCATCGGCACCACTTCCTGCTCGGGGCGGCGGTAGGCGGCGGTGATCGCCGAGCGCAGTACCGACTGCGGCAGGATGCTTTCGGCGAATTCCAGGAAGCACTGGTGGGCGTGGTCGGCGGCGACTTCGCCGGCGTCGTCGCCAGCGGCGGCATGGCCGTTGAGGTCGTTCAGGGTGGCGCCACCCTCGAGCTTCTCGAGATAGTTGAAGATCGCTTGCTTGATCAACCAGTGCGGCGTGCGGTCGATGGACTGCGCAGCTGCTTTGAGTCGCTCACGGGTCGGGTCGTCGAGTTTAACCCCAAGGGTGGTCGTCGCCATTTCTTATCCTCGTTATTGGTCACGGATGTGGCCTAAGCTGAAGGCAAGATTAGCCTGTAGGACAATTCGGGTGCAACCGGGTGCAACCCGAAATCTTCACGGTAAAGGTGCAACTCGTCTGAAGGATGTTTCCTTACAGCCGAAACGGTCTTTTTTGCTGCTTTTGCTTATGTAAAACGCTGCGTTTGCTCCGAAAAGGAGCAAAAAAGGGGCTTTATCCGAAAAACCATGGCTGGGTGCAACTTGCAAATGAAAAATGGTTGCACCTCGTTCATGTTGTTGCATAGGATTCGCCGCCTGGGTGCAACCGTCGTGCACGGCGGTCGCAAGAGATAAAAACAACGCCAGGGCACAACTCATGGGCAATCCACTAACGATCACCTTCGTGATCTACATTGCGGCAATGGTGCTGATCGGCTTCGCCGCCTATCGCTCCACCAAGAACCTTTCCGACTATATTCTCGGCGGCCGTAGTCTCGGCAGCGTGGTTACCGCGCTTTCCGCCGGCGCATCGGACATGAGCGGCTGGCTGTTGATGGGCCTGCCGGGCGCCATCTACTTTGCGGGCCTTTCCGAGGCCTGGATCGCCATCGGCCTGACCGTCGGCGCCTACCTGAACTGGCTGTTTGTCGCCGGCCGTCTGCGTGTGCAGACTGAGCACAACGGTGATGCCCTGACCCTGCCGGACTACTTCTCCAGCCGCTTCGAAGACCAGACCGGCCTGCTGCGGATCATCTCGGCGATCGTCATCCTGGTGTTCTTCACCATCTACTGCGCTTCCGGCATCGTTGCCGGCGCCCGTCTGTTCGAAAGCACCTTCGGCATGTCCTACGAGACCGCCCTGTGGGCCGGTGCCGCCGCGACCATCGCCTACACCTTCATCGGTGGTTTCCTGGCCGTAAGCTGGACCGATACCGTGCAGGCTTCGCTGATGATCTTCGCGCTGATCCTTACCCCGGTGATCGTGCTGATTTCCACTGGCGGCTTCGACCAGACCTTCGCTGCCATCGACGCGGTGAACCCGGCGCACTTCGACATGTTCAAGGGCGCGACCTTCATCGGCATCATCTCGCTGATGGGCTGGGGTCTTGGCTACTTCGGGCAGCCGCACATCCTGGCGCGCTTCATGGCCGCCGACTCGGTGAAGTCGATCGCCAACGCCCGCCGCATTTCCATGACCTGGATGATCCTGTGCCTGGCCGGTACCTGCGCAGTGGGCTTCTTCGGCATCGCCTACTTCTCGGCGCATCCTGACCTGGCAGGTCCGGTCACCGAGAACCACGAGCGCGTGTTCATCGAACTGGCCAAGATCCTGTTCAACCCTTGGGTTGCCGGTATCCTGCTGTCGGCCATCCTGGCCGCTGTGATGAGTACCTTGAGCTGCCAGTTGCTGGTGTGCTCCAGCGCCCTGACCGAGGACTTCTACAAGGCCTTCCTGCGCAAGAACGCTTCGCAGCAGGAATTGGTCTGGGTCGGTCGCCTGATGGTCCTGGCTGTCGCGCTTATCGCCATTGCGATGGCCTCCAATCCGGAAAACCGAGTGCTGGGCCTGGTGGCCTATGCCTGGGCCGGCTTTGGTGCCGCCTTCGGTCCGGTGGTGTTGATCTCGGTGCTGTGGAAGGGCATGACCCGTAATGGCGCCCTGGCCGGTATCGTGGTCGGCGCGCTGACCGTGATCCTGTGGAAAAACTACGTGGACATGGGCCTGTACGAGATCATCCCGGGCTTCCTGTTCGCCAGCATCGCCATCTTCGTGGTGAGCAAGCTGGGCAGCCCGTCGAACAGCATGGTTTCGCGTTTTGAAACTGCTGACGCGGCGTATCACGCTGACAAATAACGCCTGCTGAATCGGCGTTGTCCCTATCGCGGGGCAAGCCCGCTCCCACGTGTCCTCGGGCATTTGTGGGAGTGGGCTTGCCCCGCGATGCTTTTTGCCGGCTGCAAGGCAAGGTAAACTTGTTGCCCCCGCAGGAGTCCTCATGAACTATCGTCACGCCTTCCACGCCGGCAACCACGCCGACGTCCTCAAGCACATCGTGCTCACCCGCCTCATCGCCCTGATGTCGCGCAAGGAACAGCCATTCGCCTACATCGACACCCACGCTGGCCTGGGTCTCTACGACTTGCAGGGCGACCAGGCGAGCCGTACCGGTGAGTACCTCGAGGGCGTGGCCCGCCTGTGGAATCGTGACGACCTGCCGGAAGCGGCCGCCGACTACCTGCGCATCATCAAGCGCCTGAACCCGGATGGCGAGCTGCGCTTCTACCCGGGCTCGCCCGAGCTGGCGCGTCGTTTGATGCGTCAGCAGGACCGCGCCCTGCTCAACGAGAAGCACCCTGAAGATGGGGCGCTGCTCAAGGAGAACATGAAGAAGGATCCGCGGGTCACCGTTCACCTGGGCGAAGGCTGGCACATCCCGCGGGCGCTTCTGCCGGTGCAGGAAAAGCGCGCCATCATGCTGATCGACCCGCCGTTCGAGCAGGCCGACGAGCTCAAGCGCTGCACCGTGGCCATGAAAGAGGCGATCGGTCGCATGCGCCAGACCGTCGCGGCGATCTGGTATCCGATCAAGGACCAGCGCTCGTTGACCCGTTTCTATCAAGATCTGACCAGCACCGGCGCGCCGAAGCTGCTGCGGGTCGAGCTGTACGTGCACCACCAGGATAGCCCGCAGGGCCTGAACGGCTCGGGCCTGGCCATCGCCAACCCGCCGTGGGGCCTGGAGGACGAGCTCAAGACGCTGCTGCCGTGGCTGGCCAAGGAGCTGGCGCAGACCGCTGGCAGCTTGCGCATGGACTGGTTGATCGCCGAATAGCCTAACGGCATGTGACCCTCGTGGGAGCGGGCTTGCCCCGCGATGGCGCCGGTGGATCCGCCGCTATCGCGGGGCAAGCCCGCTCCCACGCGAGTGCATCGCGCCTGACCATCTTTGCGTTATAATCCCGCCCTTTAGCCGCCATCCGCCCGAATGGCCGTTGGCGCACTTCATACCGATTTGAGAGGCTAGACCCTTGGCACTGACGATTCTTGGCCTGTCCGGCGCCCTTAGCCATGACCCTTCCGCGGCCCTGTACATCGACGGCAAGCTGATTGCCGCCGCCGAAGAAGAGCGCTTCGTGCGTGACAAGCATGCGAAGAACCGCATGCCCTACGAGTCGGCGAAGTTCTGCCTGGAGCAGGCCGGCATCAAGCCGTCTGACGTCGACGTGGTGGCCATTCCGTTCGCCCCTATCAGCCTGTTCGGCAAGGCCCGCTGGCATTACGCCAAGCGCTACTGGTACGCCCCGGACCGCGCCCTCGATGCGCTGCTGATGGGTAACCGCCGCTACAAGCGCTACCGCAAGAAGATCGTCTGGTGCCTGGAGCAGCTGGGCTTCGATCCGAAGAAGATCAAGATCGAGCCGGTCGAGCACCACCTGGCCCATGCCTCCAGCGCCTACCACTGCTCGGGTTTCAAAGAGAAAACCGCGATCCTCGGCATCGACGGCAAGGGCGAGTACGCCACCACCTTCTTTGGCTATGGCGAAAACGGCAAGATCCACAAGATCAAGGAATTCTTCGATCCAGACTCGCTGGGCGGCCTGTATGGCGCGATCACCGAGTTCCTCGGCTTCGAGATGCTCGATGGCGAGTTCAAGGTCATGGGCATGGCGCCATACGGCGATGCCAGCAAGTACGACTTCTCGCGCCTGGCCAGTTTCGAAAACGGCGAGCTGGTGATCAACACCGAATACGCCAACGTCATCGGCCTGCGCCGCTATAAAGAGAAGGGCAAGGGCTTCTACTTCTCGCCCAAGCTGATCGAGTGGCTGGGTCCGAAACGCGAAGGCGACATCGCCGACGAGCCTTACATCCACTACGCCGCCAGCATGCAGGCGCTGTTCGAGAAGCTCGCCCTGCAGATGATCGACCATTACCTGGGCGACACGCTGAAAGAGACCGGCAAGCTGGCCTTCGCCGGCGGCTGCGCGCTGAACGTCAAGCTGAACCAGAAGATCATCGCCCGTGATGATGTAAAGGAGCTGTTCGTCCAGCCGGCCTCCGGCGACGCCGGTACCGCCGTTGGCGCGGCCGCCTACGTGTCCCACGCCCGTGGCGTGCCGGTCGAGAAGATGGAACACGTCTACCTTGGCCCTGCGTATTCCAATGAAGACGTGATCGCCGCCTGTGCCCGTCACCCGAGCCAGCCGAAATGGCGCAAGCTGGAGAACATGCCGGAGCAGATCGCCAAGATCATGGTCGATGGCAACCCGGTGGCCTGGTTCCAGGGCCGCATGGAGTTCGGTCCGCGTGCGCTGGGTGGTCGTTCGATCATCGGCTGCCCGAGCGTGGAAGGCGTTGCCGACCGCATCAACCACCAGATCAAGTTCCGCGAGCGCTGGAGACCTTTCTGCCCGTCGATGCTCGATACTGTCGCGCCGCAGATGATCAAGATCGATCACCCCGCGCCGTTCATGACCTTCACCTTCGAAGTCGCCGAGGAGTGGAAGACCCGCGTGCCGGAAGTCGTCCACGAGGACGGCACTTCGCGCGCCCAGGTGCTCAAGCGTGAGTACAACCCGCGCTACTACGACATGATGAAGGCGCTGGAAGACCTGACCGGCAACGGCGTGTCGTTGAACACCTCGCTGAACCGCCGCGGCGAACCCATGATCTGCTCGCCGACCGACGCCCTGAACATGTTCTTCGGCTCGGACCTGCAGTACCTGATCATGGAAGACATCCTGGTGGTCAAGGAAGGCGCCGCGCCGTATGACCAGCCGCTCTGAACCGCGCATCCTGCAGTTCTGCCATGGTTATGACGGGCCGTTCCTCGATTGTGCCCGTCAATACGCCAGCCTGTTCCAAGGCAGCGGCTACAAGGTCACTACCGTGTTCCTCACCGGGGCAGCGGACGCGCAGGTCGCGGCTGGCTGTGCCTCGGACGAGGTGCTGTTTCTCGAGTTCAGTTCCAAGGCCGTGCGCGGCCTGAAGCTGGGCGCGATCCGCGCGCTGCGCAAGATCGCCGCGCAGCGCAATTTCAGCTTTTGCATCGCCCACCGCTTCAAGCCGATCTATGTCGCGCTGCTCGGGACCGGCCTGCCGGTGATCGGCGTGCACCATGCCTTCGGCGACTATGAGCGCAAAGGGCGGCGGCTGTTCGCCAACCTGTTCCGCAAGCGCCTTAGCCTGCTCGGTGTGTCGGACGCGGTGCGTGACGACATGCGTCGCTGCTTGGGCCAGTGGCCGGCCGAGCGTATTCAGACCCTGTACAACCGCATCGACGTCGAGGCACTGCAGGCCAGCCTGGTGCCGTGTGACGAGGCGCGCCGTGCACTGGGTCTGGATGAACGTGCCTGGGTGGTCGGCAACGTCGGTCGCCTGCATCCGGACAAGGACCAGGCCACGCTGCTGCGCGGCTTTGCCGAAGCCTTGCCGGGGCTGCCGACCGGCGCGCGCCTGGCGATTCTGGGCAAGGGGCGTCTCGAGGCGAAACTCAAGGCCCTGGCCGCTGAGCTGGGCATCACCGACCAGGTCGACTTCCTCGGCCAGGTCCCGGATGCCCGCCGTTACTTCCGCGCTTTCGACGTGTTCGCCCTGAGCTCCGACCATGAGCCGTTTGGCATGGTCTTGCTCGAAGCCATGGTCGCTGGCGTGCCGGTGCTGGCCACCGCCTGTGGCGGCGCCCGGGAAGTGGTCGAGGGTGTGGGTGTGCTGTTCCCGCTGGGCGATGCCGCGCAGCTGGCCCAGGGCCTGAAGCACATGGCCGGCCTGGGTGCGCAGCAGCGCGAGGCATGCGCCGGGCATATGCTGCAGCGTCTGCAGCAGCGCTTCAGCGACCAGGCGGTGCGGGATGCCTTCTGGAAACTGCCGCAAGTCCGCGCGCTGAAGGCGGAGGCTTGATGCTCAATCATCTCAAGGCCTGGCGCGAACGCGGCTGGCAAGTGATCGACGTGGCCGCGTACAGCGACGCCTGGCAGCGTTATGGCGGCAGTGTCGCCACGCACCCGTTGGTGATCGAGCAACTGGCGGACCTGGCCGGGATCCCGGTGCGTTACCTGGGCTGGTTCCAGGGCGCCGAGCTCAAGGCCGCGCTGCCGACCTGGGGGCGCCACCTGGCGCTGTCCAAGGACGTGCTCAAGCGCGAAGGCAAGAAAGGCCTGTTCGACCTGGGCAATGCCGAGATCATCCTGCCGGCCGCCGCCGATGCCGGGGCGCCGCTGCGCCACGCCGGTCGCTACCTGTCGGAGTTGAACCAGGGGCGTTTCGCCGGCTTGAAGGCACAACCCGAGCAGTTGGCCATGGCACGTCCCCACGAGGACCTGTCGAAGAAGTTCCGCTACAACCAGCGTCGTGAGCTGCGCTTGCTGGAAGAGGCGGGCGGTCAGGTGCGACCGATCAGCGATTTCACTGCAGCCGAGGTCGCCGCGATGTACTGTGATTTGTTCCAGCGTCGCTGGGGCTTCCCGGCCACCGGCGCGGCCCGCATGGCCGAGGTGGTCGAGCGCTTGCGCGAGCTGCTGGTCGGATCGGTGCTGTTCCTCGACGGGGCGCCCATCGCCATTCAACTGGTGTATCGCGTCGAGGCGCCGCAATGGATCAGCGTCGAATACGTCAACGGCGGGGTCGATCCAGAGACCAAGGCCTTCAGCCCTGGGAGCGTATTGAGCTTCCTAAACACCCAGTCTGCCTGGGAGCAAGCCACGGCCCGCGGCAAGGCATTGCGGTTCTCGTTCGGTCGTGCGGACCGTGAGTACAAGGACCGTTGGTGCAACCCTGTACCGGTGTTCCAGTCGTGAGCCGCAAGCAGCAGTTGCTCAAGCGCCACCGGCGCAACAAGCGCCTGGTGCTGCTGGTGGGCCTGGTGCTGCTGGTTGCGTTGGGCGTGTTGGGTGTGTGGTGGTTACCGCTGTTGTTGCTGGCGCTGCTGTGGGGGGCGCACGAGGCCTGGTTCGCCGATCACCTGTTCTACTCGCCGGGCGAAGACTACGCTTACCGTTTTGCCAAGGACACTCGCGAAGTCGCGGCGAGCCTGCGGGGCGATCTGCTGCAGACCGATGTTGCACTGCAAGGTGACGAGACACTGATCCTTGAAATCGGTATTCGGAGCCGTTGGCTCGGGCGTTTCCTTGATCCTCGCGTCGAGCTGCTGGCGGGGGCCGCCAGCGACGTGCAGACGTTCGAGCGTGGCGTCAACGGAGTGCGATTCCTCAATCTGACCGGGTTGGCCGAACCATTGGCGGCCGGCACGTTGCGTCTGCGTGGTCGGCATTGCCGATTGAAAGAGTCAGCGCGCTTGTGGATAACCCCAGCGGTCAAGCTGCGCAACCGCCGAGTGATGGTCATTGCCCCCCATGCCGACGACGCCGAGTTGGCGGCCTATGGGCTCTACAGCCAGGCCGACGAAGCTTGGGTTGTCACCCTGACTGCCGGTGAGATCGAGGCCGAACACTACCAGGCCATGGGCCTGGCCAAGGCTGAGGCGGCCAGGCTGAAGGGCCGCCTGCGCGCCTGGGATAGCATCGCCGTGCCACGTTGGGCAGGCGTGCCGGAGTCGCATTGCGTGCAGCTGGGCTACTTCTGCCTGCAATTGCCAGTCATGCAGGCTGCGCCGGATCTGCCGGTGGGCTCGCGTGAAGCCGACCTGGCCGACATTCGTCCCTTCCGCCGTTTCAATCCGTTCCCGCTGCCGGCCGATGTCGATGGTGCGCCAAGCTGGCACAACCTGCTGGCCGACCTGCGTGCCCTGTTCGAGATGGCCCGGCCCCAGGTGCTGGTGATGCCGCACCCGGTGCTCGATCCGCACCCGGACCACATCTGTGCCCAGGCCGCAGTGCTCGAGGCGCTGCAAGGCCTGGCGTGGCAGCCTGAAACGTTGTTGTGCTACGCCAACCACCTGCATGACAACGACCGCTGGCCGATGGGCGACAGCGGTGATGGCGTCGCCCTGCCGCCGCAGTTGCAAGCCGCCGAAGCCTGGGCACCCTGCAGCCTGGTGCTGGATATCGACACCCAGCGCGACAAGGCCATGGCCCTGGGCATGATGCATGACCTGCAACCTGCCCCCCCCTTCAAGCGTCGCCTGCGCCGTGCGTTGCAACGCTGGCTGGCAGGGCGCCGCCCATCGCCGTACGGAGAGAATGAATTCTTCCGCAAGGCGGTGCGCCGACATGAACTGTTCTGGCGTCGCGACCTGTGAGCGCCCAAGGAAAGCAATGAAAGTCCTATTTCTGGTGCAGAAGGAACAACGGGCGATTCTTGACCGCCTGTACGACGGCGTCGCGGCCAACTGTGACTGCGATCTGCGTTGGCTGAGCGACGAGGACCAGCGCAACCTGCGTCGCTACTTCAAGCGGGAAGTGGACGTCACGCGCTACGACCGTATCGTGTTCTTCCTGCGTTTCAAGCAGGAAATCCGTCAGGTTGCGTTCATTCGCAGCGTTCCCAACCTGGTGATCCTCGAGCACGACGCGTACCAGAACTACATACCCTGCAAATACACCGGCAAGTTCAGCGAGCATTACCGCCAACTGCCTTGGGCCCGAATCATCAGCTCTGGCTACATGGTCAGCGAGCGCCTGCGCCAGGAAGGCTTCGACGCGGTATTCGTGCCCAAGGGCTACGACGAACAACTGTTGGCCGACCAGGGGCGCGAACGCGATATCGAGCTGGCATTCGTCGGCAGCACCAAGAGTGTCGCCTACAGTGGCCGCAAAGCCTTGCTGGATGAGTTGGGGCAGGTGGAGAATCTGGTGGTCACCCGTACCAAGTCAGGCGAGGACTATTGCAATACCCTCAACCGTATCCGTTTTTTCGTCAGTGCCGACGTCGGTATGGGCGAGTACATGATCAAGAACTTCGAGGCGATGGCCTGCGGTTGCGTATTGTTCGCCTACGACCAGGGCGAAGCGGAGAACCGCGCACTGGGGCTCGAGGACATGCGCAACGTGGTGTTGTATGACAGCATCCCGACGTTGCAGGCCAAGCTGCGTCAGTTACGCGAGGATCCTGCGCTGGCGGCGTTCATCGCTGGCAATGGGCGTGAACTGGCCACTGCGCGCTTCAGTTTTGCCGCCGTGGGCCGAAGCATTGTCGAGCACATGGTGCCTGCACTGCGAGCGCATCCGCCGCTGACCGGCTGGCAGCGCTTGCGTTTGTGGCTCGGATTCTGACCTGGTTCGAGCAAGATTTCGCGGATCAGCAAAACGGCTGGCTTCAAGGCCCACCGAATCATCAAAGGGGCGTTACGCCGTTGAATATCCTCAATGTGATGTGGTCGGGTGGTTCGCCCTTCGCTTCCATCCACAGTGTGCACCGGCAGGTGCTGGCGCATGCCCCGAGTGGTGCGCAGGTGACCAACTGGCTTCTGCTCGGAGAGGGTTTGTGCAGCGGCGTGGGTCAGACGCGCAGCTGGCATTTGTCGCCACGCGTGCTCAAGGGGCGGCTAGCGCACCGACTGGCACTGTCCTGGGTGAAGTGGCGTCTGCGTCGCGCGTTGAAGGTGGTGGTTCCCGATGTGCTGTTGCTGGACGGACTGGGCGTTGCCCGGCTGCTGCTGCCATTGTTGCGACGGCTTCCAGACGTGCAGGTTGCCGTCCTGTTCCACGGTACGACACGCCTGACCCGACGCGATGTAGCCCTGTTCCGGCAGTTTCCTGTAGAGCGCCTGACGGTCGCCGCTGTCTCCACGACATTGGCGCTTTCGCTGGCCCAGGGGTTGGGGCGTTCGGTGCAAAGCTTGCGTGTGGCGCTGAATCCTCGGGCCTTCACCGATCATTCGCTGGATCGGGAGCAGGCCAGGCAGGCCTTGTCGTTGATGGAGGACGGTCTTGTGCTGGGGGCGGTGGGTCGCCTGGTCGAGAGTAAAGGTTTCGAGATGTTGATCCAAGCGTTCGCCAGGACGCGCGCAGTACAGCAAGGCGCTCGCCTGGTCATACTCGGCGATGGACCGTTGCGTGGGCAGCTGGAAGCGCAGGCCAGATCGCTCGGCGTGGGTGATCGTGTCCGGTTCTATGGCCACCGTGAAGATTCGATACGACTGTACCCGGCCTTCGACTGGTTGCTGCTGCCCTCCCGCTCGGAAGGCCTCGGGCTGGTGCTGCAGGAGGCCGTGCTTTCCAAGGTGCCGGTCGTCTGCAGTGACCTGCCGGTTTTTCGAGAGCAGTTGGCTGATGCGGGCCACTACCTGCCGACGGACGATCCGTATGCCTGGGCTGACGTCATTGACGATTGCGCCTTTCAGGATGCCGGGGCCAAGGCTTCGGAGCAGTGGCAGGCCTTGGCGCCGGAGCAGGGATGGCAAGCGTTCCGGTCCGGTTCGGCCAGCCTGTTGGCGCGCTGAGTGTCAGCGCGCCGCCAGGGCCGCCTGGAACTGATCGAGGGGAAACTCTCGGGCGAGGGGTTCTCGCTCGATGTAGCGAACCATGTGCTGTACGTTGCGTTGCACCATTCGGGAAGAGAGCGGGGCGCGCAGGAAGCGCATGTCGGCCACGTCGATCAAGCCCAGCAGGCCTTCGGGGGTCTCGACCACGTTGCCCAGATGCAGCGAGCGGAAGTAGATCCCCGCCTGATGCAGTCGCCGAATAAGCTCGACGAGGCGCGGCAATTGCCGGTCCCAGCTGAAGTCGGCCTGGCGCGACAGTTGCAGCAGGGTCTCGCCCGGCAGCGGTCGATAGAGCACTGCCGTGCGGCCCGGCAGCGGCAGCTTGTGGTGGCTGATCACTTCCAGGGTTGGGAAACCGGCCTGGCCCAGGCGCATGGCGTTGTCGATGAAGCGCTGCGAGTAGGGGCGTAGCAGTGCAGATGAAATCAGACGCTTGCGACGAAACACCTTGAGGATATTTCCATCCCCAAGCAGGTAGACTTTGGCGCCGTGGCTATCTGCCTCAAGCACCTTGGCGCCGAGAGTCAATCGATCGAAGTCGACCTGGGAGAGCCGGGAACATTGCATGTATTCGAGCCTTGTCTTCAGGGCAGGCAAAATGACCGGTAATAATGCCGAAATTTATCTGTTAGCACCATGACGGTGTGCTTGTGTTTTACATGGGGGAAAGGATGTTGCACGAAAAGAACTGGGCCAGAGCCTGGCTGGGGTGGGGGTTCATCTGGTTCCTGGCGGCGATTGCGCTGGCACCGAGCAACAAGCTATACCAGCAGGGCCTGATCCTGTTCCTGTGGTTGCCGACCCTGGGGCTTGCGTGCTCCGCCCGGCATGTCTATGCCCAGGCCTTGCGAAGGCAACCCGGGTTGTGGGGCTGTGTCCTGGCCCTGCTGCTCTGGTGTGCCATCAGCCTGACCTGGTCGACCGCCGAGGATGGTGGGCGTGAAGGCAAGCGGCTGGTGTACATCCTGCTGTTCTTGCTGGCCTTTCCCCTGTTGGCACAGGCCGGCGTCGAGCGAGCTTCACGCCTTCTGCAACTGGGAGGTGGGTTGCTGGCGCTGGCCGCGTTGATTTCGATCGTGCAGTTCTATGTGGTGGCAGGTAATCCGCTGGTGACCCGAATCGAAGGCATCGGTGAGATTTCCCACCCGATCCTGGGGGCCTATGTCATCGCCGCCGCAGTCCTCTGGCTGCTGTACAGCTTCCCCACTCAGCGTGGGTTGCAGCTGGCCTGGGCGATGGCCCTGGCCTGCCTGGGTGCTTTCGTGGTGTTCAGCCAGAGTCGCGGAGCCGCGTTTGCCCTTGTGGTGGCCGTCGTCCTGGCGCCACTGTGGTTCCGCAACCGCAGCAGCAGCCTGTTCGCCGCGCTGGCAGCCCTGGCCACCGGCATCGCTTTTTATATGATGTACGAGCTGATCATGCTCCGGGGGTCGTCCTACCGTCCGGAAATCTTCCACGCCGCTGTGCAGATGATCAGTGAGCACCCTGTCGGCGGCCTCGGTCTGGGTGCGTTCTACCGCGTGGAAGCGGCAGGGCTCGAGTTCGACCATACCCACAACATGTTCACTCATATTGCCGTGGAGCTCGGGTTGCCGGGGATGTTGCTGTGGCTAGGGGTCTGGCTGTGCACCCTGGTGGCGATCCTGCGCGCGCGCGATACGTTGTTCGGCAAGATCCTCCTGGTCTTCTGGGTGTACTCGACCCTGGCCATGCAATTCGATGCCGCCAGCCTGACCGCCACGCCACGGGCCGAATGGTTCATCAGCTGGCTGCCGGTAGGCCTGGCAATGTTGTTGCCGTGGGCAGATGACCAGAAACGACGCTGTGGTAAAATCGCCGGTTCAATCTGAACAGCGAGCTCGATGATGGCCGAAACACCGCTACCGGTGGAGAACACCTCCAGCCTGAAGATCTACTTCAGGCTGCTGAGGTACGTGAAACCCTACATCGGCATCTTCCTGCTGAGTATCGTCGGGTTTGTGATCTTCGCTTCGACCCAGCCGATGCTGGCCGGGATCCTCAAGTACTTCGTCGACGGCCTGAGCAATCCCCAGGCCGTCCTGTTCCCCAACGTGGCCTACCTGCGCGACCTGCAACTGCTGCAGGCCGTGCCGCTGCTGATCATCCTGATCGCAGCCTGGCAGGGCCTGGGGTCGTTCCTAGGCAACTACTTCCTGGCCAAGGTATCGCTGTGCCTGGTGCACGACCTGCGCGTGGAGCTGTTCAACAAGCTGCTGGTGCTGCCCAACCGCTATTTCGACAACCACAACTCCGGCCACCTGATTTCGCGCATCACCTTCAACGTGACGATGGTCACCGGCGCTGCGACCGACGCGATCAAGGTGGTGATCCGTGAAGGCCTGACGGTGGTCTTCCTGTTCGCCTACCTGCTGTGGATGAACTGGCAACTCACGCTGGTCATGGTCGCAATCCTGCCGGTGATCGCCGTGATGGTGAGCACTGCCAGCAAAAAATTCCGCAAGCAGAGCAAGAAGATCCAGGTGGCCATGGGTGACGTCACCCATGTTGCCTCCGAGACCATCCAGGGCTATCGGGTGGTGCGCAGTTTCGGCGGCGAACGTTACGAGGAGCAGCGCTTCAGCGCCGCCAGCCAGGGCAACACCGACAAGCAGTTGCGCATGACCAAGACCGGCGCGCTCTACACGCCGCTGCTGCAACTGGTGATTTACAGCGCCATGGCTGCGCTGATGTTCCTGGTCCTGTTCCTGCGTGGGGACGCATCGGCTGGCGACCTGGTTGCCTACATCACGGCCGCGGGGCTGCTGCCCAAGCCGATCCGTCAGCTTTCGGAGGTCAGTTCGACCATCCAGAAAGGCCTGGCCGGTGCCGAGAGCATCTTCGAGCAATTGGATGAAGCCCCTGAGGTGGATACCGGTACCGTTGAGAAGGCGCGTGTGCAGGGCCGTCTGGAAGTGCGCAATCTGAGCTTCACCTACCCAGGTACCGAGCGTCAGGTGCTCAGCGACATTAGCTTCACTGCCGAGCCTGGCCAGATGATTGCCCTGGTTGGTCGTTCCGGCAGCGGCAAGTCGACCCTCGCTGCGCTTATTCCGCGTTTCTATCACCACAGCGAAGGGCAGATTCTGCTCGATGGCGTGGAAATCGAGGAGTATCGCCTGCGCAACCTGCGTCGACATGTATCCCAGGTCACCCAGCATGTCACGCTGTTCAATGACACCGTGGCCAACAACATCGCCTATGGCGACCTGGCCGGTGCACCGCGTGCCGATATCGAGGCCGCGGCCGCCGATGCCTATGCCAAGGAGTTCGTCGACCAGTTGCCGAAAGGTTTCGACACTGAGGTCGGCGAGAACGGTGTGCTCCTGTCAGGCGGTCAGCGTCAGCGCCTGGCGATAGCCCGTGCACTGCTGAAGAATGCGCCGTTGCTGATTCTGGATGAAGCGACCTCGGCGCTGGATACCGAGTCCGAACGGCATATCCAGGCAGCCCTGGACCATGTCATGCAGGGGCGCACGACACTGGTGATCGCCCACCGGTTGTCGACCATCGAGAAGGCCGACATGATCCTGGTGATGGAGCAGGGGCGTCTGGTGGAGCGTGGTACTCATGCCGAGCTGCTTGAGGCCAATGGCTACTATGCCCGTCTGCATGCCATGGGCCTGGATGCGCCGGAAAACGTCGATATCACCTAAATCCAAGCATCGGGGCCGGCACGGCCCCGATTGTCACTGCAGTTGTCCACAGCGAAGGTGGCGGTAAAGCCATCCACGACCCTGTGCTAATATCCTGCCCCTGTTCACTTTTCCAAAAATGGGTTGCCCATGAAGTTGTCCATGCCGCGTTTCGATCAAGCCCCGGTACTGGTGGTCGGCGATGTCATGCTTGACCGCTACTGGCATGGCGGTACTTCGCGTATTTCGCCTGAAGCGCCGGTGCCGGTGGTCAAGGTCGATCAGATCGAGGATCGCCCCGGCGGCGCGGCCAACGTGGCCTTGAACATCGCTGCCCTCGGCGCGCCCGCTTCTCTGGTCGGCGTCACCGGCCAGGACGAGGCTGCCGACAGCCTTGCCAACAGCCTGCATGCCGCCGGTGTGCGCTCGATCTTCCAGCGCATCGCCCACCAGCCGACCATCGTCAAGCTGCGGGTGATGAGCCGTCACCAGCAACTGCTGCGCATCGACTTTGAAGAGCCGTTCGCTACCGACCCGCTGTCGCTGGGCGCGGAGGTCGATGCCCTGCTTGAAGGCGTCAAGGTGCTGGTGCTGTCCGACTACGGCAAGGGCGCGCTGCAGAACCATCAGGCGCTGATCCAGGCCGCGCGCGGCAAGGGCATTCCGGTACTGGCCGACCCCAAGGGCAAGGATTTCTCGATCTACCGCGGTGCCAGCCTGATCACCCCGAACCTCAGCGAGTTCGAGACCATCGTTGGCCGTTGCGCCGATGAATCCGAGCTGGTCGGCAAAGGCCTGAAGCTGCTCGACGAATTGGATCTGGGCGCGCTGCTGGTGACCCGTGGCGAGCATGGCATGACCCTGCTGCGCACCGGCCACCCGGCCCTGCACCTGCCGGCCCGTGCCCGTGAGGTGTTCGATGTCACCGGTGCCGGCGATACGGTGATTTCCACCCTCGCCGCCGCCATTGCCGCGGGTGAAGACCTGCCGCATGCCGTCGCCCTGGCCAACCTGGCCGCCGGCATCGTGGTCGGCAAGTTGGGTACCGCCGCCATCAGCGCGCCTGAGCTGCGTCGCGCCATCCAGCGTGAAGAGGGCTCTGAGCGGGGCGTGCTGGGCCTGGAGCAGCTGCTGCTGGCCATCGACGATGCCCGTGCGCACAACGAGAAGATCGTCTTCACCAACGGCTGCTTCGATATCCTCCACGCCGGTCACGTGACCTACCTGGAACAGGCACGCGCCCAGGGCGACCGGCTGATCGTCGCCATCAACGACGATGCCTCGGTCAGCCGCTTGAAGGGCCCGGGCCGGCCGATCAACAGCGTTGACCGACGTATGGCCGTGCTGGCGGGCCTCGGTGCGGTGGATTGGGTCATCAGCTTCCCCGAGGACACGCCGGAGAACCTGCTGCGCCAGGTCAAGCCAGATGTGCTGGTCAAGGGCGGTGACTACGGTATCGACCAGGTGGTCGGCGCCGATATCGTCAAGGCCTACGGCGGCACGGTGAAGGTGCTGGGCCTGGTGGAAAACAGCTCGACCACGGCGATCGTCGAGAAGATCCGCAAGCACTGATAGGCTGCAAGTCGCGGGGTAAACCCGCTCCCACGAAACGCTGGGAGCGGGCTTGCCCCGTGTTCATTTATGCAGCGAGGTCCGCGCCCGGGCCAGCAGTTCCCGAGCCTTGTCCCCGAACCGTTCCAGGTGCGACACCGGCGCGGGCTTGCTTTCGACCAGCCCCTGCTGCTTCAGCCAGTCCTTCCAGCGCACCCGCTCATCCCGCACCACCCAGCCATCCTGACGGGCGAAGCTCTCTGCCAGCCACAGTCCGCGCGTGCCCGCGGGTGTCAGTTGGTCCTTCTTCAAGGTGTACAGCTCGGCCACGGGCTGGCCGTCCTTGAGCGGCATCAGGTAGAGATCCGGCCGCTTGCGATTGAGCCTGGCCACCAGTTGATCGCCCTCCAGGCGCTCGTCGACATGAAACAGGCTCAGCGATTTGGCCTCCTTGGGCACTTGCAGGCGCAAGTCGTAGATCAGCTGCAACGACGCCGTGGGCAGATGAACATAGGCGCGTGGCCGCTCCAGCAACATCAGGTTGGCGCAATGCACCGGGCGGGCAGCGCCCGACTCGGGCGACAGCACGAACGGCAGCGCCTCACGGTAGTGCAGGGCAGCGGCATAGGGCGCTGGCAGCCAGGTGTCGTTGAAGCGTCCGCCCAGCCAGCCTTCGGGGGTTTCCAGCAGACATTCCTCGGCCACTTCCTGGATCGCTGTGTGCAGCGGCAGGTTCAGCTCGTGGGCCGGGACGTAGCCGGAAATCAGTTTGAGCACTACATCGCCACGGTCCTGTCGGCGCTGGCGGACCAGCACCCAGTAGTCGCGGCCCTGCCAGTGCAGGGTCAGTCGTACCGACACGCCGAGGTTGGCCAGTTCTGCCACGAAGTGTTCGGGGTCGGCGACCTGGATGGCCTTGCGCCGCTGCAGGGTCTGGGCGAAATTCAGCGGCATGCCGATACTCTGGTAGGTCAGGCCTTCGGGCGTGGCCTCGACGTGCAGCGGCAGGGTCTTGAAGTTGCTCGGATTCTTGCGGATCAGCGTACGCGGCACGAGGCTCCTCCTTGCGTTGGGCCCCCGCCTGGACGGCTCAGGGCCGGCCCAGGATGCGGGCGACGGTGGCCACGTTATGGGCCAGGTGCACCGGGTTGATGGTGCCGACGATGGCACTGCTCACGCCCGGGTGGGCGAACAGCAGCTCGAAACTGGCCTGCACCGGATCGACCCCGGGCGCCAGGCAGATATGCCCGCTGGCCAGGGCTTTCTTCACCAGGATGGCCTTGCCGTGCTCGGCAGCGTAGTCCAGCACGGGCCGCTCCGCCTGCTCGTTGAGGTTGTAGGTGACCATGGCGCAATCTCCTTGCTCCAACGCCTTCAGGCCGCCGGCGACGGTCTTGCCAGACAAACCATAGCCCAGGATCTTGCCTTCCTGCTTGAGTGCGGCGAGGGCTTCGTACACGCCCTCTCGCTCGAGGATCGCCAGGTCGTTGCCGTCGGAATGCACCAGCACCAGCTCGATGCGGTCGGTTTCCAGGCGCTGGAGGCTGCGTTCGACCGAGCGGCGAGTGTGGGCGGCGCTGAAATCGAAGTGCGACTGGCCGGCCTCGAACTCTTCGCCGACCTTGCTGACGATCACCCATTGGTCACGCTGGCCGCGCAGCAATGGGCCAAGGCGTTCCTCGCTGCGGCCGTAGGCCGGTGCGGTGTCGATCAGGTTGATGCCCAGTTCGCGGGCCTGGGCGAGCAGCAGGCGGGCGGTTTCGTCATCGGGGATGGTGAAGCCGTTGGGGTACTTCACGCCCTGGTCGCGGCCAAGCTTGACCGTGCCCAGGCCCAGCGGCGACACCCGCAGGCCGGTGCTGCCCAGGGGGCGGTGATGATCGTGCAGGGTCGGCAGGCTCATGGCAGCAGTTGCTCCCAGGCAGGCAGCGCCAGCGGTGGGCGGGGCAGGTTGGCGAGGTCCGGCTGGTTCTTCGGGTGGATGCCGTCACGTTCAAAGCTGGCCAGCACACGATCAGAGAAGTCCGGCGCCAAGGCCAGCTTGGTCGGCCAGCCGACCAGCAGGCGCTGCTGGTCGGCGAGGAAGGCGTTGTCCGGGCGTACCAGGCCAGATTGCGCCGGCTCGGCGCGGTCGACGCGCAGGGTGGCCCAGCGCACCTGGGCCTGGTCGATCCAGGGCAGCAGGCTGGCGACTTCCTTTTGCGCCGCGGCGATCTGCGCGGCGGGCTCGCGGGCCACGCCGTCGGCCTCGGCAATGTCGCCACCCAGGTACCACACCCACTGGCCGTCGGCGGCCGGGTGGGTGGTCACGGTGATGCGCGGCTTGGGCCCGCCGCCCAGGCAGTGGGCGTACAGCGGCTTGAGGTTGGGACCCTTGGCCAGGACCATGTGCAGCGGCCGGCGCTGCATGGCCGGTTGGCTCAGCCCCAGGGCGTGCAGCAGTGCTTCGGTGCCGCCACCGGCGCTGAGGACGATACGTTGGGCGCGGATCTCGCGGCCGTCGACCACCAGCCCGGCCAGGTCACCGCCGTCGCGCAGCGGCTCGACGCGCTCGCCGGCCAGCAGGCTGTCGCCCGCCAGCTGCGCCAGGTTGGCCAGCAGGCTGGGCACGTCGATGACCAGTTCGGCCAGGCGATAGACCTTGCCCTTGAACGCTCGGTCCTGCAGGGCCGGCGGCAGTTGCTCGCCCTTGACCTGGTCGACCCGGCCACGCACGGCCTTGCTGGCGAAGAAACTGGTGAGGTTGCCGGCCAGGGTGCCGGGGGACCACAGGTAATGGGCATCGGAAAGCAGGCGGGTAGCGGACAGGTCCAGCTCGCCGTTGCCGGCCAGCGCTTCGCGC
Source organism: Pseudomonas mosselii (assembly GCF_019823065.1). Classification (NCBI taxonomy): domain Bacteria; kingdom Pseudomonadati; phylum Pseudomonadota; class Gammaproteobacteria; order Pseudomonadales; family Pseudomonadaceae; genus Pseudomonas; species Pseudomonas mosselii. The sequence continues at coordinate 629,028 of NZ_CP081966.1, forward strand.
CAGCGCCTCGGCATGTCGGCGATGGCCTCGGAGGCGCCGCTGAGGGCGCCGTGCAGGGCGTATTTGGTGCCGCCGTGGATGATGCCTTGCGACTTGATGGTCTGCTCGCCACCCAGGCTGGCGCGCTCCACCAGCACCGTCGAATAGCCCAGGCGGCGCAGCCGGGCATTGAGCCAGAGGCCTGCGACCCCGGCGCCGACGATCAGCACGTCAGTGGTAATGGCGGATGGCATGCGGGCACCTCGAAAACTGGGACAGGTGCGCAGTATACAGTTCACATGGGAACAGTGTTCCCCGTGGATCAATGCCCGGCGGTATTGGAGAACACCTGGATCACCACTACCCCGCCGACGATCATGGCCATGCCCAGCATCGCCGGCACATCCAGTTTCTGTCCGTAGATCAGCAACGCCGCGATGCTGATCAGCACGATGCCCAGCCCCGACCAGATCGCATAGGCGATGCCCACCGGAATGCTGCGCACCACCAGGGTCAGCATCCAGAACGCCACGCCGTAACCGCAGACCATCAGCAGCAACGGCAGCGGCGTGTTCAGCCCCTTGACCGCTTTCATGGAGGCGGTGGCGATGACTTCGGCGCAGATGGCGATGGCGAGATAGGTGTAGGCGTTCATGGTGCGGGTCCTCCGTTGCTGGATGGCATTCTAGGGAATCCCTGGATGCGGTAAAGTCATTACCTATCTACTTTGGAGATAGGTTGGTCATGACAGAATACTGGAGCCTCGAGCAACTGCGCCTGTTCGTGCGGGCCGCCGAGTTGCGTTCGTTTTCCGCCGTGGCCCGCGAACAGCGCAAGGCCCAGTCGGCGATCAGCAGCGCCATCGCCTTGCTCGAGACGGACCTGGGTGTAACCCTGTTCGAGCGCAGCAGCGGCCGGCTGCCGCGCCTGACCGAAAGCGGCGCCGCGTTGCTGGAGGACGCCCGCGAGCTGTTGCGTCAGTGCGAGCGCCTGGATGGTCGGGCACAGGCCTTGATGCGCGGGCAGGAGGCGTTGTTGCGGGTGGCCCAGGACGAGGCCATGCCCTACCAGCCGGTGATCGACAGCCTCGACGAGTTGGCGGCGCACTACCCCTACCTGGAAGTGCAGCTGGCCAGCGGTGCCCAGGGCGATGTGGCGCGCAAGCTGGTGGAGCGGCGTGCCGACCTGGGGTTGTTCTTCCACCATGAAAGCATTCCCGCCTCGTTGGAGCGGCGCGCCCTGGGCAGCGTCGAGATGGTCACGGTGTGTGCCATCGACCACCCGCTGGCACACTTGGCCAAGGTCAGCCGCCAGCAACTGGCCCGTCATCGCCAGTTGCTGATCACCCCGCAGCAGAGTGGCTACCCGGGCGGCGAGGCGATCAGCCCGCAGGTCTGGCGCGCCGACAGTTTCTACGCCATGGCCGAGTTGCTGATGCGCGGTCTGGGCTGGGCCTGGCTGCCTCGGCATGTGGTGCAGTACCCCACCTACCAGACGCAGATGGTCGAGCTGGACAGCGAGTGGCGCCCGCCAGCGCTGGTAGCGGAGCTGGCCTGGCGGCGCGACGAACCGTTGGGCCCGGCCGCGCAGTGGCTGGCCGAGCGCTTCGCCGTGCACCTGAGGGCGATTGGCTGACAGGCCTTTTCGCGCGGTTCCTAGTAAACTCCGCCGCCATGAACAGAACCCTCTATACCTTGCTGTTTCACCTGGGCCTGCCGCTGGTCGCGCTGCGCCTGTTTCTGCGCGGGCGCAAGGCGCCGGCGTACCGTGCGCGGATCGCCGAGCGTTTCGCCTGCCAGCTGCCGGCGATGCGCCAGGGCGGCATCTGGGTGCATGCGGTCTCGGTGGGCGAGAGCATCGCCGCCGCGCCAATGGTCCGGGCCCTGCTCAAGCAGTACCCGGACCTGCCGATCACGCTTACCTGCATGACCCCGACCGGCTCCGAGCGCATCCGCGCGATGTTCGAGGGTGAGCCACGGGTGCAACACTGCTACCTGCCTTATGATCTGCCGTGGACGGCCGGGCGGTTCCTCGACCATGTGCGCCCGCGCCTGGGCATCATCATGGAAACCGAGCTGTGGCCGAACCACATCCACCAGTGCGCCAGGCGCGGCATTCCGGTGGCGCTGGCCAATGCCCGGCTGTCCGAGCGCTCCGCCCGTGGCTATGCCCGCTTCGCCGGCCTGACCCGGCCGATGCTCGAGGAGATGAGCCTGATCGCCGTGCAGACCGAAACCGAGGCCGAGCGTTTCCGTACGCTCGGTGCGCGCGACGAATGCGTGCAGGTGACCGGTTCGATCAAGTTCGACCTCAAGGTCGAAGATCAATTGCCGCCACGGGCCAGCGCATTGCGTGAACAGTGGGCTGCCCGGCAACGTCCGGTATGGATCGCTGCCAGTACCCATGATGGCGAAGACGCGTTGGTTCTTGAGGCTCATCGTGAGCTGCTGAAGGTCCACAGCGATGCGTTGCTGATCCTGGTGCCGCGCCATCCCGAGCGTTTCGCGGCGGTGCATGAACTGTGCGCCGGCCAGTTCACCACAGTGCGCCGCTCGAATGGCGACACGGTCACGGCGCAGACCCAGGTGCTGCTGGGCGACACCATGGGCGAGCTGCTGTTCCTCTATGCCCTGGCCGATATCGCCTTCGTCGGTGGCAGCCTGGTGGCCACCGGCGGTCACAACCCGCTGGAGCCGGCGGCGCTGGCGCTGCCGGTGCTCATGGGGCCGCATGTGTTCAACTTCCTCGAGATCAGCGCGATGCTGCGCGAGGCGGGGGCGTTGCAGCAGGTGGATGACGCCGAAGGGCTGGCCGGGGCGGTGCGTCGGTTGGTCGAGCTGCCACAGGATGCGCGGCGCATGGGCGAGGCGGGCAGGGCGGTGATGCAGGCCAACCAAGGGGCGTTGCAGCGGTTGCTGGATGGGCTGGCTGCGCTAATCCGCTGATCTGTGAGGCGATGCGGTCCCTGTAGGAGCCGCCTTGTGTCGCGAAAGGGGGGCGAAGCGGCCCCGGGATCTGCGCATTACTGCTAGATTGCCGGGGCCGCGGTGCGGCCCTATCGCGACACAAGGCGGCTCCTACAGCGACCGCGAGCTCCCTTGGCTCAAGGCCGGCGTTCGAAGTTCTTCGCCGCCGCCGCCGCCAGGTCCGGTGGCAGGAAATCCTTGTCCGGGTTGTAGTCGGCCTTCAGGTACCGCCCCAGGTCCTGTAGGTCCTGGGGGCTCAGGGTGCCGGCGGCCTGCTTCAGGCGCAGGTTGTCGAGAATGTAGTCATAGCGGCTGTTGTTGTAGTCGCGCACCGAGGTGTACAGCTGACGTTGCGCGTCGAGCACGTCGACGATGTTGCGGGTGCCGACCTGGTAGCCGATCTCGGTGGCTTCCAGCGCGCTCTGGTTGGAGATGATCGACTGCTTGCGCGCCTGCACCTGCTCCACGTCGGTATTCACCGCGCGGTGCAGGTTGCGGGTGTTCTCCACCACCTGGCGACGCAGGCTTTCGCGTTGCTGCTCGCTCTGGGTCAGGCGCGCATAGGCCTCGCGTACCTGAGAACTGGTCAGGCCGCCGCTGTAGATCGGGATGTTCAACTGCAGGCCGACGCTGGTCTGCTCGACATCGCCACCGTAGCGCACCCCGTTCTGCGAGGGGTTGGTGAAACCGAGGTTGTCGTTGTCGCCCTTCTGATACTTGGCCACCGCGTCGAGGGTCGGCGCATGGCCGGCCTTGCGCTGGCGCACGGTCTCTTCGGCGGCCGCCACGGCGTGGTTGGTCGCCAGCAGGTTGAGGTTCTGCCGTCCGGCGGTCTCGACCCAGGCCTTGGCGTCGTTGGGCGTGGGCACCTGCACTGGCAGGGTGTGGACTACGCCCTGGATTGCCGTGTACTGGCGGTTGGTCAGGGTGATCAGGGCCTCGAAGGCATCCTGCACCTGGCGCTCGGCAATGATCCGGTTGGCCCGGGCGGTGTCGTAGCTGGCCTGGGACTGCAGCACGTCGGTCTTGTCCGAGAGGCCGACGTCGAAGCGCTCGTTGGATTGGTCGAGCTGACGCTTGAAGGCCGCTTCTTCGGCCTTGGTCGAGGCCAGGTTGTCCTGGGCGCGCAGCACCGCGAAGTAGTTCTCGGCGCTCTGCAGGATCAGGTTCTGCTCGGTGGCCGACAGTTCCAGGGCGGCCTGTTCGTTGACCGACTCGGCGGCTTGCAGCTGGAACCAGCGGTCGGCGCGGAAGATCGGCTGCGCCAGGGTGGCGCTCCAGGCGTTGCCGCTGCGGTTGGAGGTGACCGACGGTTCGTCGAGCTTGGTGCGGGTGTTCATCATCTCGGCGCCGGCCGAAAGGTTCGGCAGCAATCCGGCGCGGGCCTGGGGCACCACTTCACGGCGGGCACCGTAGTCGGCGCGGGCGGCGGCCAGGTCGGCGTTATTGTCGACCGCTTCCTGGTAGACGCTGACCAGGTCGGTCTTCACCGTCGTGGGCGTATCCACTGCCCAGGCCACTCCGTGGGACGCACAAGACACGGCAATTGCCAGTGAGAGTTTGCGCAGCATAGGGCAATCCTTGATCAAATTTTATTTACTGTACTGTCGGGTATCGGGCGATGCGCCAGTGTAGTGCCGCGCGCCGTCATCAACAATCCGCCACTTGTGCCATTTATCACCCCCGGATTTACCCGCTTGGCTTTGCCGGCCACTCCAGTCTAGACTGCGCATGTTCTTGTCGGGGTGCCTTGAAGCAAAGGCTGAGATCGCAGAGGTGCGGATCCCGTTGAACCTGATCAGGTTAGCGCCTGCGTAGGGAACAAGATTGCTCTCACATCCCGGGAGCCTCTTGTGCCAGGTCCGGGATCGTCACGGCTGCTTGCAGTCCACGGCACCCCATGTCCGGCACTGCACCCGTCAACACGGGTGCGTCCACGCCTTTCAGGTTCACCCCGACATTCCACCGCCTGGAAGCTGTCTGGAGAGCCTGTGATGAGCAAACAAGAAAAAACAATCAGTCTGAGCGAGTCGGCCCAAGTCGACCAACAGTCCGTGCAACCCCTGCCCAATTCGCGCAAGGTGTATGTCGAAGGTTCGCGCCCCGACATCCGCGTGCCCATGCGCGAGATCAGCCTGCACGACACCCCCACCGACTTCGGCGGCGAGAAGAACGCTCCGGTGCTGGTGTATGACACGTCCGGCCCGTACACCGACCCCAATGTCATCATCGACGTGCGCAAGGGCCTGGGCGATGTGCGTTCGGCCTGGATCGACGCCCGTGGCGACACCGAGCGCCTCGATGGCCTGAGCTCGAACTTCGGCCAGCAGCGCTTGAACGACGCGGAGCTTGCCAAGCTGCGCTTCGCCCATGTGCGCAACCCGCGCCGGGCCAAGGCCGGCGCCAACGTCACGCAGAGGCACTACGCGCGCCAGGGCATCATCACCGCCGAGATGGAATACGTCGCCATCCGCGAGAACATGAAGCTGCAGGAAGCCCGCGCCGCCGGCCTGCTGGACCAGCAGCACGCCGGCCACAGCTTCGGCGCCAGCATCCCGAAGGAAATCACCCCCGAGTTCGTCCGCGAAGAGATCGCCCGCGGCCGCGCGATCATTCCGGCCAACATCAACCACACCGAACTGGAGCCGATGATCATCGGCCGCAACTTCCTGGTGAAGATCAACGGCAACATCGGCAACAGCGCCCTGGGTTCTTCGATCGAGGAAGAAGTGGCCAAGCTGACCTGGGGCATCCGCTGGGGTTCGGACACGGTCATGGACCTGTCCACCGGCAAGCACATTCACGAGACGCGTGAGTGGATCATCCGCAACTCGCCGGTGCCGATCGGTACCGTGCCGATCTACCAGGCCCTGGAGAAGGTCAACGGCGTGGCCGAGGACCTGACCTGGGAGCTGTTCCGCGACACCCTGATCGAACAGGCCGAGCAGGGCGTGGACTACTTCACCATCCATGCCGGCGTCCTGCTGCGCTATGTGCCGCTGACCGCCAAGCGCGTTACCGGCATCGTCAGCCGCGGCGGCTCGATCATGGCCAAGTGGTGCCTGGCGCACCATAAAGAGAACTTCCTGTACACGCACTTCGACGAGATCTGCGAGATCATGAAGGCCTACGACGTCAGCTTCTCGCTGGGTGACGGCCTGCGCCCGGGCTCGATCGCCGATGCCAACGACGCCGCTCAGTTCGGTGAACTGGAAACCCTCGGCGAGCTGACCAAGATCGCCTGGAAGCACGACGTGCAGTGCATGATCGAGGGCCCGGGCCACGTGCCGATGCAGTTGATCAAGGAGAACATGGACAAGCAGCTCGAGTGCTGCGACGAGGCGCCGTTCTACACCCTCGGCCCGCTGACCACCGACATCGCCCCGGGCTACGACCACATTACCTCGGGGATAGGCGCGGCGATGATCGGCTGGTTCGGTTGCGCCATGCTCTGCTACGTCACGCCCAAGGAGCACTTGGGCCTGCCGAACAAGGATGACGTGAAGACCGGCATCATCACCTACAAGATCGCCGCCCATGCCGCGGACCTTGCCAAGGGCCACCCAGGCGCGCAGATTCGTGACAACGCGTTGTCCAAGGCGCGCTTCGAATTCCGCTGGGAAGACCAGTTCAACCTGGGCCTGGACCCGGATACCGCGCGCTCGTTCCACGACGAGACGTTGCCCAAGGAGTCGGCCAAGGTCGCGCATTTCTGCTCGATGTGCGGGCCGAAGTTCTGCTCGATGAAGATTACCCAGGAAGTGCGTGAGTATGCGGCCAAGATCGAGACCGTGGATGTGACGATCGAGCAGGGCATGCGTGAGCAGGCCGAGCGGTTCCGCCAGGAAGGCAGCCAGTTGTACCAGAAGGTGTAAGTAGACCTTGGGGGCCGCATCGCGGCCCTTTCGCGACGCAAGGCCGCTCCCACAGGTCCTGTAATGGCTCACGTCATACGCGGAGCCTGTGGGAGCGGCCTTGTGTCGCGATACGAGGACGCAGTCCTCGCCAGCAACAACTCCAATACTCCGGCGAGCCCCCATGACAACACCCAGTCACTTCTCCCCCGACCATTGCGTCCCCACCCACCACCGGCAGTTCGGCGCCCGCGACCTGTTTGCGCTGTGGTTCTCCCTCGGCATCGGCCTGATGGTCCTGCAGGTCGGCGCCCTGCTTGCCCCGGGCCTGGGATTGGCCGGCTCGATCCTGGCGATCACGCTTGGCACGGCGGTGGGTGTGCTATTGCTCGCGGCGGCCGGCGTGATCGGCAGCGACACCGGCCTCTCGGCGATGGGCAGCCTGCGCCTGACCCTGGGTCGCCACGGCGCGCGCCTGCCGGCCTTGCTGAACCTCCTGCAACTGGTGGGCTGGGGCTCGTTCGAGATCATCGTCATGCGCGACGCTGCCAGCCTGCTGGGTGCCCGCGCCTTTGGCGAGGGCAGCGGCTGGAGCAGCCCGTTGCTGTGGACCCTGTGCTTCGGCGCCCTGGCCACCCTGCTGGCGGTCAGCGGGCCGCTGGCGTTCGTGCGCAAGGTCCTGCGCAAATGGGGCATCTGGCTGCTGCTGGGCGCTTGCGGCTGGCTGACCTGGAACCTGTTCGCCAAGGCCGACCTGGCCGAGTTGTGGCAGCGCCCGGGGGATGGTTCGCTGTCCCTGGCCCTGGGCTTCGACATCGTCATCGCCATGCCGCTGTCGTGGCTGCCGCTGATCGCCGACTATTCACGCTTCGGCCAGCGCGCCAGCCGGGTATTCGGCGGTACGGCGCTGGGCTTTTTCATCGGCAATGCCTGGCTGATGAGCCTGGGCGTGGCCTATACCCTGGCGTTCGCGCCGAGCGGTGAAGTGAATGCGTTGCTGCTGGCGCTGGCCGGTGCCGGGCTGGGCATTCCGCTGCTGCTGATCCTGCTGGACGAGTCGGAGAACGCCTTTGCCGACATTCACTCCGCAGCGGTTTCCACCGGGCTGTTGATCAAGCTCAAGGTCGAGCACCTGGCCTTGGCCATCGGCGTGTTGTGCACGCTGATCGCCCTGCTGGCACCGCTGGACCAGTACCAGAACTTCCTGCTGCTGATCGGCTCGGTGTTCGCGCCGCTGTTCGGCGTGGTGCTGGTGGATCACTTCGTGGTCCGTCGCCGTCGCCTGCCGGTGCTGGTCGAGGGCTTGCACGGGCGGGCGCTGCTGGCCTGGGCGGTGGGGGGAGCGGCCTATCACCTGCTGGCCAGCCAGGCGCCGGGGCTTGGGGCGACCCTGCCGGCACTGCTGCTGGCAGGGGGGCTGCATCTGCTGCTATCGCTCAGCCGCGGCCGGGAAACAGCTCGGGCCTGATCACGCCGTTGAGGCGCGGGTAGGGGATCTTCAGTTCGACGTGGCCCATGGAGTACGGGGCGATGGCGTAGACCTCGTACTTGATCACCACCGCGCCGTAGGTCAGGGCGATGTGCGGCGACTGCTTGAACGGCCAGGTCTTGACGAACTCGGGGTCCTTGTCCATGCCAGTGCTGATCAGCCAGGCGCGGTGGGACTCCTCGGCGGTCTTCCAGAAGGTCGCTTCCTGGCCGGGCACCAGCATGTCGTCCAGGGTCAGCACCTTGTCCAGCTTTCGCGAGTAGTTGATGAAGCCGCGCCCTGGCATGCCGTGGGCGCCGCCGCTGTCCAGGTAGCTGGACAGCTCGACGATCACCAGCCCGTCATGCTGTTCGCGTACCTTGGCCTGCAGGTAGCTGCTGTTGCGCTTGTCGGCGCGGGCCAGGTACTGCTGTTCATAGGCTTGCAACGAGGCCGGCGGGGTGCCGCGCTGGTTGTCCTCGGTGAGCATCAGCAGGCGTTTCTCGACGAGGGCGTCGAGCTTGGGCAGGGCGGGGAAGTGCACCACGTCGATATTGACCAGTGGGCAGTCGCTCTCGCTGCAGCCGGGCTTGACGTGTTCCCAGGCCTCGCGCTTGACCTCGAGCGGAGCGCGGTAATTGGGCGTGAACAGGCTCTGGCAGGCGCCGAGCGCCAGTGCCAGGACGGCCACGGAAGTCAGTTTGACAAGCGTCATGTTGCCTCTTTCACAACGGTGATGATCGGCCTTGGACCGCCTGCGCGGCCTTCAGTTCGCCACTAAGCTAACAGAGAGCGGCGCGCCTGTCCCGGCTGCCTGAACGGTCGCCAGAAAGGGGTGAAACCGGGCGGCGCGCAGAGTAGGATTGCGCGATGCGGTAACCGAGGTATCAAGGAGTTTGCATGACGGACACGTTGAATACAGTGCCCACCCAGGTCGAAATCACCCGGCGTGAGCAGTTGTTCAAGGGCTTCTACAAGCTCGACAAGCTGCACCTTCGCCACGAATTGTTCGCCGGCGGCATGAGTCGCGAGTTCACCCGCGAGTTGTTCGTGCGCCATGACGCCGTCTGTGTGCTGCCCTACGATCCGCAGCGCGACGAAGTGGTGCTGATCGAGCAGTTTCGAGTCGGCGCCGTGGGCAAGATCGATAATCCCTGGCTGATCGAGATGGTCGCCGGCCTGATCGACAAGGACGAGCAGCCGGAAGAGGTCGCTCATCGTGAAGCCGATGAAGAAGCTGGCCTGACCTTCAGCGCGCTGTGGCCGATGACCTGCTACTTCCCCTCGCCAGGCGGCAGCGACGAGTACGTCCACCTGTTCCTGGGCCGTTGCATCAGTGAAGGTGCCGGCGGCCTGCATGGCCTGGAGGAGGAGAGCGAGGATATCCGTGTTCGCGTGTGGGCGTTCGAGGACGCCCTGCAGGCGGTGCGCGACGGGCGTATCTGCAACGCCGCCACGATCATCGGCCTGCAATGGCTGGCACTCAACCGTGATGAAGTTCGAGGTATGTGGAAGTGAACCTGCTGCGTGAGCGCTATCGGGTCGACCTGGTCGGGCTGCAGTCGGCCTGCGAGGCCAACTATGCCCGCCTGATGCGTCTGCTGCCGGACATGCGCACCACGCAGAGCTCGCGGCGCATCGGCATGACCCAGGGCGACCAGATGCTCGGCGTGCTGGTGCTTGAAGTGCTGCTGGCCTGTCCCTATACCACGACCCTCAAGGTGCGCCAGGAGCACAGTCTGCCCTGGCTGCCGGTGCCCGAACTGGAAGTGCAGGTCTACCATGACGCGCGCATGGCCGAGGTGGTCAGCGCCGAGCATGCCCGCCGCCTGCGCAGCATCTACCCGTACCCCAACACGGCGATGCACCAGCCGGACGAGAAAGCCCAGCTCAATCTGTTTCTCGGCGAATGGTTGAGCCACTGCCTGGCCTGCGGCCACGAACTGGAAGCGGTGCGCTGAAATTGTGATGCGCGTCGGTTTCGAGTACTTGCTCGAAACCGATCCACCGCCATAATCGGTGCTGAATCCGTTCGAGGAGACGGCCGTTGCCGCAACCACACCCACTTTCGTCACCCGTCCATGTGGTGCAACTGACCGATGCCCACCTGTTCGCCGACCCGGCGGGCACTTTGCTGGGCCTGAATACCCGCGCGAGCCTCGGGCATGTGATCGACCAGGTGCGTCGCGAGCAGCCGCGTATCGACCTGCTGCTGTGCACGGGCGACCTGTCGCAGGACGCCAGCGCCGCCTCCTACCAGGCCTTCAGCGAGCTGACCTCGAAGTTGGAGGCGCCAGCGCGTTGGCTGCCGGGTAACCATGACGAGGCCCAGGTAATGCAGGCCGTGGCGCCGGAGCTGGTGCAGGCGGTGACGGACATTGGCCAATGGCGCATTGTCATGCTCGATTCGGCAGTGGTCGGTGCCACCTTCGGCGTGTTGGCGGACGACCAGTTGGCCGTGCTGGATCAGGCGCTGAACAGTGCGGGCGAACGCCATTGCCTGGTGTGCTGCCATCACCAGCCGGTGGATATCGGTTGTGCGTGGATTGCGCCGATCGGGTTGCGAAACGCCGATGAACTGTTGCAGCGCCTGCGCGGTTATCCACAGGTGAGGGCGCTGCTGTGGGGGCATATCCATCAGGAATGGGACGAGGTGCGCGACGGCGTTCGTTTCCTTGCCACGCCTTCAACCTGCATCCAGTTCGCGCCGCGCAGCGAGGAATTCAAGGTGAGCGAGGAGCAGCCGGGCTATCGCTGGCTGCGGCTGCACGCCGACGGACGGTTGGAGACCGGGGTGGAGCGGGCGCGCGATTTCGAGGTGAAACTGGATTTCGACAGCCCGGGCTACTGAGTCGGGGGACCGCTTTGCGGTCCTTTCGCGACACAAGGCCGCTCCCACAGAGATCGTGCCCCCGGCTGTTTGAAGAATTTGCTGCGAAAATCCCCACGCTGCGCCAATGCCCTTTGAACACGCTACACTGCGCGTCTTTGCGTCCGGGGGGCAGCATGTCGGGTTCCATCCTCTATATCCATGGCTTCAACAGCTCGCCGCTGTCGAAGAAGGCGCGCCAGCTCGAGGCGGTGATGCAGCGGATCGGCCTGTCCGACCAGCTGCGTGTCCCGGCCCTGCATCACCACCCGCGCCAGGCCATCGCCCAGCTGGAGGCCGCCATCGATGAGCTCGGCGCCCCCTTGCTGGTCGGCAGCTCACTCGGCGGCTACTATGCCACCCATCTGGCCGAACGCCATGGCCTCAAGGCCTTGTTGGTCAACCCGGCGGTCGGCCCGCACCGCCTGTTCGACGGCTACCTGGGTACCCAGCGCAACCTTTATACCGACGAGGCCTGGGAGCTGACCCATGATCATGTGGCCGCCCTGGCCGAACTGGAAGTGCCGCCGCCGCAGGACGCCGCCCGCTATCAAGTGTGGTTGCAGACCGCCGATGAAACACTGGACTATCGCCACGCCGAGCACTATTACCGTGCTTGTGCCCTGCGTATCCAGGCCGGTGGCGACCACAGCTACCAGGGCTTCGCCGAGCAAATCCCGGCCCTGCTGGCGTTCGCCGGTATTGCCCGTGGGCAGTATGCGGCGCTGGATTTTTCTGTATTTTGACTTTTGCATTCACCTGACTGACGACGAGAACCCATGGCCAATCCCAGCGCTAGCGCCTATAACGCAGACGCCATCGAAGTCCTCTCGGGCCTTGACCCGGTCCGCAAGCGGCCGGGCATGTACACCGACACCAGCCGGCCCAACCACCTGGCCCAGGAAGTCATCGACAACAGCGTCGACGAAGCCCTGGCCGGCCACGCCCGCTCGGTGCAGGTGATCCTGCATGCCGACCACTCGCTGGAGGTCAGCGACGATGGCCGCGGCATGCCGGTGGACATCCATCCCGAGGAGGGCGTTTCCGGCGTCGAGCTGATCCTCACCAAGCTGCACGCCGGCGGCAAGTTTTCCAACAAGAACTACCAGTTCTCCGGCGGCCTGCACGGCGTCGGTATCTCGGTGGTCAACGCCCTGTCGAGCCAGGTGCGGGTGCGCGTCAAGCGCGACGGCAACGAATACCAGATGACCTTCGCCGACGGCTTCAAGGCCAGCGAGCTGGAAGTGGTCGGCACCGTCGGCAAGCGCAACACCGGCACCAGCGTGTACTTCACCCCCGACCCGAAGTACTTCGACTCGCCGAAATTCTCCATCAGCCGCCTCAAGCATGTGCTCAAGGCCAAGGCCGTGCTGTGCCCGGGGCTGTCCATCAGCTTCGAGGACAAGGGCACCGGCGAGAAGGTCGAATGGCACTACGAGGACGGCCTGCGTTCCTATCTGGTCGATTCGGTCAGCGAGTACCTGCGCATGCCCGACGAGCCGTTCTGCGGCAGCCTGGCCGGTAACAAGGAGGCCGTGGACTGGGCCCTGCTGTGGCTGCCCGAAGGCGGCGACAGCATCCAGGAAAGCTACGTCAACCTGATCCCCACCGCTCAGGGCGGCACCCACGTCAACGGTCTGCGTCAGGGCCTGCTGGACGCCATGCGTGAATTCTGCGAGTTCCGCAACCTGCTGCCACGCGGGGTCAAGCTGGCGCCTGAGGACGTCTGGGAGCGCATCAGCTTCGTGCTGTCGATGAAGATGCAGGAGCCGCAGTTCTCCGGCCAGACCAAGGAGCGCCTGTCGTCCCGCGAGGCGGCGGCATTTGTCTCCGGCGTGGTCAAGGACGCCTTCAGCCTGTGGCTCAACGCCCATCCCGAACTGGGCATGCAGTTGGCCGAACTGGCCATCAGCAACGCCGGCCGTCGCCTGAAGGCAAGCAAGAAGGTCGAGCGCAAGCGCATCACCCAGGGCCCGGCGCTGCCCGGCAAGCTGGCCGACTGCGCAGGCCAGGATCCGATGCGCGCCGAGCTGTTCCTGGTCGAGGGTGACTCCGCCGGAGGTTCTGCCAAGCAGGCGCGGGACAAGGAATTCCAGGCGATCCTGCCGCTGCGCGGCAAGATCCTCAACACCTGGGAAGTCGATGGCGGCGAGGTCCTGGCCAGCCAGGAAGTGCACAACATCGCCGTGGCCATCGGTGTCGACCCGGGCGCCACCGACCTTTCGCAACTGCGCTACGGCAAGGTCTGCATTCTCGCCGACGCCGACTCCGACGGCCTGCACATCGCCACCCTGCTGTGCGCGCTGTTCGTCCAGCACTTCCGTCCGCTGGTCGAGGCCGGGCACGTCTACGTGGCCATGCCACCGCTGTACCGCATCGACCTGGGCAAGGAGATCTACTACGCCCTGGACGAAGCCGAGCGCGATGGTGTCCTGGACCGTCTGGTCGCCGAGAAGAAGCGTGGCAAGCCGCAAGTCACCCGATTCAAAGGCCTGGGCGAGATGAATCCGCCGCAGTTGCGCGAGACCACCATGGACCCGAACACCCGGCGCCTGGTCCAGCTCACGCTGGACGACGTGCAGGGCACCACCGAGATCATGGACATGCTGCTGGCCAAGAAGCGCGCCGGTGACCGCAAGAACTGGCTGGAAACCAAAGGCAACCTGGCCGAGGTCCTGGTTTGATTCGTCCGTTGCTCATGGCCTGCCTGGCGCTGTTCGCCCTGCAGGCCCAGGCCGGCGACTGGCCGCAGCTCAAGCTCAGCGGCGAGCACGTGGTCGATGGCATGCGCGGCGGCAACCTGTCGGGCCTGGCCTGGTGCCGGGGCGCATTGTGGGCGGTGTCCGACCGCGATGACGACCGTATCTACCGCCTGGACCAGGAGGGCGCGGCCTGGCAGGCCCAGCCGCTGACCTTCACGCCGCCACCGGCCCCCGATACCGGGTTGCCCTGGGGGTTGAAGTCGCGCAACTGGGCATCGTCGTTTATTCGTGGCGGCGCGCTGGATTTCGAAGGTATTACCTGCGACCAGGCAGGCAACCTGTTCATCGTCAGCGAGGCCCAGGCCGCGGTGCTGCAACTGCCCCTGGAAGGCGAGCCGAACTGGCTGAGAATCGACCAGGCCATGGTGCGCCAGGCGCGAGCCAGCGGCATGCTGCTGCATTTCAACGCACTGTTCGAAGGGTTGGCGATCAACCCGGCGGGCGATCGCTTGTGGCTGGCCGCCGAGCGTGAGCGACGCGGGCTGCTCGCCGTGCAGCGCCAGCAGTCGGTATGGACCTGCGGGCGCGGTTGCGTGCTGCTCAGCGAAGCCGGCGTGGAAATGCAGCCGCCGCAGTTCCCCGAGGCACGCCCGGTTTCCCGCGACTTCGCCGACCTGGCCTGGTTCGAGGGCAAGTTGTTCACCCTCGAGCGCAACGCTTATCGCATCTGCCGACGCGACGCTGACAGTGGCACCGTGGAGCGCTGCTGGTCGTTCGCCGCGGACGCCCTGGTGGAATCGCGTCGCTATTCACAGCCCTATGGCCTGGCCGAGGCGCTGGTGATCGACAAGGACGGCGCCTGGATCAGCGTGGACAACAACGACCGGCCACGGGCGGATGGTGAAGCGCGGCCGGTCGTCTGGCGCTTCGGCGCGCCGGCCGGCGGCTGGAGTGCCAAGCCATGAGCCAGCCAGCGGGCAAGCGGGCGGGCAGGGTGCTGATGATCGTTGCCTGGGCGGCGGCGATGTTTTTGGCCACGCGCTTTTTCGGCCAATGGGAGGCGCGTCAGCAGAATCCCAACGCCGTGGTGCAGAGCGAGCAGGGCGACGGCTTCGTCGAAGTTCGCCTGCTGAGCAACGGCCAGGGCCATTTCGTCGCTGACGGCGTGATCAATGGCCAGGTGGTGCATTTCATGCTCGATACCGGCGCCACCGATGTGGCGATCCCCGAGGCGCTGGCCCGCGACCTGGCCCTGGCCCGTGGCGCCCCGGTGCAACTGAGTACCGCCAATGGCCGCACCGAAGGCTACCGCACCCGGCTCGACAGCCTGCAACTGGGCGACATCCACCTGCGCGACGTGCGCGCTTTGGTGGTGCCGGGCCTGGATGGCCAGGCCGTGTTGTTGGGCATGAGCGCCCTGAAACAACTTGAATTTACCCAGCGCGGCGGCACCATGCTGCTGCGCCAGAACCTGAAATGACGAGGCTCGCATGAGCGACTTACTGGACAGTCTCGAAGGCGTCGAACGCCGTTCCCTGGCCGACTTCACCGAACAGGCCTACCTCAACTACTCCATGTACGTGATCATGGACCGCGCCCTGCCGCACATCGGCGACGGCCTCAAGCCGGTCCAGCGCCGCATCGTCTATGCCATGAGCGAGCTGGGTCTGGACGCCGACTCCAAGCACAAGAAGTCGGCGCGTACCGTCGGCGACGTGCTCGGCAAGTTCCATCCCCACGGCGACTCGGCGTGCTACGAGGCCATGGTGCTGATGGCCCAGCCGTTCAGCTACCGCTACACCCTGGTCGACGGCCAGGGCAACTGGGGTGCGCCGGACGATCCGAAGTCGTTCGCCGCCATGCGTTACACCGAGGCGCGCCTGTCGCGCTATTCCGAAGTGCTGCTCAGCGAGCTGGGCCAGGGCACCGTCGACTGGGTGC
This sequence comes from Pseudomonas mosselii, assembly GCF_019823065.1. Lineage (NCBI taxonomy): Bacteria > Pseudomonadati > Pseudomonadota > Gammaproteobacteria > Pseudomonadales > Pseudomonadaceae > Pseudomonas > Pseudomonas mosselii. The sequence continues at coordinate 644,807 of NZ_CP081966.1, forward strand.
CGAACTTCGACGGCACCCTGCAGGAGCCAGCGGTGCTGCCGGCGCGCCTGCCGAACATCCTGCTCAACGGTACCACCGGCATCGCCGTGGGCATGGCCACCGACGTGCCGCCGCACAACTTGCGGGAAGTGGCCAGCGCCTGCGTGCGCCTGCTCGACGAGCCCAAGGCCACCATCGAGCAGCTGTGCGAGCACATCCAGGGCCCGGACTACCCCACCGAGGCCGAGATCGTCACCCCGCGCGCCGATATCCTCAAGCTCTACGAGACCGGCAAGGGCTCGATCCGCATGCGCGCGGTGTACCGTGTCGAGGACGGCGACATCATCGTCACCGCGTTGCCGCACCAGGTCTCCGGGGCCAAGGTTCTGGAGCAGATCGCCGCGCAGATGCAGGCCAAGAAGCTGCCGATGGTCGCCGACCTGCGCGATGAGTCGGACCACGAGAACCCCTGCCGCATCGTCATCATCCCACGTTCGAACCGCGTCGATGCCGCCGAATTGATGCAGCACCTGTTCGCTACCACCGACCTCGAGAGTACCTACCGGGTCAACGTCAACATCATCGGCCTCGACGGCCGTCCGCAGCTGAAGAACCTGCGCGCGCTGCTGCTGGAGTGGCTGGAGTACCGGATCGGTACCGTCCGTCGCCGCCTGCAGCACCGCCTGGACAAGGTCGAGAAGCGCCTGCACCTGTTGGAAGGCCTGCTCACCGCGTTCCTCAACCTGGATGAAGTGATCCATATCATCCGTACCGAAGAGCACCCCAAGCAGGCACTGATCGCCCGTTTCGACCTGACCGAAATCCAGGCTGACTACATCCTCGAGACCCGCCTGCGCCAGCTGGCCCGTCTGGAAGAGATGAAGATCCGTGGCGAGCAGGACGAGCTGCTCAAGGAACAGAAGCGCCTGACCACCCTGCTGGGCAGCGATGCCAAGCTGCGCAAGCTGGTGCGCAGCGAGCTGATCGAAGACGCCGAGACCTATGGCGACGACCGTCGCTCGCCGATCGTCGAGCGTGCCGAGGCCAAGGCGCTCTCGGAAAACGAGCTGATGCCGACCGAACCGGTCACCGTGGTGCTGTCGGAGAAGGGCTGGGTGCGTTGCGCCAAGGGCCACGATATCGATGCCACCGGGCTTTCCTACAAGGCCGGTGACGGTTTCAAGGCCGCCGCCGCCGGACGCTCCAACCAATTCGCCGTGCTCATCGACTCCACCGGCCGCAGCTATTCGGTGGCGGCCCACAGCCTGCCATCGGCGCGCGGCCAGGGCGAGCCGCTGACCGGTCGTCTGACTCCACCGCCCGGCGCTACCTTCGAGTGCGTGCTGCTGCCGGAGGACGAGGCCCTGTACGTGGTGGCCTCCGACGCCGGCTACGGCTTCGTGGTCAAGGGTGAGGACCTGCAGGCCAAGAACAAGGCCGGCAAGGGCCTGCTCAGCCTGCCCAACGGCGCCAAGGTGATGACCCCGCGCCCGGTGGCCGACCGCGAGCAAGACTGGCTGGCCGCGGTAACCACCGAAGGCCGTCTGCTGGTATTCAAGGTCGCCGACCTGCCGCAGTTGGGCAAGGGCAAGGGCAACAAGATCATCGGCGTTCCGGGCGACCGAGTAGCCAGTCGTGAAGAATTCGTCACTGACCTGGCAGTGATCAGTGAGGGGTCGACCCTTGTATTGCAAGCTGGCAAGCGTACCCTTTCTCTGAAACCAGATGATCTCGAGCACTACAAGGGGGAGCGTGGTCGCCGCGGTAGCAAATTGCCACGTGGTTTCCAGCGCGTGGATAGCTTGATGGTGGAAACCCCCGCCTGAGTGCATGGGCTGTCTGCTGCGGCGCTTTCGGCGCCGCTTCAGGCGGAAATGCTGGAGTCTGGCGGCTAATTCGCGGATGATAGGGCCCGCGTGGCGCCGGCGTGGCCGGGTGCCCGGATGAATCTACATGTGTATCACTGCGGTCAGTCTGGAGACGACCGCCTGGATGGGATGAATGAAATTTCTGCGCCTTCCATTTGCGTTGCTGGTGACCGGCTTGCTGGGCCTGAGCGGATGCAGCATGCATCAGCCGGTCGCCTTGTATCAGCTCGACAGCGGTGAACCCGGCCAGCCGACCCAGGCGGCGGGCATGGCGGTGGTGCTCGGCCCGGTATCGGTGGCCGACTACCTGCAACGTGAGACCTTTCTACAGCGGCAGGTCGATGGCAGTCTGACGGCAGCCACCGATGGCCGTTGGGCCGGCAGCCTTTCGTCGGATATCGACCAGTTGCTGGTGCGCCAGCTGGCCTGGCGCCTGGACAGCCAGCGCGTGGTGCTGGCACCGGCGAGCGCCGGCTTCACGCCGGACGTGCAGGTGCTGCTGTCCATTACCCGCCTGGACTCGGGCAAGAACCAGCCCGCGATCCTGGACGCCCAGTGGCGTGTGCTGGACCGCCGTGGCCAGGTGCGTGACAACCGCATCGTCCACCTCGAGCAGCCCCATGCGGGCAGCGAGTCTGCGCAGGTCCAGGCTCAGGGGCAATTGTTGCAGAAGCTGGCCGAACAGCTGAGTACCGCCGTTAAACCACTGGCCAACCAGCCGGCCATCGCCGAGGAGACGCCACGCAAGCCGGCGGCGCCGGTGCAGGTGAAGAAAGAGCCTGAGAAACCGAAGATTCCGATGGCCTCGCCGATTCGTACCGATATGGAAGTGTTCCGCTTCTGATATCCGCAGCCACAAAAAAGCCCGCAGCGATGCGGGCTTTTTTGTGTCTTTGGTCGGGAGGCTTTATCAGATCTGCGTGGGAGCGGGCTTGTCCCGCGATAGGGCTTGCCAGGGCAGCAACATTGCCTGCCCCGACGCTATCGCGGGGCAAGCCCGCTCCCACGCAAGTCCTAGATGAGCGGTGGCGCTCAGGCGCGGCGCTCGTGCATCCGTGCCAGCTGGCGTTCCAGCATCGACGGGTAAGGCTCCATCAGGCGTTCTACACAGCACGCGCCTTCCGGGCTGGCAATCGGCCGAATACGCGCACGCTGGCGCACCAGGGCGTCATCGCTGATGCGGCGCTCCACCAGCAGCAGGTTGCGGCTGTGCTGCGACAGGGCCAGGGCGTCCTGGGCCTGTTCGGTCATCAGCAGGTCGACCTGATCCAGGCCTTGCAGGTCGTCAGCCAGCACCAGGCCCAGTTGCAGCTGCAGGGTGATGCCGCTGTCGGCCACCTCGATCTGCAGGGCGTGGCCCAGGGCGCGCAGCAGCTCGCCGCAGCAGATGGCATTGGTCAGGTAGTCCTCGCCGCTGTCGCGGCTGTGGAACAACAGCAGGGTGCTGCCGTCGTTCAGGGTGTGGACTTCGCCTTCGTACAGCGATGCAGCCTGCTCCAAACAGTCGCGGTAGCGCTCCAGCAGCTCGGTCAGGCGGGTGCGTGGCAGGCGACGCAGTTGCTCCTGGGAGCCCAACTGCACGGCCAGCACGGCACTGAACTGCGGCTCGTCGGACTCGACGATGACAGGCTTGGCCGGAGCGCTTTGCTCATCCATCAGGTCGGCGAAGGCGTCGTCGTCCTCGTCGTGCCCGGCAGTCTGTACCATCGCCTTGGCCCGTGGGGCGACCTTGGCAACTGGCGCGTCGTCGAAATCGTCTTCCTCGTCCTCTTCTTCAGGCTCAGGTGGCGGCGGTGGGGCGAGGCGCGCGTGCAGTTGGCGCGCCAGATCGCCGATTTCGTCCTGGCGGTCGATGCCCGGCGTGTAAGGGTGCGGGTCACGCAACCACACGCGCAACTGCAGCAGCGGCGTCGAGATAAAGCGTCCAAGGCGCAGGCTGAGGGTCAGGGCCAGGGCCAGCAGGATCGCGGCGAGGATACCCATGCTCTGCAAGCTGATCAGCATCGGTTGCTGGAACTGGTTCATGTCCAGGCTGATGCGCAACTGGCCGGCGGTCACGTCCTGGAAGGTGATCTTGGTCTGGTAGACCCCTTCGGTTTCGCCCAGCAGGCTGTTGCGCGGGCGCTGGCCGGCCTCGGCGAGGATGCGGTTGTCCACGCTGTAGATGGCCGCATGGGCCACCAGCGGGTTCTTCACCAGGTTGCCCAGCAGCACGTTGAGGCTGAGGATGTCGTTGGACACCAGCAGCTCGGTGGCCGAGGTGGCGGTCTGGGTGGTCAGGCTCTGGCCGACGGCATCGGCCTGCTCGTGCATGGCCTGCTTGAACTGCAGGCCCATCACGCAGGCATAGATCACCAGGGCCAGGGCCACCAGGAAAATGTTGTGGCTGGCAATGCGCAGGGCCAATGGAATTCGGCGCTGGCTCAGGGCTCGGTAGATCATCAGGAAGAAGTTGTCGGGTTTTACGGGCGTGGGCCGGTTCACAGAGCGCGGCTCTTTATGGCGAGAAAGTTGCTGCGCAGTATAGCGACACGCGTTTTGTCGGCAAAGTATCGTTGGCGCCCGGCGGTCATGGAAAATCGGTAGAATGCGCATTTTTCATCGAGTTGGAGCCCCGGTCTTGCGCGAAATCGTCCTGATCAACATCACTGGTGAAGACCGTCCGGGTCTCACTGCGGCCATCACCGGCGTCCTGCTCCAGGGCGGTGTGAGTATTCTCGACATCGGCCTCGCTGTCATGCACGGCACGCTGTCGTTCGGCATCCTGGTCGACATCCCCGATAACGAAGTGGCCACGGCGCTGCTGCAGAGCGTGCAGTCCAAGGCTCACGAACTGAACTTGCAGGCCCGCTACACCCCCATTTCCGAGGCCGACTACCAGCACTGGGCCGACAGCCAGGGTGAGGCCCGCCACATCGTTACCCTGCTCAGCCGCCGGATCACCCCGCAGCAGTTGCAGCGCGTCAGCGCCATCATCAGCGAGCACGACCTGACCATCGAGCGCATCGAACGGCTGTCCGCCCGCGTGGCGCTGGACGCCCAGATCGACAAGGGCAAGGCCGCGCTGGAAATCTCGGTGCGTGGCGAGCCGAACGACGGCCAGGCCCTGCGTGCGGCGTTCTTCGCGCTGTCCGAAGAGCTGAGCATCGACATCGCCTTCCAGAAAGACGACCTGTTCCGCCGCAACCGCCGTCTGGCGGTGTTCGATATGGACTCGACCTTGATCGAGGCCGAAGTCATCGACGAGCTGGCCAAGGCCGCCGGCGTCGGCGAACAGGTCGCGGCGATCACCGAGCGTGCCATGCGTGGCGAACTGGATTTTCGCGCCAGCTTCAAGGAGCGCATGGCCTTGCTCAAGGGGCTGGACGTGAGCGTGCTCGACCAGATCGGTGCTTCGCTGCGCCTGACCGAGGGCGCCGAGCACCTGTTTGCCGAACTCAAGCGCCTGGGCTACAAGACCGCCATCCTCTCCGGCGGTTTCACCTACTTTGCCAAGCAGGTACAGGCGCGCCTGGGCATCGACTACGTATTCGCCAACGAACTGGAGGTGGTCGACGGCAAGGTGACCGGGGTGGCCGTCGAACCGATCGTCGATGCCCAGCGCAAGGCCGACCTGCTGTTGCAACTGGCCAGTCAGGAGGGCCTGCAGCTCGAGCAGACCATCGCCGTTGGTGATGGGGCCAACGACCTGCCGATGCTGTCCCAGGCCGGCCTGGGCGTGGCCTTCCGCGCCAAGCCGCTGGTGCGCCAGTCGGCCAAGCAGGCCATCTCGACGCTGGGCCTGGATGGCGTGCTGTACCTGCTGGGCGTGCGTGATCGCGAAGCGCGCGGTTGATCTTGAGCCCAAGGAGGGCGAAGCCCTCCCAGCAATCCCAAGGCAAAAAAAGGCCCTGCATGACATCAATCATGCAGGGCCTTTTGCTTACCGGATAGTCAGGCCTGGGTCGGCTGCGCCAGCAGCTCACCCATGCGCACCGCGGAGCCGGCACCCAGGCTCTCTGCCCACTTCACCTGCTCCGGCCCGAACAGCACGATGGCGGTGGAACCCAGCTTGAAGCGGCCCAGTTCGGCGCCCTTTTCCAGGTGGATCGGTGCACGGCTGGCCTCGTCGTAGCGGAAGGTCTTCAGCTCGCGCTTCGGTGGCGTGACCAGGCCGGCCCAGACGGTCTCGATCGAGGCGACGATCATTGCGCCGACCAGCACCACGGCCATCGGCCCACGCTCGGTGTCGAACAGGCAGACCACGCGCTCGTTGCGGGCGAACAGCTCAGGCACGTTTTCCGCGGTGGTTTGGTTGACCGAGAACAGCCGACCCGGCACATAGACCATCTCGCGCAGGGTACCTGCCAGCGGCATGTGCACGCGGTGGTAGTCCTTGGGCGACAGGTAGATGGTGGCGAATTCACCGCCCATGAACGGTGCGGCCAGGGCCGGATCGCCGCCCAGCAGCTCCAGGGCGCTGTAGCCGTGGCCCTTGGCCTGGAAGATGCGGCCGTGCTCGATCGGGCCGAGCTGGCTGACGGCGCCATCGGCTGGGCAGAGGATCGCGCCGGGGGTTTCGTCCAGCGGGCGGGCTCCCGGCTTGAGGGCGCGGGTGAAGAAGGCGTTGAAGTGCTCGTAGGCACTGAGATCTTCGACCAGCGCCTCGGACATGTTCACCTGGTAGCGCTTGGCAAACCAGGCGGTGAAGGCGTTCTTGAACCAGCGTGCGCGGCACTCGGCGACGCAGCCGGCCAGCCGCGACAGCAGGTGGTGCGGCAGCAGGTACTGGCTGATGATGAACAAGCGGGATTTCATTGAGCGTCCTTAAACTTCGACGGGCGTGTCGGGGTGATTGCCCCATTCGCCCCAGGAACCGGCATAGCCCTTCACCCGTGGATAGCCGAGGGCCTTGGCCACGAGGTAGGTGAAGCCGGAGCGGTGGTGGGTCTGGCAGTGGGTAATCACTTCCTTGTCGGGGGTGATGCCCAGGTTTTGCAGGACGTCGGCGATGTCCTTGCGGATGCGCAGGTGGTTGTTCAGGTCCATGCCGGCGGTCCACTCGAAGTTGATCGCGCCGGGAATGTGCCCGCCCTTGGCCGCCAGCACCTTCTCGCCGCTGAATTCCAGTGGCCCGCGTGCGTCCCAGATGACCAGGTCGGCGGCGCCCAGGCGGCTTTGCAGGTATTCGCGGGTAGCGGTGGGTTCGCCATGCAGGTGCAGGCTCACCGGGCCGCCGGCGACTTCGGGCGTTTCGGTGGACAGCTTGTCCGCCGGCCAAGCCTGGATGCCGCCATTGAGGTAGTGGTATCCCTTGTGGCCGATGACGTCGAGCAGCCAGATGAAGCGCCCGGCCCAGCCGCCGCCCTCGTCGTCGTAGACCACATACACTGCATCGTCGCGGTGGCCGAGTTCACCGAACAGTTTCTCCAGGTCGGCACGGGCCGGCAGCAGGCCGGGGGCCGGGGGCTGGCCCAACTGGGTGCGTTTCGGGTCGACGAAGCGGGCTCCGGGGATGTGCCCGCTGCCATAGCGGTTGGCGCTGGTCAGGTCGACCAGGATCAGCCGCGGCGAATCCAGGCGCGGCAGCAGGTCCTCGGCTTCGATCACCAGGGACAGGCCGGAAAAGTCAGTCATCCACGTTCTCCAGGGTGGAAAGAGGGGCGATTGTAGCGCAAGGGTCAGGCATTGCGGGTGGCAAACACGGCCAGGGCGCGCTCCACGCATTGCGCGGTCTTGCCGAACGCCTGCACGCTGACGTCGGCCAGCGGCTTGCCGTCCTGGTCGGCCACCGCCAGCATCAGTACCTGGTCGCCCACCGCCAGCGAGCGCAGCAGCAAGTGCTCGCCGCGGAAGAAAGCGCGCAGCGGTGCCGGCAGCAGGGTACTGAACTGGGCATGGTTTTCGGGTGTCAGGCGTAGTTGCCCGGCTTTTGCCATCAACTTTTGCAACAATTTGTTCTGCACGACGGGCAGCGCCATGGCGGCGGCCTCGCGTGGCAGGCCGGCGGTCTGCTGCACGCGCAGGTAATCGGTGGTCTTGTCCAGGCTCAGCAGCATGATGCGTTGCATGCCGCAGGCCAGCAGGGCGTCGCGGGCCTGGGTGGCCAGGTGCACGGCATTGCTGAACGGGCTGGGCTGGGCCAACAGTTCCTGGCACAGCGCGCGCCAGCGGCCAAGATCCTCGGTGCTGGGTGGCGGCGGAGTAAGCATGTCCGGGTGCGGTCTGCGCTGGTGCCAGGGCCAGATCAGCGCCTCGGCCGGGTGGAACAGCGCATCACGGGCGTGATGACGGGCACTGGCCGCGGCTTGTTGGTGAACCTGCTGTTGGACATCGTCCAGGGTGGTCTGCAGGTATAGCGCGGTGAGCAGTTGCCAGCGCAGCAGGTGCGGGTTGTCCCAGCCTACCTGGGCGGCCAGGGCGAGGCCGTTGGCCAGCAGCACGGTGTTGGGTGGCTGGTTGAACCAGCGACGCAGCGCTGGCTCGTCGTCCAGGCGCTGCTGCTGGACCAGCGGGTCCTGTTCGCGGGCGATGTTCAGCACCTGAGCCAGTTGCTCGCGCTCGTCCATCAGCAGGCGATAGCCCTGGGTCACCCACTCGGGCAGGCGCCAATGCTCGGCCATGGCCTGGCATAGTTGCATGAGGCGCACGCCGAACAGTTCCCGTTCGACCTCGGCGGCGTCCTCGCTCTTGTGGATGACCCGCAGTTCCCAGTTATCCAGCAATTTGGGGTAGGCCAGGGCCAGCGGCCACAGCGGCGAGAGGAACAGCAGGCTGCCCCAGTGGATTTCCTGCCACAGCCGCGCCAGCCGGCTGGCGAACAGGCCGTTGGCCTGTTGGGTGGCGTGTTGGCTGATCAACAGGAACTGGCGCAGCACCGGCGGGATCTCGTCGGCCGGTATCGACGGCAGCCGCGCCAGCAACTGGCTGGTGCGGGCCAGCCCCAGCCGATTAAGGGCGATTTCCAGGCTTTCGGCAGGCTCCGCCAGGCTGGCGTTGGCCGGGTGGTTGGCCTCGCGCAGCACGCAGAGCACCAACGCGGGGCTGTCCTGCATCAGTTCGGCGATGTCGCGCAGGGAGCGGCGGCTGTCGTTGATGGCCTGTAGAACGCGGTCGTGGCTGTCTTTCGGCACGGGTACTCGAATCCCGTCGAGCAGCTTTACCCAGGCCTCTAGAGTCGACGGAACCTGACTTGGCACCTTGGTTTCAATTGGCATATTGACATCAGTCCGAACTGGCTTTTCGCAATGAGTGGCTATAGTCTGGCGCAGTTCTGCCGATAAGTAGAAGAAGAGTTTTCAAGCTTCCGTTCCCTACCCTGACCACGACAGCAAGTGCTTCCAACTTATGGCTAAAATTATCGGCATCATCGTCGTATTCGCGAGCGTGCTCGGCGGCTACGTGCTTTCCCACGGCAAGATCGCGGCACTGATCCAGCCGTTCGAAGTGCTGATCATCGGCGGCGCGGCCTTTGGTGCGTTCCTCCAGGCCAACCCTGGTTACATGACCATGCATGTAATCAAGAAGTCGCTGAAGATGTTCGGCACCCGCTTCACCCACACCTTCTACCTCGAAGTGCTGGGCCTGGTGTACGAGATCCTCAACAAGAGCCGTCGTGAAGGCATGATGGCCATCGAGGGGGACATCGAGGACGCCGCGGCCAGCCCGATCTTTGCCAAGTACCCGGCCGTGCTGGGCGATGAGCGCATGACCGCGTTCATCTGCGACTACCTGCGGATCATGTCCACAGGCAACATGGCGCCCCATGAGCTCGAAGGCCTGTTCGACATGGAGCTGCTGAGCATGAAGGAAGAGCTGGAGCACCCGTCCCACGCGGTGACCGGCATCGCCGACGGCATGCCCGGCTTCGGTATCGTCGCGGCGGTACTGGGTATCGTGGTGACCATGGCCTCGTTGGGCGATGGCGACCAGAAGTCCATCGGCCTGCACGTGGGCGCGGCACTGGTCGGTACCTTCTTCGGTATTCTCGCTGCCTACGGCTTCTTCGGCCCGCTGGCCAACGCCCTGCGCCACGATGCGAAAGAGGAACTGAACGTCTACGAGGCGATCAAGGCCTCGCTGGTGGCCTCGGCCTCCGGCATGCCGCCGTCGCTGGCGGTCGAGTTCGGTCGCAAGGTGCTGTACCCGGCGCACCGCCCGAGCTTCGCCGAGCTGGAACAAGCGGTACGCGGTCGCTAAGCCATGGAGAACAATCAGCCCATCATCGTCAAGCGCGTCAAGCGCTTTGGCGACGGCCATCACGGCGGCGCCTGGAAAATCGCCTTCGCCGACTTCGCCACGGCGATGATGGCGTTCTTCCTGGTGCTCTGGCTGCTGTCGACGGCCACGCCCGAGCAGAAGATCGCCATCGCCGGCTACTTCAAGGATCCGATCGGCTTCTCCGAGAGCGGCACGCCCTACATCATCGACCTGGGCGGTTCGCCGCAACTGGCGCCGGAAAAGACCATCAACCCGGAAGTGAAGTCCGAACCGACGCCCGACACCAGCCTGCAGCTGGACAAGGACAAGGTCGAGACCATGGCCGAGCAGGTCGAGCGCGAGCGCCTCGAGCTCTTGCTGCAGGAGTTGCAGAACAAGGTCGAGGAAAACCCGCAACTGCAGAAGTTCAAGGACCAGATCCTGTTCGAGATCACCCAGGACGGTCTGCGCATCCAGATCATGGATGCCGAGAACCGGCCAATGTTTGACCTGGGGAGTGCACGACTGCAGCCCTATTTCGAAGATATTCTGTTGGCCATGGCCGACACCATCAAGGCGGTCCCGAACAAGATCAGCATCAGTGGCCATACCGATGCCAAGCCGTATTCCGGTACCGGCGATTTCGGTAACTGGGAGCTTTCGGCCAACCGCGCCAACGCGGCGCGTCGTGCATTGGTCGCCGGTGGCTATCCGGACGAGCAAGTGGCCCGTGTGGTCGGTTATGCATCGTCGTCGCTGTTCGACCGTGCCAACCCGTTTAACCCGGTCAACCGCCGTATCGACATCATCGTCCTGACCAAGAAGGCGCAACGCGATATCGAAGGTGAGCAGGGCAAGCCGGACGCAGCGCCACCTGCCGCTGAAGCACCGCCTGCGGGCGTTGCGCCAGGTGCGGACGCGACACCGGGCGATACGCCGATGCAGCCGCGCGAGCTGCGCCAGAAGCTGAACATCTTCGAGGATGGCGTGTTGAAGATGGATGAGGCCAAAGACCAGTAATTGACAGGGGCCGCTTTGCGGCCCCGATGCATTCAGAACCCCCGCCTGATCTTGGCCTTGAGATCGGCATGGAAGAAATCTGCATTGTCCCTGTCCGACACTACGCCGTCCCCGGCCGGTGAAGCCATGGCCCGGCCAAAGGTCTGCTCGTCATGATAGGCGCGCACGAACAGGTCTATATGCGCTCGTTCCCGCATTACTGGCCACTTGCGCAGGCTCTGCGGCAGTTCAGTCGAGTCAGGATGGTAGAAAGTCACCCGGCGATCCGCCATGGCCGCTGCGCCCAGTAACCAGGCCGTCCACAAGTCTTCGGTATAGGCCTCGCAGAGCACTCCGATCCAGTGAGTGGCATCGGCCATGTGTTGGCAAAAGCTGCCATGCAGGTCGTCGTGGGTCTGTCCTTCACTGTCGAAGGGGACGAGTTGGGTGGGAATGCCTTCTAGTAGCAGGCGCTCGTTCAAGATGAAGGCATCGAGCCGTTCGTTCTGGTGGTAACTGATGAATACCGGCATCTGTGCTGCCCTCCCTGATCAATGCCGACGACAAAGTCATGACCATCAGGGAAAACCGTGGGAGGGACAATAGGAGACCGCGAAACCGGAGCGGTCCTACCTGCTCCGGTAAAATTTCCTACGATGCTGGCGTGCTTGCCGTCACTTCAATAGGTGTCTTCCGGCAAACTGGCGATGATCGAGCGGTAGCTGTTCATTCGCTGTTGCGTGACGCTGCCGTCTTCCAGGGCCTTGAGCAGCGCACAGCCAGGCTCGCGGTCATGCTTGCAGTCGCGGAAGCGGCAGTTGCCGATCAGTTCGCGGAATTCGATGAATCCATCCTCGACATCATCACGGCTGACATGGCCCAGGCCGAATTCGCGGATGCCCGGCGAGTCGATCAGGTCACCGCCATTGGGGAAGTGGTAGAGGCGCGCGGTGGTAGTGGTGTGAGTGCCCTGGCCGGACCATTCCGATAGGTCGCCGACACGGGTGCCTGCATCAGGCAGCAGGCTGTTGACCAGCGAGGACTTGCCCACGCCCGACTGTCCGACGAACACGCTGATATGACCATCGAGCGTCTGCTGCAAGCGCTGCATGCCATCGCCCTGGTGCGCCGAGACTTCCAGCAGCGGGTAGCCCAGGCCGCGGTAGACCTCGAGCATGGCATTGAGAGTCGGGGCGTTCTCGTCGTTGATCAGGTCGGCCTTGTTCAGCAGTAGCAGTGGGTGGATGCCGGCATGCTCGGCGGCGACCAGGTACCGGTCGATCAGGTTGGGGTGCGGTTCGGGCGCAGGGGCGAAGACAATGACGATCAGGTCGACGTTGGCTGCCACCGGCTTGAGCTGGCCATGATTGTTTGGCCGGCAGAGCTCGGTGCTGCGCGGCATCTGCGCGACGATCACGCCGATGCCCTGGTTGCCCGCGCGCCAGACCACACGGTCGCCGGTGACCAGCGCCGGCAGATTGGCCCGCAGGTGGCAACGGAAGACCTGGCCGGCGGCCTCGCCGTCCTGGGCCTCGACCTCGACCTGCACACCGAAGTGGGCGATCACCAGGCCCAGTTGTTCCGGCCCTAGATCGCCACCCTCCAGTTCCTGCAGCACGTGCTGCTCGCGTTTGGCGGCGCGGGCGGCGCGCTCGCCCTGGATCTTTTCGATGCGCCAGTTCTGGCGGCGATTGAGCTGGCGTTTGGCCATGAGGGTTCCGTGTCGGCGGGGCAGAAAGAAAACGGCGGGCAGTTTAGCACGGCACGCCCACGAGCCGCCCCGCTAGGCTAATATGACGGGCTATTCGAGGAGCCTTTTCATGCAGAACCCACAGAATCTGATCTGGATCGATCTGGAGATGACCGGCCTGGATCCGGACAACGACGTCATCATCGAGATGGCCACCATCGTCACCGACAGCGAGCTGAACACCCTGGCCGAAGGCCCGGTGATCGCCATTCACCACAGTGATGAGGTGTTGGCGCGCATGGACGAGTGGAACACCCGCACCCACGGCGCCTCGGGCCTGACCCAGCGCGTGCGGGAGAGCAAGGTGAGCATGGCCGAGGCCGAGGCGCAGACCATCGCTTTCCTCGAACAGTGGGTGCCGAAGGGCAAGTCGCCGATCTGTGGCAACAGTATCTGCCAGGACCGTCGTTTCCTGTATCGCCACATGCGCGAGTTGGAAAACTACTTCCACTATCGCAACCTCGATGTGTCCACGCTCAAGGAGCTGGCCGCGCGCTGGGCGCCGGAAGTGCGTGACAGCTTCAAGAAGGGCAGCACCCACCTGGCGCTGGACGATATTCGCGAGTCGATTGGCGAGCTGCGCCACTATCGCGAGCACTTCATCAAGGTCTGACCTTGTCGTGCGCCGACGATCGTCGGCGCGCCCCCTTTTGGTGCCCCGCGCGACTGGGTAGACTGCGCGCCTTTCCCGCACGGACCTGCACCATGTTGCTGATGCTCTACCTCATCGCGATCACCGCCGAAGCCATGACCGGCGCCCTGTCCGCCGGCCGCCGCGGCATGGACTGGTTCGGCGTGGTGCTGATCGCCTGCGTCACCGCGCTCGGTGGTGGCTCGGTGCGTGACGTGCTGCTTGGGCACTACCCGCTGACCTGGGTGAAGCACCCGGAGTACCTGGTGCTGACCAGCTTCGCGGCGCTGCTGACGATTTTCATCGCGCCCTTGATGCGTCACCTGCGGTCGCTGTTCCTGGTGCTCGACGCGCTGGGGTTGGTGGCGTTTACCCTGATCGGCTGCATGACCGCGCTGGAGATGGGGCAGGGGTTCCTGGTTGCTTCGATCAGCGGGGTGATTACCGGGGTGTTTGGCGGCATCCTGCGGGATATCTTCTGCAACGATATTCCGCTGGTGTTTCGGCGTGAGCTCTATGCCAGTGTGTCGTTCGCGGCGGCTTGGTTCTACCTGGGGTGTGTTTACTTCAAGGTACCGGCGGAGCAGGCCATGTTGCTGACATTGTTTGGTGGTTTTCTGGTGCGTTTGTTGGCGATTCGGTTTCATTGGGAGATGCCGAAGTTTCATTACAACGATCAACAGTAAACTAGCGCTGCGCTTTGAGGGGTTCAGTTATCCCTGTGGGAGACGGCTAGCCGCCGAGAGCCTATAACTTAGCTACACTGCCAGTGGTCCAATAGTTGGTTCATGTCTGTTGATCTTGATCTTGATCTTGATCTTGATCTTGATCTTGCTTCTAAGCGCGCGATAGTTCAGGCAACGCCAATTGCGACTTCAGGAGGCCGAGCGGAGTTCTTGCGGAGGGAGGTGACGGGCATGGATGCCCGTCAAGCGCTGCGCCCCAGGATGGGGCGTTCAGCGCGGTCCTCCCGGGAGCAAGAACGGAGCGAGGGAACCCCGGAGCGAAGCGTAGGGGCCGGATGAATGGAGCGAGGATTTTTTGGTGACTTTTTGATCCTTCAAAAAGTTACCCGCCGTAAGGGCGGAAAGGTGACTTCGCGTCACCATCGCGAATGAATGCGCATATAGCTTTCAAAACACATGCTCTAAAAGTCAAAGTCAAAGTCAAAGTCAAAGTCAAAGTCGGTCGGCGCTGGTTTTAATGGTTGTAAGTGCATTCGTTTGCGATGTCGACGCATAGTCACCTTTTCGCCCTTACGGCGAGTTCCTTTTTGAAGGATCAAAAAGGAACCAAAAAATCCTCGCTCCATTCATCCGGCCCTCCGCTTCGCTCCGGGTTCCCTCACTCCGGCCTTGCTCCCGGGAGGACCGCGCTGTACGCCCCATCCTGGGGCGCAGCGCTTGACGGGCATCCATGCCCGTCACCTCCCTCCGCAAGACCTCCGTTCGGCCTCCTGAAGTCGCGAAGTTACGGGCGGCGCCTGGACTGGCGCAGCTGTCGCTAGTGGGCTGCAGGGGTTAATCTTCTGATCGCCAAGGCCGGCAGGCGTCAAAGGGCGTCGTGGCGAGCCAGCGCCCACTCCACGTGCTCGCGTACCAGCTCCGAAGGATCATCCCGCCGCGCGTTGAGCGCCTCCAGCACGGGAATGGTCGATGGCGCATTCCCCAGTCCCACCGCTAGGTTACGCAAAAACCGCTCATACCCCGCCCGCCGCAAGGGCGAGCCCTCGGTGCAACCGAGAAAACGCTTTTCATCCCACAGGAACAGCTCGGCCAGCTCGATATTGTCCAGCCCCCGGCGGGGCATGAAGTCGTCTTCGGTCGTGGTCTTGGCGAAACGGTTCCAAGGGCAGACGATCTGGCAATCGTCGCAGCCGAACACCCGGTTACCGATCAGTGGGCGCAGTTCCAGTGGAATGGCACCGCGTAATTCGATGGTCAGATAGGAGATGCAGCGTCGGGCATCAAGCTGGTAGGCCCCGACGAATGCCTGGGTCGGGCAGATGTCCAGGCACGCCTGGCAGCGCCCGCAATGATCGCTGCCCTGCACGCCGTCGATCGGCAGCGGGAGGTCGACGAACAGCTCGGCCAGGAAGAAATAGCTGCCAGCCTTGCGGTTCAGCAGCAGGGTGTTCTTGCCGATCCAGCCCAGGCCGGCTTCCTGCGCCAGGGCCTTTTCCAGCACCGGGGCGCTGTCGACGAAGGCGCGGTAGCCAAAGGGACCGATGGCCGCCTGGATGCGGTCGGCGAAGTGCTGCACGCGCTTGCGCACCAGCTTGTGATAATCGCGGCCCAAGGCGTAGCGCGAGATATAGGCCTTTTCCGGCTCCGCCAGGCGCTTGGCCATCTGCGTGTCGCCGGGCAGGTAGTCCATGCGCAGCGAAATCACCCGTAGCGTGCCGGGGATCAGCTCGGCCGGGCGCGAGCGCTTGTGGCCATGGTCGCCCATGTACTCCATTTCGCCGTTGTAGCCAGCGGCCAGCCAGCGCTGCAGGTGCTGTTCGTGCTCGCCAAGATCGACGCCGGCGATGCCGACATGGGCAAAACCGAGTTCGCGGCCCCAATCCTTGATCGATTGGGCCAGTGTGGCGATGTCTGGAGTCGTGGCGGGCATGGATGGATAAGGCATTACAGGCACAGGTGCGTATAATTCTGCCAGACATCGGAGCCTTTGACCCCATGCCTCAGACCAAACACCCCCCATTGTTGCTGAGCAGCCTGACCTTGGCCGGGCTGCCACCCCGTGCCGCCGATGCCCACAAGGGCGATTTCGGCCATGTGCTGGTGATCGGCGGTGACCTGGGCACCGGCGGCGCGGTCTTGCTCAGCAGCGAGGCGGCACTGCGTTGCGGCGCCGGCCTGGTCAGCGTGGCGACCCGTGCCGAGCACGTCGCCGCCGGGCTGGCCCGCCTGCCGGAGGTGATGTGGCAGGGCGTGAGCTCGGCCAACCAGTTGCTCGGCCCGCTCGCACGGGCCACGGTGCTGGTGGTCGGCCCCGGGCTGGGCCAGGCGGCCTGGGGCCGCAGCCTGCTGTCGGCGGTGACCCATGCGCATCTGCCGCAGGTATGGGACGCCGATGCTCTCAACCTGCTGGCCGCTGCGCCACTGGCGTTGCCCAGCGGCAGCATCCTCACCCCGCACCCGGGCGAGGCTGCGCGGCTGCTGGGCATCTCCACCGAGGCGGTGCAGGCCGACCGGCCGGGCGCCGCGCGCAAGCTGGCGCGGCGTTACGCCAGCGTCTGCGTGCTCAAGGGCGCGGGCACGCTGGTGGCCGATCCGGCGGGGCAGTTGGCGCAGTGCGGGCGAGGGCATCCGGCCATGGCCGGTGCCGGGCTGGGCGACGTGCTTACCGGCGTGTTGGCGGCGTTGTTGGCCCAGGGGCTGGACGCCTGGCAGGCCGCGTGCCTGGGGGTATGGTTGCATGCCTGCGCGGGCGAGCGCCTGGGTGTCAAAGGTAGAGGGCTGGCGGCCAGCGATCTGGTCCCGGTCATTAGAGCGTTATTGGAGGAGCATTCAGCGTGTCAGGTTTAACCCTGTTTCTGGCCGACGAGCCAGCCACCGTCGCCTTTGGCGCCAAGCTGGCCGAAGTGACCAAAGGTCATGGTGTGATCTTTCTCGAAGGTGACCTGGGCGCCGGCAAGACCACGCTGTCCCGTGGCCTGATCCGTGGCCTGGGTCATGAAGGTCCGGTGAAAAGTCCGACATTCACCGTGGTCGAACCCTACGAAATCGGCGACATTCGCGCCTTCCATTTCGACCTCTATCGCCTGGTCGATCCGGAGGAACTGGAGTTCATGGGCATTCGTGACTATTTCGAGGGCGATGCGCTGTGCCTGTTCGAATGGCCCGACAAAGGCGCGGGCGTTTTGCCAAAGCCCGACCTGACCATTACCATAAGCCCGCAAGCGGGCGGACGTTCGCTGAACCTGTCGCCGCAGGGGGCACGCGGCGAAGCCTGGTGTGCCGTTCTGGCCAAAGAATTCAAACAGTAAGTGGGGAAAGGTATGCGCATACGCGCACTGGTCGCCGTCGTTGGGCTGCTGCTGACCGCGGTGACCGTTGACGCGCTGGCCGTCACTCAAGTCAAGAGCATGCGCCTGTGGCGCGCTCCGGACAACACGCGGCTGGTCTTCGACCTGTCCGGGCCTGTGCAGCACAGCGTCTTCACCCTGACCGCACCTGATCGCCTGGTGATCGACATCAACGGCGCCACCCTGGGTGCGCCGCTGAATGTCTCCACCTCGAATACGCCGATCACCAGCGTGCGCTCGGCCCAGCGCACGCCCACCGACCTGCGGGTGGTGGTCGACCTGAAAAAGGCCGTCTCCCCCAAGAGCTTCACCCTGGCGCCAAACGCCCAGTACGGCAACCGCCTGGTGGTCGACCTGTACGATCAGGAGGCCGATGCCATCGCCGCCAGCAACCCGACCCCGCCACCGACGCCGCAGCCCCCGGCCACGACGCCAGCGGTGCCGGTCACCCCGGCGCAACCGGCGATCAAGCTGCCGCCAGCTCCGAGCGGCAAGCGTGACATCGTGGTCGCCATCGACGCCGGTCACGGTGGCGAAGACCCTGGCGCGTCCGGCTCGCGCGGCCAACACGAGAAAGACATCGTGCTGGATATCGCCAAGGAGCTGCAGCGTCAGATCAACGCCGAGAAGGGCTACCGCGCCGAGCTGACCCGTACCGGCGACTACTTCATCCCGTTGCGCAAGCGCACCGAGATCGCCCGCAAGAAGGGCGCCGACCTGTTCGTTTCGATTCACGCCGACGCCGCGCCGTCGAAGGCCGCGTTTGGCGCCTCGGTGTTCGCCCTGTCCGACCGTGGCGCCACCTCCGAGACCGCCCGTTGGCTGGCCGACACGGAAAACCGTTCCGACCTGATCGGCGGTGCCGGCAACGTCAGCCTCGACGACAAGGACCGCATGCTGGCCGGCGTGCTGCTCGACCTGTCGATGACCGCCACCCTCAGCTCCAGCCTCAACGTTGGACAGAAGGTGCTGGGCAACATGGGACGGGTCACGCCGCTGCACAAGCAGCGTGTGGAACAGGCCGGGTTCATGGTGCTGAAATCGCCGGACATTCCGTCGATCCTGGTCGAGACCGGGTTCATCTCCAACGCCAACGAGGCCGCCAAGCTGGCGACCCGCAGCCACCAGCAGGCGCTGGCGCGCTCGATCCACACCGGCGTGCGCCAGTTCTTCCAGCAGAACCCGCCACCGGGCACCTACATCGCCTGGCTGCGCGACAGCGGCAAGATCGCCCAGGGGCCGCGTGAGCACACCGTGCGCCCCGGCGAGACACTGGCGATGATCGCGGTGCGCTACCAGGTCAGCGTTGCCAGCCTGCGCAGCAGCAACAGCCTGAAAACCGACGAGCTGAAGGTCGGCCAGCACCTGGACATCCCCACCACCGCCCTGGCGTCCCAGCAATGAGTGGCGGCTCGCGCATACAGCTGCTCAGCCCGCGGCTGGCCAACCAGATCGCCGCCGGCGAGGTGGTCGAGCGCCCCGCGTCGGTGGCCAAGGAACTGCTGGAAAACAGCCTCGACTCCGGTGCCCGGCGCATCGAGGTCGAGGTCGAGCAGGGTGGCGTGAAGCTGCTGCGGGTGCGCGACAACGGCAGCGGCATCGCCCCGGATGACCTGCCGCTGGCCCTGGCGCGTCATGCCACCAGCAAGATCCGCGAACTGGAAGACCTCGAAGGCGTACTCAGCCTCGGCTTTCGCGGAGAAGCCCTGGCCTCGATCAGTTCGGTGGCACGCCTGACCCTGACCTCGCGCACCGTCGACGCCAGCGAAGCCTGGCAGGTGGAAACCGAAGGGCGCGAGATGACGCCTCGGGTGCAGCCCGCCGCGCATCCGGTCGGCACCTCGGTCGAAGTGCGCGACCTATTCTTCAATACCCCGGCCCGGCGCAAGTTCCTCAAGGCCGAGAAGACCGAGTTCGATCACCTGCAGGAAGTGATCCGGCGCCTGGCACTGGCGCGCTTCGACGTCGGCTTCCACCTGCGCCATAACGGCAAGACCATCTTCAGCCTGCACGAAGCCGCCGACGAGATGGCCCGGGCGCGGCGCGTTGGCGCCATCTGCGGCCCGGGCTTCCTCGAGCAGGCGCTGCCGATCGATGTCGAGCGCAATGGCCTGCGCCTGTGGGGCTGGGTCGGCTTGCCGACCTTCTCGCGCAGCCAGGCCGACCTGCAGTACTTCTTCGTCAATGGCCGCGCCGTGCGCGACAAGCTGGTCGCCCACGCGGTGCGCCAGGCCTATCGCGACGTGCTGTTCAATGGCCGCCACCCGACCTTCGTGCTGTTCCTCGAGTGCGACCCGACCGGAGTGGACGTCAACGTGCACCCGACCAAGCACGAAGTGCGCTTCCGCGAAGGGCGCATGGTCCACGACTTCCTTTATGGCACCTTGCACCGCGCCCTGGCCGACGTGCGCCCGGAAGACCAGCTCGCCGCGCCTGCCGCGACCAGCGAGATGCTTCGCCCGAGTGGTCTGCAGGCCGGCGAGTTCGGCCCGCAGGGCGAGATGCGCCTGGCCTCGCCGGTGCTCGAGCAGCCCCAGGGCGAGGCGCGCCCTGCCTTCTCCTCCGGCGGTTCTGGCGCTGGCTATCAGTATCAGTACACCCCGCGCCCCGCGCAGCCGGTCAGCGTCGGCGAGGCCCAGGCGGTCTACCGTGAGTTCTACGCGCCGCTGGACAACACCGCCGCCACGTCGAGCGCGCTGCCGGAAAGCCAGGGCGACATTCCGCCGTTGGGCTACGCCCTGGCACAGCTCAAGGGTATCTATATCCTCGCCGAAAACGCTGTCGGCCTGGTGCTGGTGGACATGCACGCCGCCCATGAGCGGATCATGTACGAGCGTCTGAAGGTGGCCATGGCCAGCGAAGGCCTGAGCGGCCAACCGCTGCTGGTGCCCGAGTCGCTGGCGCTGAGCCAGCGCGAGGCCGATTGTGCCGAGGAACACGCTCAGTGGTTCCAGCGTCTGGGCTTCGAGCTGCAGCGCCTGGGCCCGGAAACCCTGGCGATCCGCCAGATCCCGGCGTTGCTCAAGCAGGCCGAGGCCAACCGTCTGGTGCAGGATGTGCTTGCCGACCTTATGGAGTACGGCACCAGCGACCGGATCCAGGCGCACCTGAACGAACTGCTCGGAACCATGGCCTGCCACGGCGCGGTGCGCGCCAACCGGCGCCTGGCCATCCCGGAGATGAACGCGCTGCTGCGCGACATGGAAAACACTGAGCGCAGCGGCCAGTGCAACCATGGCCGGCCGACCTGGACCCAGATGGGCTTGGACGACCTGGACAAGCTGTTCCTGCGGGGCCGATGAGATGAGTGCGAAACCCGCGGCGATCTTCCTCATGGGACCGACTGCAGCCGGCAAGACCGACCTTGCCATCGAGCTGACCAAGGTGCTGCCCTGCGAGCTGATCAGCGTCGATTCGGCGCTGGTCTATCGCGGCATGGACATCGGCACCGCGAAGCCCTCCAAGGAGGTGCTGGCCGCCCACCCGCACCGCTTGATCGACATCCTCGATCCCGCCGAAAGCTACTCGGCCAAGCGGTTCTGCACCGATGCCCTCGAGGCCATGGCCGAGATCACCGCGCGCGGCAAGATCCCGCTGCTGGTCGGCGGCACCATGCTCTATTACAAGGCACTGATCGAGGGCCTGGCCGACATGCCGGAGGCTGACCCGGCGGTGCGCGCCGAACTCGAGGCCCAGGCCGCCACGCTGGGCCTGGGCGAGCTGCACCGGCAATTGGCCGAGGTGGATCCCGAATCGGCGGGGCGCATCCATCCGAATGACCCGCAGCGGTTGATCCGTGCGCTCGAAGTGTATCGGGTCAGCGGTCAGACCATGACCGCCCACCGCCAGCGTCAATTCGCGGAAAGTAGCGCTGCAGACGCAGGCGCGGGCGGGCATTTGCCCTATACTGTCGCGAGTTTGGCGATTGCTCCTACAGATCGTCACATTTTGCATCAGCGAATTGCGTTACGATTTTCACAGATGCTGGAACAGGGCTTCGTCGACGAGGTCCGAACGCTGCGAGCCAGAAGTGACTTGCACGCGGAACTGCCGTCTATACGGGCAGTGGGCTATCGACAGGTCTGGGATCATCTCGACGGCAAGCTGACTGAGAATGAGATGCGTGAACGCGGTATCATCGCCACACGCCAGCTGGCCAAGCGGCAGTTCACCTGGTTGCGCGGTTGGGAAGGCGTGCACTGGCTGGATAGCCTGGCCTGCGACAATCTGTCCCGCACCTTGAAATACCTGGGGACCGTCTCCATATTGAGCTGAGTCCCTGCCAAATGCCGTCTATCCTTGCGGACGGGCGTCATAATTTATCGATTTTCTTGATTTTCTACTATTGATCCTTACAGGAGTGCGGCATATGTCAAAAGGGCATTCGCTACAAGACCCTTACTTGAACACCTTGAGAAAAGAAAAAGTCCCGGTTTCGATCTATCTGGTCAACGGGATCAAGCTGCAGGGCCAGATCGAATCCTTCGACCAGTTTGTTGTGCTGCTGAAGAACACTGTCAGCCAGATGGTCTACAAGCACGCCATTTCGACTGTCGTACCTGCCCGTCCGGTTCGCCTGCCAAGCCCGTCCGATGCCGATCACGGCGACAGCGAGCAAGGCAACGCTTGAAAAAAATAGGAGCCTGCATTGTTCTTTGAGCGCCACGGTGGTGGTGAGCGAGCGCTGCTCGTTCACTTGGAAGGTCAGAACCCTGAGGCGCGCGAAGACCCGCAGGAGTTTCAGGAGCTGGCGCTGTCGGCCGGCGCCGATATCGTCTCGCTGGTAACAGTGGCGCGGCATCAGCCCACCGCCAAGTTTCTGATCGGCAGCGGCAAGGTCGACGAATTGCGCGACCTGGTCCAATCAGCCGAAGCCGACCTGGTGATTTTCAATCACACCCTTACGCCCAGCCAGGAACGCAACCTCGAGCGCGTCTTCGAGTGTCGCGTGCTGGACCGCACCGGGCTGATTCTCGACATCTTCGCCCAGCGGGCGCGCACTCATGAAGGCAAGCTGCAGGTCGAACTGGCCCAGCTCGAGCACATGAGCACGCGGCTGGTGCGCGGCTGGACCCACCTTGAGCGGCAGAAAGGCGGTATCGGCCTGCGCGGCCCGGGCGAGACCCAGCTGGAAACCGACCGCCGCCTGCTGCGGGTGCGCCTGCGTCAGATCAAGGCACGCCTGGAGAAGGTGCGCAGTCAGCGCGAGCAGGCCCGTCGCGGGCGCAAGCGCGCGGACATCCCGTCGGTGTCGCTGGTGGGCTACACCAACGCCGGCAAGTCGACCTTGTTCAACGCCCTGACGCAATCCGAGGTGTATGCCGCGGACCAGTTGTTCGCCACCCTCGACCCGACCTTGCGCCGGCTCGAACTGGCCGACCTGGGGCCGATCGTGCTGGCCGACACCGTGGGCTTTATCCGCCACCTGCCGCACAAGCTGGTCGAGGCATTTCGGGCTACGCTCGAAGAGTCGAGCAACTCCGACCTGCTGCTGCACGTGATCGACGCCCATGAGCCCGAGCGCATGGAGCAGATCGAACAGGTGCTGGCGGTGCTGGGCGAGATCGGGGCCGAGAGCTTGCCGATCCTCGAGGTCTATAACAAACTCGACCTGCTTGAAGATGTCGAGCCGCAGATCCAACGCGATGCCGATGGCAAGCCGCAGCGGGTCTGGGTATCGGCACGTGATGGACGCGGCCTGGAGCTGGTTGGCCAGGCGATTGCCGAGCTGCTGGGGGACGATCTGTACGTCGGAACCCTGTGCCTGGAGCAACGGTTTGCCCGCCTGCGCGCGCAATTCTTTGCCCTGGGTGCCGTGCAGAGTGAAGAGCATGATGAAGAAGGGCGCAGCCTGCTGAGCGTGCGACTGCCCAGGGTCGAGTTGAATCGCCTGGTCAGCCGCGAAGGCATGGAGCCGCAAGTGTTTGTCGAGCAACACACTTTGCAATAAATGCCCGTCGAGGTCGGCGGGCAGCGGTGACAGGCATTCTGTAGCATTGGACGGCGCGCCGTGGGCGCGTCTTTGCTTTATCAGATGGAGAGCGCTATGGCTTGGAACGAGCCGGGTGGCAACTCGAACAATCAGGATCCCTGGGGCGGTCGCCGTAACGGCGGTGGCGGTGGTGGCGACAAGAAAGGTCCACCGGATCTCGACGAGGCCTTCCGCAAGCTGCAGGACAGCCTGAACGGCATGTTCGGCAGTGGCAAGAAACGCGGTGGCAGTGGCGACCGCAATATCGGCAAGGGTGGCGGCTATGGGCTGCTGGGCATTGGCCTGGCGGTGCTGGCTGCCATCTGGCTGTACAACGCCGTGTACGTGGTGGACGAGCAGGAGCAGGCCGTGGTGCTGCGCTTCGGCAAGTACTACGAGACCGTCGGTCCCGGCCTGAACATCTACTTCCCGCCGATCGACCGCAAGTACATGGAAAACGTGACTCGCGAGCGGGCCTACACCAAGCAGGGCCAGATGCTCACCGAAGACGAGAACATCGTCGAGGTGCCGCTGACCGTGCAGTACCGCATCAGCAACCTGCAGGACTTCGTGCTCAACGTCGACCAGCCGGAAGTCAGCCTGCAGCATGCCACCGACAGCGCCCTGCGCCACGTGGTGGGTTCCACCTCGATGGACCAGGTGCTGACCGAAGGCCGCGAGCAGATGGCCGTGGATATCCGCGAGCGTCTGCAGCGTTTCCTCGACACCTACCGCACCGGTATCACCGTCACCCAGGTCAACGTGCAGAGCGCGGCAGCCCCGCGTGAAGTGCAGGAAGCCTTCGACGACGTGATCCGCGCCCGGGAAGACGAGCAGCGTGCGCGCAACCAGGCCGAGTCCTACGCCAATGGCGTGGTGCCCGAGGCACGTGGCCAGGCGCAGCGTATCATCGAGGACGCCAATGGCTACCGCGATGAAGTCATTGCCCGCGCCAAGGGTGAGGCCGACCGCTTCAGCAAGATGGTCGTCGAGTACCGCAAGGCGCCGGAGGTCACTCGCCAGCGTCTGTACATCGATACCATGCAGGAGGTGTACAGCAACTCCAGCAAGGTCATGGTGGCCACCAAGGACGGGCAAAGCAACCTGCTCTACCTGCCACTGGACAAGATGGTCGAAGGCAGCCGCAACAGCGCGTCGGCGCCGGTCAGCAGCGTTTCGCCGTCGGTCAACGACGCCGCCGCGCGCGCCGCGCAGGACCTGCAACAACAACCGCCGCTGCGTTCCAGGGAGAGCCGCTGATGAGCAATAAATCGCTGTTCGCCCTGATTGGTGCCGTGGTCGTGGCGATCGCCGCCTGGAACTGCTTCTACATCGTCTCGCAGACCGAGCGCGCGGTATTGCTGCAGTTCGGTCGCGTGGTCAAGGCCGATGTCCAGCCGGGCCTGCACGTGAAGGTGCCGTACGTGAACCAGGTGCGCAAGTTCGACGCCCGCCTGATGACCCTCGACGCCCCGACCCAGCGTTTCCTGACGCTGGAGAAGAAAGCGGTG
Organism: Pseudomonas mosselii; assembly: GCF_019823065.1. Classification (NCBI taxonomy): domain Bacteria; kingdom Pseudomonadati; phylum Pseudomonadota; class Gammaproteobacteria; order Pseudomonadales; family Pseudomonadaceae; genus Pseudomonas; species Pseudomonas mosselii. The sequence continues at coordinate 669,727 of NZ_CP081966.1, forward strand.
ATGGTCGATGCCTACGCCAAGTGGCGGGTCAAGGATGCCGAGCGCTTCTACACCGCGACCTCGGGCATGAAGCAGATCGCCGACGAGCGCCTGTCGCGGCGTCTGGAAAGCGGCCTGCGTGACCAGTTCGGTAAACGCACCCTGCACGAAGTGGTGTCCGGTGAACGTGATGCGCTGATGGCCGACATCACCGCCTCGCTGAACCGCATGGCCAGCAAGGAACTGGGTATCGAAGTGGTCGACGTTCGCGTCAAGGCCATCGACCTGCCGAAGGAAGTCAACCGCAGCGTGTTCGACCGCATGAGCACCGAGCGTGAGCGTGAGGCCCGCGAGCACCGCGCCAAGGGTAACGAGCTGGCCGAAGGTATTCGTGCCGACGCCGACCGTCAGCGCCGCGTGCTGCTGGCCGAGGCGTATCGTGAAGCTGAAGAGACCCGTGGTGATGGTGACGCCCAGGCGGCTGCCATCTATGCCAAGGCCTACACCCAGGACGCCGATTTCTACGCGTTCTACCGTAGCCTGCAGGCCTACCGCGAGAGCTTCTCCAGCAAGAGCGACGTGATGGTCCTGGATCCGAAGAACGAGTTCTTCCGCTACCTGGACAAGAGCAAGCCCTGAGGTTGCTCTCATGACGGGGCGCCCCGTCTGGCAGCTAAAATGCCAGGCGGGGTGCATCCTGAATGAAAAGGGGTGTATGATGCGGCAGCCGGGAAATTCCCGGCTTTTTTGCGTCTGCAAGGTTGATCGGCCCATGGCTTGTTGACGGTTTGGTCAGGACGCAAGGCAATTCGAGGGTATTGGGTACGGTGGTTGCGCTGGGATCAGTGCTGCCCGCTATTGTGCGCCAATGCCTGCTTCACTCACGGCTCGCCTGCGGGCAGGCCGCCCGGACCAGAGGGGAAATGGCGTAATGGCAACGGTAGACCGCTGGCTGCTGCCAGATGGCATCGAGGAAGTACTGCCACCTGAGGCGGCGCGCATCGAGATCGCGCGGCGTCAGGTGTTGGACCTGTTCCAGAGTTGGGGTTACGAACTGGTCGTCACGCCGCATATCGAGTACCTGGAGTCGCTGCTCACCGGCGCCGGCCAGGACCTGGACCAGCGCACCTTCAAGGTCGTCGACCCGCAGTCCGGCCGCCTGATGGGCTTCCGTGCCGACTTCACCCCGCAGGTGGCGCGCATCGACGCCCACACCCTGCGCCGTGAGGGCCCGAGCCGCCTGTGCTACGCCGGCAGCGTGCTGCACGCGCAACCGCGTGCCCTGTCCACCTCGCGCAGCCCGATCCAGCTGGGCGCCGAGCTGTACGGCGATGCGAGCCCTACCAGCGATGTCGAGGTCATCAGCCTGATGCTCGCCACGCTGCAGCTGACCGATGTGCCGGATGTGCACATGGACCTTGGCCATGTCGGTATCTACCGCGGCCTGGCCCGTGCCGCCAACCTGTCCGGTGATGTGGAGCAGCAGCTGTTCGACGCCCTGCAGCGCAAGGCGGTCGACGAAGTGCAGGCGCTCACCGCCGACCTGCCGAAGGACCTGGGCAACATGCTGCGTGCCCTGGTCGAGCTGTGCGGCGGCCGTGAAGTGCTGGCCGAAGCCCGCGTGCGCCTGGGTCGTGCCCCGGCCAGCGTGCTGGCGGCGCTGGACGACCTGCTGGCGATCGCTGATCGCCTGGCGGCACGTTACCCGGATTTGCCGCTGTACTTCGACCTTGGCGAGCTGCGCGGCTACAACTATCACACCGGCGTGGTGTTCGCGGTGTTCGTGCCGGGCGAAGGTCAGTCGATCGCTCAGGGCGGTCGCTACGACGACATCGGCGCCGATTTCGGCCGGGCGCGCCCGGCCACCGGATTCTCCACGGATTTGAAGACCCTGGTCACACTGGGGCGAGCGGAGGTCGTATTGCCTGCTGGTGGCATCTGGATGCCCGACAGCAGCGATGCGGCCCTCTGGCAGCAAGTCTGCCAGTTGCGCAACGAAGGCCAGCGTGTGGTCCAGGCCCTGCCTGGCCAACCGTTGAGTGCTGCCTTCGAAGCGGATTGTGATCGGCAATTGATTCAGCAAGACGGGCGCTGGCAGGTTCTGCCGCTGACCCATTGAGATTCTTCGCCGGCAGTGGGCCGGCAACCAAGTTGCGTGAATGAGGACAAGTGTTATGGGTAAGAATGTCGTCGTCCTGGGCACCCAGTGGGGTGATGAGGGCAAAGGCAAGATCGTCGATCTGCTGACCGAACATGCTGCCGCCGTAGTGCGCTACCAAGGTGGCCACAACGCGGGCCACACCCTGGTGATCAACGGTGAGAAGACCGTTCTGCACCTGATTCCCTCGGGCATCCTGCGTGAAGGCGTGCAGTGCCTGATCGGCAACGGCGTGGTCGTTGCTCCCGACGCCCTGATGCGTGAAATCACCAAGCTGGAAGAGAAGGGCGTGCCAGTGCGCGAGCGCCTGCGCATCAGCCCGGCCGCCCCGCTGATCCTGTCCTACCACGTGGCCCTCGACCAGGCCCGTGAGAAGGCCCGTGGCGAAGCCAAGATCGGCACCACCGGTCGCGGCATTGGCCCAGCCTACGAAGACAAGGTGGCCCGTCGCGGCCTGCGCGTGGGCGACCTGTTCCACCGCGAGCGTTTCGCCGCCAAGCTCGGTGAGCTGCTGGACTACCACAACTTCCAGCTGGTGAACTACTACAAAGAACCGGCCATCGACTTCCAGCAGACCCTGGACGAGTGCATGGCCTACGCCGAGCAGCTCAAGCCGATGATGCTCGACGTCACCGCCGAACTGCACAACCTGCGCCGCGCCGGCAAGGACATCATGTTCGAAGGCGCCCAGGGCTCGCTGCTGGACATCGACCACGGTACCTACCCGTACGTCACCAGCTCCAACACCACTGCCGGCGGCATCTCCACCGGTTCCGGCGTTGGCCCGATGTACCTGGACTACATCCTGGGCATCACCAAGGCCTACACCACTCGCGTCGGTTCCGGTCCGTTCCCGACCGAACTGTTCGATGAGACCGGTGCCACCCTGGCCAAGCGTGGCCACGAGTTCGGCTCGACCACCGGCCGTGCCCGTCGTTGCGGCTGGTTCGATGCCGTCATCCTGCGTCGTGCCATCGATGTCAACAGCATCTCGGGCATCTGCCTGACCAAGCTGGACGTGCTGGACGGCCTGGAAACCATCAACATCTGCGTTGGCTACAAGAACGAGAACGGTGCCGTCATCGACGCGCCGTCCGATGCCGACAGTTACATCGGCCTGGAGCCGGTGTACGAAGAGATGCCGGGCTGGAGCGAGTCGACCTTGGGCGTGAAAACCCTGGAAGAGCTGCCGCAAGCCGCGCGCAACTACATCAAGCGCATCGAGGAACTGGTCGGCGCGCCGATCGACATCATCTCGACTGGCCCGGACCGCAACGAGACCATCGTGCTGCGTCATCCGTTCGCCTGATCGGCCACTTCGGTAGCTGCTTGAATGCCGCGCTCTCGCAAGGGAGCGCGGCGTTTTCATTTGCGAGCAAGGGTGGCTTTGCACAAATGCCTTACCCCCTTCTACTCATTGGCGTTTATACCTGCTGCCTCAGGCACAACCCTTGCTGTAAGAAGTTTCTGTAGATGCCATCAAAGTAATGGCGCCAGAAACACGAGGGTTACAACGTGTCTGCCATCCTTTCACTGTTACGAAGCCGCCTCTTGCGGCCTGTGTTTGTTGCGCTTGGTATCGCTCTTCTGGTGCAGGTGCTGGTCGCCGTTGCACTGACACGGAGCACGGTCACCGCCCTGGAGGCCGATTTGGGCGCGCGCCTGGGTAACGACAGTCAGAAGCTGGCCGCCGAACTGGAGCAGGCCGGACAGGATGTCCGCGCCGGGCTCGACAGCCTGTCGGCCAGTACCCGCCAGCGCCTCAGCGCCGGCCTCTCCGAGCGTCTGCAGGGCGAACAGCAGCAGCTGCGCGCCACCCTGGAGAAGAATCTCAAGGACTCGGCCAATGACATGGCCGAGCTGCTGGCCTCGGTCGCGCCGCGGGCGATCTGGGACAACGATGTGCCGACGCTGTCGGACTTTGCCCGTCGTGCCCAGCGCAACCCCAATGTGCTGTTCGTGATCTATGACGACGCCCAGGGCCAGCACCTGACCCGCTACCTCAACCGACAGAACCCGATCAACCAGGCGTTGATGGACAAGGGGCAGGGTGAGCGTGCGCTGGACAAGGTACTGGACGCCGCGCGCAAGGATCCGTCGGTGTACTACGTCGAGGCCTCGATCAACCCCAACGGTGCCGAGATCGGCAAGGTGCTGATGGGGGTCTCCACCGTGGGCGTCGAGCAGGAGCTCAAGGCCCTCGACCAGCGCTTCGCCGCCCTGATCGCCAGCGGCGAACAACTGGTCGGCGACAGCCTGGTGGCCGCCGCTGCCGACAGCGGCAAGGCCCTGCGCGCGCGGTTGGAAACGGCGCAGAACAGCGCCACGGCGGTGCAGGCCAACACCGCGCAGACCGTGCGCGATGCCGCCGCCGAGCTGCGCTGGCGCATCGGCCTGGGCCTGGTGCTGGTGGGCCTGGGCGTGCTGTTGGTGGTGGCCGTGGTGCTTGGGCGTCGGGTGCTTAGCAAGCTCGGCCTGCTGATCGCCGCGCTGAACGACCTGGCCGCGGGAGAGGGCGACCTGACCAAGCGAGTCAAGCTCGACAGCCGTGACGAGATCGGCGACATGGCCTCGGCGGTCAACCGCTTCGTCGACAAGCTCCAACCCATCGTCCGCGAGGCCGGCGAGGTGGCGCAGCGCACCGGTGTCGAGATCGACAGCATGGCCCAGCGCAACGCGGGGGCCGATGCCGCCGCCGCGCTACAGCGTGATGAGGTGGCGGCCAGCCTGCGCGACCTGTCGAGCATGGCCGACGAGGCCCAGGCAGAGAGCCATGCGATGCAGGCGGCGTTGCAGCAGGTGGTGGACATTCGTCAGGCCACCGACGAGAACAGCCGCGCCTCCACCCAGCTGGCACGGTTGATCGAGAACCTGGCCGGCGAGGTGCAGACCGGCTCCCAGGTGATCGAGCGGCTTGCCAAGCAGAGCGAGCAGATCGAGGTGGTGCTGACGGTGATTCATGGCATCGCCGAGCAGACCAACTTGCTGGCGCTGAACGCCGCCATCGAGGCGGCGCGGGCCGGGGAAACCGGGCGCGGCTTCGCCGTGGTGGCCGACGAGGTGCGGGCGCTGGCGAGCAAGACCCAGAGCTCGACCGGTGATATCCAGTCGCATATTGCCGCCCTGCAGCAGGGGGCCAAGGAGGCGGTGGCGACCATCAGCCAGGCCGGACGCCAGGCCAGCGAGGGTCTGCTGGTGTTGCGTGATAACGAGCGTCGCCAGCAGTCGGTGCAGGCGGCGGTGGAGCAGGTGCATGCGGCGATCGGCCTGGCCACCCGCGCGGCGGAGCAGCAGGCCAATGGCGCCCAGGCCGTGCGCGGTCGGGTGGAGAACATTCATGCCCAGGCCGAGCGCTCGGCCGAGGTGGTGATGCAGACCACGGCCAGCAGCAAGGTACTGGATGACCTGGCGGCGCAGTTGCGCGCCAGCCTGGGGCAGTTCCGGGCCTGACTCGGGCGAGGGCTGAGCCCTCGCATCGCGACACAAGGCCGCTCCCACAGGTTCGGCGCTCGGTGCAGTGCCTGTGGGAGCGGCCTTGTGTCGCGATTGGGCCGCAAAGCGGCCCCAGTGGGTGTCACGCCTTGTTCAGATACATCCGCGTCGTCAGCAGGTACACCGGCAATCCCGACACCACGATCAGCAACGCCGCATAAGGCGCCGCCGCCGCGAACTCGACGTTGGCGGTGTGCGCCCACACCTCGGTGGCCAGGGTGGTCATGCCGGTCGGGCTGAGCAGCAGGGTTGCGGTCAGTTCCTTCATCGCATCCAGGAACACCAGGGCGAACGCCGCCGCCATCGCCGGGAAGATGATCGGCAGGGTGACCCGGCAGAACGCCGCGAAACTGCTCGCACCCAGGGTGCGTGCGGCCTCTTCGAGCGTCGGTGAGGCCTTGTTCAGCGCCGTGCGCACCGGCGACTGCGCCAGTGGCAGGAACAGCAGGGCATAGGCCAGGATCAGCAGCGCCGTTGTCTGGTACAGCACCGGCACATAGTGCAGGGCGAAGAACACCAGGGTCAGGGCGATCACCAGCCCGGGCAGGGCGTGCAGCAGGTATGGCAGGCGCTCGGCCCAGATCGCCAGGCGCCCTTTGTAGCGCACCACCAGGAAACTGATCGGCAGGGCCAGCAGCACGCAGAAGCCGGCGCCGCCCAGGGAGACCGACAGCGAAGTGGCCAGGGCCTTGCCGATGGCCGCAACCGGGAACGCCGCGGACGAACCGACGCTCAGCCAGTAGCCAAGCATGGCCAGCGGAATGCCGCTGCCCAATACCGCCAGGGCCAGGCAGAACAGCTGCCCCAGCGGCATCCAGGCACGCAGGCGCAGCGGTTGCGCGCGGCGCGCCACGCCCTGGCCGATGCGCACATGGCGGGCCTTGCCGCGCACCCGTAGCTCCAGCCAGAGCATCGCCAGGCACAGCACCAGCAGCACCGCCGAGAGCATGGCCGCGTTGGCGTTGCTGAACTCCAGCTCGAACTGCTGGTAGATCGCCGTGGTGAAGGTCTGCAGGCCGAGGATCGACAGGGCGCCGAACTCCACCAGCATATGCAAGGCGATCAGCAGCGCGCCACCGAGCATCGAGGGCCACAGCAGCGGCAGGGTGATCCTGTGGAACACGCCCCAGCGCCCGCAGCCCAGGGTGCGCGCCGACTCCTCCAGCGAGGTGTCGAGGTTGCGCAGGGTGGCGGCCACCGGCAGGAACACCAACGGGTATTTCGACAGTGCCATCACCAGAATGGCCCCGCCCAGGCCCTCGAAGTCAGAACTCAGTGACACCCAGGTGAAGCTGCTGACGAACGACGGCACGGCGAACGGCAGGCACAGCACCACGCCCCACAGGCGTCGCCCCGGCAGGTCGCTACGCTCCAGCAGCCAGGCCAGGGCCACGCCAACCAGCAGGCAAAGCACGGTGACGCCGACCATCAGCAGCAAAGTGTTGCGCAGCAGGCCCCAGACAAACGGGCGCCAGAGCAGGCGCAGGGCTTCGTGCCAGCCGGCTTCCCAGGCCTTGAGTCCGACGTACAGCAACGGCAGCAGGCTCATCGCCACCAGGAACAACACGGGCAACACCACCCAGACGGAGGGTCGCTTGCGCTTCGGTACGAAGCGCGACAAGGCGGGCGAGGGCAGGGCGGCGGTCATCAGAGCAGGCCAACCTCACGTTCGAGTTCGATGGCTTCCTCGGCATTGCCAAGGTCCGCCGGCGAGATCTTCGGCGGGCGCAGATCCTCGAACGGTTTCAGGCCACGGTCCGAGACCATGCCCTTGTGCAGCGGGTACTCGGCGGTGGTCTGGGTGATCACCCGCTGGCCTTCTTCGCTGGCCATCCAGTTGAGCAGGGCCTGGGCTTCCTTGGGGTGCTTGCTGGCCTTGACTACCGCGGCGCCGGAAATGGTGACCAGGTTGCCGGCATCGCCATCAGCCAGGTAGTACAGCTTGGAATCCAGCTTGCCGCGCTCGCGCTCAAGCGCATACCAGTAGTAGTTGTTCACCAGAACCGCGGCGACTTCGCCTTTTTCCACGGCCTTGAGGGCCACCATGTTGTTGGTGTAGGTCTTGCCGAAGGCTTTCAGGCCGGTCAGCCATTCTTCGGTGGCCTCGCGGCCATGCATCTTCAGGATGGCCACGGCCTGTTCCTGGAAGGCGCCGCTGGTGGGGACGTAGCCGACGCGCCCTTCCCACTCGGGGTTGGCAAAGTCCATGACCGTGGTCGGCAGGTCTTTCTCATCGATCTTCTTCGGGTTGAACACCACGATGCGGGTGCGGGCGGTGATGCCCATCCAGGTGCCGTTGGCGCCTACGTATTCCCTGGGCATCATGTTCGCGGTGGCGTCGTCGATCTTCGCCAGCAGGCCCAGCTCGCCCAAGTTGTTCAGGGGCGGGGATTCCTCGGTGTAGATGATGTCGGCCGGCGAGCGTGCGCCTTCCTCGATGATCTGGCTGGCCAGCTGGTTGCTGCTGCCCTTGCGGATATTGATATGGATGCCGGTCTTGGCCTCGTAGGCCTTGGCGATGGCGTCGCCGATTTCCTTGTGCTGGCCGTTGTACATCGTCAACGTGACCGGTTCGTCTGCCAGGGCGGCCGGAGCGCCGATCACCAGGCTCAGAACTGCGGCGGCCAGGGTGCGCATCAGCGGTTGCGGGCGGATCGTCATGCGGGTACTTCCTCGCTTACGGCTACATATTTGGAAACAATGGTAAACGAAATTGTTTCTCAAATGGGCGCATGACGGGAAATTCATGGGTCGACCATGGGATAGGGCTTGCCCCGCGATACAAAATCGCAGGCAAGAAAAAACCCACTAGCAAGCTAGTGGGTTTTTGTATGGTGCCCAGGAGAAGACTCGAACTTCCACGACCGTTAAGTCACTGATACCTGAAACCAGCGCGTCTACCAATTCCGCCACCTGGGCAAAGCTTTGCATCATCTGGTGAAGGCGACTATCGTTCGCTTTCACACAGTAGTAACAGATCCTTGGTCATCTGTTACTTGAAAAATTTGGTGCCCAGGAGAAGACTCGAACTTCCACGGCCGTTAAGCCACTGATACCTGAAACCAGCGCGTCTACCAATTCCGCCACCTGGGCACACATTCGAGATTACAAGATGCTTTACAGCGTCGTTCATCTCTACTACAACTTCGGGGTTGTCCGTCGTTGTGGTGCGCACTATACGGACGCCCCTGATGCCTGTAAACCCCCCGAACGAAAAAAAATTCAAAAAATTCAACTTGTTGATTCCGCAGGCCTATTGCCGCATGACGGACACGCTGCCGGGGCTGTCCAAGGCTGACATTTCCGGTTTCAATACGCCTATGCCAGAATTCCATTCTATATACCCCAAGGTGAACCCTTTCTGATGGCCGATTGGCAATCCCTCGATCCCGAGGCCGCTCGCGAAGCGGAAAAATACGACAACCCCATCCCCAGCCGTGAGCTGATCCTGCAGCGCCTCGCCGACCGTGGCGAACCGGCTGCCCGTGAACAGCTGGCCGAAGAGTTCGGTCTTTATGAAGAAGACCAGATCGAAGCCCTGCGCCGCCGCCTGCGTGCCATGGAGCGCGATGGTCAGCTTATCTATACCCGGCGCGGCACCTATGCCCCGGTGGACAAGCTCGACCTGATCTGCGGCCGCGTATCCGGCCACCGTGATGGTTTCGGCTTCCTGATCCCCGATGACGGCAGCGAGGACCTGTTCCTCAGCCCGGCGCAGATGCGCCTGGTGTTCGACGGCGACCGCGGCCTGGCCCGGGTGTCCGGCGTCGACCGCCGTGGCCGGCGCGAAGGCGTGCTGGTCGAAGTCATCTCCCGCGCCCATGAAAGCGTGGTCGGCCGCTACTTCGAAGAAGGCGGCATCGGCTACGTGACCCCGGACAACCCCAAGATCCAGCAGGAAGTGCTGGTCACCGCCGGGCGCAACGGCGGCGCCAAGATCGGTCAGTTCGTGTCGATCAAGATCACCCACTGGCCAACCCCGCGCTTCCAGCCCCAGGGCGACGTGGTCGAGGTGATCGGCAACTACATGGCGCCGGGCATGGAGATCGACATTGCCCTGCGCAGCTATGACATTCCGCATGTCTGGCCGAAGGACGTGATCAAGGAAGCGCGCAAGTTCCGCTCCGAAGTCGAGGAGAAGGACAAGGAGAAGCGCGTCGACCTGCGCCACCTGCCGTTCGTCACCATCGACGGCGAGGATGCCCGCGACTTCGACGACGCCGTCTATTGCGAACCGCTGGGCAAGCTGCGCCTGTTCTCCGGCGGCTGGCGCCTGTACGTGGCGATCGCCGACGTCTCCAGCTATGTGCGCCTGGGCTCGGCCCTGGACGTCGAGGCCCAGCAGCGCGGCAACTCGGTGTACTTCCCCGAGCGCGTGGTGCCGATGCTCCCCGAGGAGCTGTCCAACGGCCTGTGCTCGCTGAACCCGCACGTCGATCGCCTGGCCATGGTCTGCGAAATGACCATGAACAAGGCCGGCCAGATGGTCGACTACCAGTTCTACGAAGGGGTTATCCACTCCCACGCGCGCCTGACCTACAACAAGGTCAGCAGCATGCTCGAGCATGCCCGCACCCGCGAGGGCAAGGCGCTGCGCGAGGAGTACAAGGAAGTCCTGCCGGACCTGAAGAACCTGTACAACCTGTACAAGGTGCTGGTCGATGCCCGTCACACCCGTGGCGCGATCGACTTCGAAACCCAGGAAACCCGGATCATCTTCGGCGAAGACCGCAAGATCGACGAAATTCGTCCGACGGTGCGCAACGATGCTCACAAGCTGATCGAGGAATGCATGCTGGCGGCCAACGTCGCCACCGCCGAATTCCTGCAGAAGCACAACGTGCCTGCGCTGTACCGCGTGCACGACGGTCCGCCGCCGGAACGCCTGGAAAAACTGCGCGCCTTCCTCGGCGAACTGGGCCTGACCCTGCACAAGGGCAAGGATCCATCGCCCAAGGACTACCAGCAACTGCTGGCGAGCATCGCCGGGCGTCCGGACTTCCACCTGATCCAGACCGTCATGCTGCGCTCGCTGAGCCAGGCGGTGTACAGCGTCGAGAACAACGGCCACTTCGGCCTGAACTACGAGGCCTACACCCACTTCACCTCGCCGATCCGCCGCTACCCGGACCTGCTGGTGCACCGCGCCATCCGCAGTGTGATCCGCTCCAAGGTCGACACCCCGCACGTCAAGCGTGCCGGCGCCATGAGCATCCCCAAGGCGCGCATCTACCCGTACGACGAGAACACCCTCGAGCAGATGGGCGAGCAGTGCTCGATGACCGAGCGCCGTGCCGACGAGGCCACCCGCGACGTGGTCAACTGGCTCAAGTGCGAGTACATGCGTGATCGCGTGGGCGAGACCTTCCCCGGCGTGATCACGGCGGTGACCGGTTTCGGCCTGTTCATCGAGTTGACCGACATCTACGTCGAAGGCCTGGTGCATGTCAGCGCCCTGCCGGGTGATTACTACCACTTCGATCCGGTACATCACCGTCTGTCGGGCGAGCGCAGTGGTCGCAGCTTCCGCCTGGGCGATACGGTCGAGGTCAAGGTCATGCGCGTCGATCTCGAGCAGCGCAAGATCGATTTCGAAATGTCCGAGGCCACCGTCAACGCGCCGGTCGGCCGCAAGTCCGCCGCGCCTGTCGGCAAGGCCGCGCCGGAGCCGGCAGCGGCGCCCGAGGCGAAGATCTCGCCCAAGCCGCGCAGCCGCAAGAGCGAAACCGCCGAGGCGTACTTCCCGAAAGACGCGGTGCAGCGCAACGCCGAGGTGCGCAAGAGTCGCGAGATGAAGAAGGCGCTGATGAGCGACGCCAAGCACAGCGCTCACGCCGGTGGCAAGGCGGAGAAGGGCGCCAAGTCGTCGGGCAAGACCAAGCATCGCAAGGGGTCGTCGAAGTCCGGCGCGCCACGTAAGGGCAAGAGCAAGTCATGAGTCAGCTGGAAAAGATCTACGGTGTGCATGCTGTGCAGGCGCTGCTGCAGCACCACCCCAAGCGCGTCAAGCAGATCTGGCTTTCCGAGGGGCGCAGCGAGCCGCGCATCCAGGCCTTGCTGGCCCTGGCCGCGGAAAACCGCGTCCAGGTCGGCCAGGCCGAGCGTCGTGAGCTCGACGCCTGGGTCGAGGGCGTGCACCAAGGCGTGGTCGCCGAGGTGAGCCCGAGCCAGGTCTGGGGCGAACTGATGCTCGAGGAACTGCTCGAGCGCACCGAGACGCCGCCGCTGATCCTGGTCCTGGACGGTGTCACCGACCCGCACAACCTCGGCGCCTGCCTGCGCACCGCCGATGCCGCCGGCGCCACGGCGGTGGTGGTGCCCAAGGACAAGTCGGCGACCCTGACGCCGGTGGTGCGCAAGGTGGCCTGCGGCGCCGCGGAAGTGATTCCGCTGGTGGCCGTGACCAACCTGGCCCGTACCCTGGAAAAACTCCAGCAGCGCGGTCTGTGGGTGGTTGGCACTGCCGGCGAGGCCGAGCAGGAGATTTACCAGCAGGACCTGACCGGCCCGCTGGTGATGATCATGGGCGCCGAAGGCAGGGGCATGCGCCGTCTGACCCGCGAGCACTGCGATTTCCTGGTCAAGCTGCCGATGGCGGGCAGCGTCAGCAGCCTGAACGTCTCGGTGGCGACCGGGGTGTGCCTGTTCGAGGCCGTGAGGCAGCGTCAGGTCAAGCGCTGATTCCTCCCCTGGGGTGGGCTTCCACGAGCCCGCCCTCGCGGGAATCGCTTCGGCGGGCGAATATGTTTCCGGCTGTTCAAATATTCGCCAGCCTCCTTGCTTGTCCCTCCAGCCTTCTCTACAATTGCGCCCCTTGCCGAGCTGGCAGGCGCGCATGCGCCTTCTCGCCAGGGCAAGACATACAAGTGTCATTCACTCCTTGTCTGACCAGGTAGCTGGCAGACTACTAACCCGTAAGGAGCATTCATGCGTCATTACGAAATCATCTTCCTGGTTCACCCGGACCAGAGCGAGCAAGTCGGCGGCATGGTTGAGCGTTACACCAAGCTGATCGAAGAAGACGGCGGCAAGATCCACCGTCTGGAAGACTGGGGCCGTCGTCAACTGGCCTACGCAATCAACAATGTTCACAAGGCTCACTACGTGATGCTGAACGTTGAGTGCACCGGCAAGGCCCTGGCCGAGCTGGAAGACAACTTCCGCTACAACGATGCCGTGATCCGTAACCTGGTCATCCGTCGTGACGAAGCCGTTACCGGCCCGTCCGAGATGCTCAAGGCCGAAGAGAACCGCAGCGAGCGCCGTGAGCGTCGCGAACGTCCTGAGCATGCTGATGGCGCCGAAGGCGACGACAGCAATGACAGCGACAACAGCGATAACGCTGACGAGTAATCCACGGACCTTTTGAGGAGCCAATCACATGGCACGTTTCTTCCGTCGTCGTAAATTCTGCCGCTTCACTGCTGAAGACGTGAAAGAGATCGACTTCAAAGATCTCAACACCCTGAAAGCTTACGTATCCGAAACCGGCAAGATCGTTCCAAGCCGCATCACCGGTACCAAAGCTCGTTATCAGCGTCAGCTGGCTACCGCTATCAAGCGCGCCCGCTTCCTGGCCCTGCTGCCCTACACCGACAGCCACGGCCGCTGAGACCGGGTCGTCGACTAAGTAGCAAGGGATAGGCATGCGAGCGTTGGCAAGTTTCATCATGCGCGGTCGTGTGCAGGCCACCCTCGTGGTGGTCATCAGCGCGGTACTGCCGCTGCTGTTCTGGTTGAGTGCCGCCGCCGGGAGCCTGGTGTTCCTGCGGCGCGGTTTCAAGGACGCGTCATCGATCATCGCCTGGGGCCTTTTGCCAGCGATGGTCCTGGCGTACTTCGGCGAACTGAGCACCTTGCTGGTGCTGTTGGGAACGCTGGGTCTGGCCGCCTTGTTGCGGGCCGGACATTCCTGGACCCGGGTGCTGCTGTCCAGTGTCGCATTAGGCTTGCTGTACAGCCTGATCCTGGACGCGGTGATGCGCGAGACCTTCGAGGTGCTGGCCAAGGCGCTTGAAAAAGCCCTGCCGCAGATCGAGGGCCAACCGGTACTACCTGGTGAGCTGATCGGCCCTTTGCTGGTCGCTTCCAGTGCGGTAATGCTGCAGCTGTTCAGCCTGCTGGCTCTGATGCTGGCGCGCTATTGGCAGGCGGCGTTGTACAACCCCGGCGGTTTCGGTCGCGAGTTTCGCGAGCTGAGGCTGCCACTGGTGCCAATGCTGGTGCTGGTGTCGTTGATGGTGCTCGGTCCGTTTCTCGGCTCGCCGTTCATCGTCCTCGCCACCGCCTCCAGCCTGGTGCTGCTGCTCGCTGGCATCGCCCTGATTCACGGGCTGGTGGCGCAAGGGCGACTGGCCGGGTTCTGGCTGGTGGGGATGTACGTGACGCTGCCGCTGCTCATGCAGCTGATGTATCCGTTGCTCGTGGTTTTGGCCATTGTCGACAGCCTGATTGATTTTCGCGGTCGCAAGTCCCCTTCACAGGGTGACGACTCCGCGAACGGTGAAGGTTAAAAGTTAAGAGGTTTTACCAAATGGAACTGATCCTGCTGGAAAAAGTCGCCAACCTGGGCAACCTGGGCGACATCGTTAAAGTCAAGTCCGGCTACGGCCGTAACTTCCTGCTGCCGTTCGGCAAGGCCACCGTCGCCAACGCCGCCAACAAGGCCGCGTTCGAAGAGCGCCGCGCCGAGCTGGAAAAAGCCGCCGCAGAGAAGAAAGCTTCGGCTGAAAGCCGCGCTGCCCAACTGGCCGAGCTGGAAGTGACCATCACTGCCACCGCTGGCGACGAAGGCAAGCTGTTCGGTTCGATCGGCACCCACGACATCGCTGACGCCCTGACCGCCTCCGGCGTTGAAGTGGCCAAGGCTGAAGTTCGTCTGCCGAACGGCACCATCCGTCAGGTTGGCGAATACGACGTAGCCGTGCACCTGCACAGCGACGTTGAAGCCACTGTACGTGTGGTCGTCGTAGCTGCCTAAGCTGCGCTGACTGGCTGGCTCCTTGTGGGTCAGACGGTTAACATCGGGCACGGTCCTGTGTTTAACAGGCCGTGCCCTTTGTCTTTTTCATCCCCCAGAATTCTTTCGTGGCCATGAACGAGATCACCACCCCCGAACAGCTCGACCTGCAAACCGCCGCCCTGAAGGTGCCGCCGCATTCCATCGAGGCCGAACAGGCCGTGCTCGGTGGCCTGATGCTGGACAACAACGCCTGGGAGCGGGTACTGGACCAGGTGTCGGACGGCGATTTCTACCGGCATGACCACCGCCTGATTTTCCGCGCCATCCACAAGCTGGTGGACGCGAACCAGCCGTTCGACGTGGTGACCCTGCATGAGCAGCTGGACAAGGAAGGCGTGTCCACCCAGGTCGGTGGCCTGGCGTATCTGGCCGAGCTGGCCAAGAACACCCCGTCGGTGGCTAACATCAAGGCCTACGCCGCGATCATCCGCGAGCGTGCCACGCTGCGTCAGCTGATCAGCATCAGCACCGACATCGCCGACAACGCCTTCAACCCCCAGGGGCGCAACGCCGAGGAGATCCTCGACGACGCCGAACGGCAGATCTTCCAGATCGCCGAGGCGCGGCCGAAGACCGGTGGCCCGGTGGGGGTCAACGAGCTGTTGACCATGGCCATCGACCGCATCGACACGCTGTTCAACTCCGACAGCGACATCACTGGCGTGTCCACCGGCTTCACCGACCTGGATGAGAAGACCAGCGGCCTGCAGGCAGCCGACCTGATCATCGTTGCCGGCCGTCCGTCGATGGGCAAGACCACCTTCGCCATGAACCTGGTGGAAAACGCCGTGTTGCGCAGCGACAAGGTGGTGCTGGTGTTCTCCCTCGAGATGCCCGGTGAGTCGTTGATCATGCGTATGCTCTCCTCGCTCGGGCGGATCGACCAGACCAAGGTGCGTTCCGGTCAGCTGGACGACGATGACTGGCCGCGGCTGACCTCGGCGGTGAACCTGCTCAACGACCGCAAGCTGTTCATCGACGATACCGCCGGTATCAGCCCCTCGGAGATGCGGGCACGTACCCGCCGACTGGCGCGCGAGCATGGCGAGATCGCCATGATCATGGTCGACTACCTGCAGCTGATGCAGATTCCGGGTTCGGCCGGTGACAACCGGACCAACGAGATTTCCGAGATCTCCCGCTCGCTCAAGGCGCTGGCCAAGGAATTCAACTGCCCGGTGATCGCCCTGTCGCAGCTCAACCGCTCCCTGGAGCAGCGGCCCAACAAGCGTCCGGTCAACTCCGACCTTCGTGAATCGGGTGCGATCGAGCAGGACGCCGACGTGATCATGTTCGTCTACCGTGACGAGGTGTATCACCCCGAGACCGAGCACAAGGGCGTGGCCGAGATCATCATCGGCAAGCAGCGTAACGGCCCCATCGGCTTCGTGCGCCTGGCGTTCATCGGCAAGTACACCCGCTTCGAGAACCTCGCGCCGGGCATGTACAACTTCGACGACGACGAATAAGCCGCTGGCCTGTTCGCCCGTCCATGAATCCGACCATCACCGTCGGATTTGGTCAAAATTTGTGCTATATTCCGCGCCCGCGATTTTCCTGCACATTAGAACCGGTCACTGACATGCAAGCAGCCAAACCACTCTACGACTATCCCAAGTACTGGGCCGAATGCTTCGGGCCAGCGCCTTTCCTGCCGATGAGCAGGGAGGAGATGGATCAGCTCGGCTGGGATTCCTGCGACATCATCATCGTGACCGGCGACGCCTACGTCGACCATGCGTCGTTCGGCATGGCCATCATCGGCCGTCTGCTGGAAGCCCAGGGTTTCCGCGTGGGCATCATCGCCCAGCCGAACTGGCAGTCGAAGGACGACTTCATGAAGCTCGGCGAGCCGAACCTGTTCTTCGGCGTCGCGGCGGGCAACATGGACTCGATGATCAACCGCTACACCGCGGACAAGAAGATTCGTTCCGATGACGCCTACACCCCCGGCGGCATGGCCGGCAAGCGTCCGGACCGCGCCAGCCTGGTGTACAGCCAGCGCTGCAAGGAAGCCTACAAGCACGTGCCGATCGTGCTCGGCGGCATCGAGGCCTCGCTGCGCCGCATCGCCCACTACGACTACTGGCAGGACAAGGTCCGCCACTCGATCCTGGTCGATGCCAGCGCCGACATCCTGCTTTACGGCAACGCCGAGCGGGCGATCGTCGAGGTCGCCCAGCGCCTGTCCCAGGGTGAAAGCATCGAGCACATCACCGATGTGCGCGGCACCGCGTTCATTCGCCGTGACACCCCGCAGGGCTGGTTCGAGATCGACTCCACGCGCATCGACCGTCCGGGCCGGGTCGACAAGATCATCAACCCGTACGTGAACACCCAGGACACCCAGGCCTGTGCCATCGAGCAGGCCAAGGGCGAGCAGGAAGACCCGAACGAAGCCAAGGTCGTGCAGATCCTCGACAGCCCGAGCGTCACCCGCGAGAAGTCGGTGATCCGCCTGCCGTCGTTCGAGAAGGTACGCAACGACCCGGTGCTCTACGCCCACGCCAACCGCGTGCTGCACCTGGAGACCAACCCGGGCAATGCCCGCGCCTTGGTGCAGAAGCATGGCGACGTGGATGTGTGGTTCAACCCGCCACCCATTCCCATGACCACCGAGGAAATGGACTATGTGTTCGGCATGCCCTACGCACGCGTCCCGCACCCGGCCTATGGCAAGGAGCGCATCCCGGCCTACGAGATGATCCGCTTCTCGGTGAACATCATGCGTGGCTGCTTCGGTGGCTGCACCTTCTGCTCGATCACCGAGCACGAAGGCCGGATCATCCAGAACCGCTCCCACGAGTCGATCCTGCACGAGATCGAGGAGATGCGCGACAAGGTGCCGGGCTTCACCGGCGTGGTCTCCGACCTTGGCGGCCCGACCGCCAACATGTACCGCATCGCCTGCAAGAGCCACGACATCGAGAAGCACTGCCGCAAGCCGTCGTGCGTGTTCCCGGGCATCTGCGAGAACCTCAACACCGACCACAGCTCGCTGATCGAGTTGTACCGCAAGGCCCGCGCCTTGCCGGGGGTGAAGAAGATCCTGATCGCCTCGGGCCTGCGCTACGACCTGGCGGTCGAGTCGCCGGAATACGTGCGCGAGCTGGTCACCCACCACGTCGGCGGCTACCTGAAGATCGCCCCGGAGCACACCGAGCGTGGTCCGCTGGACAAGATGATGAAGCCGGGCATCGGCACCTACGACCGCTTCAAGCGTATGTTCGAGAAGTTCTCGAAGGAAGCGGGCAAGGAGCAGTACCTGATCCCGTACTTCATCGCCGCGCACCCGGGCACCACCGACGAAGACATGATGAACCTGGCCCTTTGGCTCAAGGGCAACGGTTTCCGCGCCGACCAGGTGCAGGCGTTCTACCCCTCGCCGATGGCCTCGGCCACGGCCATGTACCACTCGGGCAAGAACCCGCTGCGCAAGGTCACCTACAAGAGCGAAGGGGTGGAGATCGTCAAGAGCGAGGAGCAGCGCAGGTTGCACAAGGCGTTCCTGCGCTACCACGATCCGAAGGGCTGGCCGATGCTGCGTGAAGCGTTGCAGCGCATGGGCCGCGCCGACCTGATCGGCCCGGGCAAGCACCAATTGATCCCGCTGCACCAGCCGCAGACCGACAGCTACCAAAGCGCCCGACGCAAGAACTCGACGCCGGCCGGCAGCCACAAGGTGGGCAAGGACCAGAAGATCCTCACCCAGCACACCGGCCTGCCACCGCGCGCCAGCGACGGCAGCAAGCCGTGGGACAAGCGCGAGAAGGCCAAGGCCGAGGCGTTCGCCCGCAACCAGCAGGCGGCCAAGGAACGCAAGGAAGCGGCCAAGGGCGGCAAGGGCAAGAAGCCGCGCCAGCCGGTCATTCCGCGCTGATCTACCGGCCATGGGGCTGCGTCGCAGCCCTTTCGCGACACAAGGCCGCTCCCACAGAAATACAGCGTACGCTGATCGAAGTGCGTGGGCCTTGTATCGCGAAAGGACCGCAACGCGGTCCCAGGCTCTCAGCTTTCAATCCGGCTGCTTGTCGACCCACTTCGGCAACACCGGCGATTCGAACCGATCCATCCCGTCCAGCAGCTCATCCGGCTGCTGCCCCAGCAACAGCATCGCCCGATGCTGCGGCCGCACGAAGCCCTCTTCGACGATATGGTCGAGGAACCCGCCCAGCTTTTCATAGAACCCGTTCACATCCAGCAGCCCCAGCGGCTTGGCGTGATAGCCCAACTGCCCCCAGGTCCACACCTCGAACAGCTCCTCCAGCGTGCCCAGGCCGCCCGGCAGGGCGATGAACGCATCGCTGAGCTCGGCCATGCGCGCCTTGCGCGCGTGCATGCCGTCCACCACTTCCAGGCGGGACAGGCCCTTGTGGCCGATCTCGGCGTTCATCAGGCTTTGCGGAATGATACCGATGACTTCGCCACCGGCGGCCAGCGCGGCATCGGCGACGGTGCCCATCAGGCCGACCGCGCCACCGCCGTAGACCAAGGTCAGGCCACGGCGTGCGATGGCCTGGCCCAGGGCCACGGCGGCTTCGCGGTAGGCGGGGTTGGCACCGATGCTGGCGCCACAGAAGATACAAACGGAACGTACAGGCATTGCTTATCTCCCTTTACATGCGCGCACAGGGTAAGGCGCATGCCTGTCGCTTCCAAGGGGGATCATTCGGGGCGGGCGAACTCGCAGATGGCGCCACTGGCGCCGTGAGCGTAAGCGGCGAGCAGGCTGTTCATGAAGCTGGAAAGGGACATTTCATTCAACTCCTAAATGAGAGGTTGTCCCATCGTCTATCAAGAGGGCATGATGTGCACTTTGATTGGTTGTATACAATCCATTGAACAAATCTACTGTCTGGCCACTTGACACCCCTTGACCCACATCAGGTACGGGCGTCCGATTTTCAGGCAGTCTCGCAATTGATAAAACCCTGCCAAGGAGATTCATGATGTTTGCGAAAGCTGTAGCGGTATCCCTGCTGACCCTCGCCAGCGCCTCTGTCTTCGCTGCTGACAAGTGCTCGGTGACTGTCGACTCGACTGACCAGATGTCCTTCAATACCAAGGAAATCACCGTCGACAAGAGCTGCAAGGAGTTCACCGTAAAACTGACCCACTCCGGCAGCCTGCCGAAGAACGTCATGGGCCATAACCTGGTCATCAGCAAGACCGCCGACATGCAGGCCATCGCCACCGAAGGCATGTCCCAGGGCCTGGACAAGGATTACATCAAGGCCGATAACGCCGCGATCATCGCCCACACCAAGATGATCGGCGCGCCTGAGAAAGAAACCGAAGTGAAGTTCGATGCCACCAAGCTGGAAGCCGGTGGCGACTACAGCTTCTTCTGCACCTTCCCGGGCCACATCGCGATGATGAAGGGCAAGGTCATCGTCAAGTAATCAACGTCTGACGCAGTACCCTGTGGGAGCGGGGCAAGCCCGCTCCCACGTTCAACCTCATGCTATTCAGGGCGCGAACGGCAGCTCGCGCTTGTGCTGGGTCTTGCGGTAGGTGGCGACGATGATGTCGAACGCTGCCTGATCGACCGGCTGCCCATGCAGGAAGGCATCAATCTGCTGGTAGGTCACGCCGTGTGACGCCTCGTCCGGCTTGCCTGGCTCGAGGTCTTCCAGGTCCGCGGTCGGCACCTTCTCCACCAGCGACTCTGGCGCGCCGAAGCTGCGCGCAATGGCCCGTACCTGGTTCTTCACCAGCCCGCTCAGCGGCGCCAGGTCGCACGCCCCGTCACCGAACTTGGTAAAGAACCCCATCACCGCCTCGGCGGCGTGGTCGGTGCCGATCACCAGGCCCGCGCGGGCGCCGGCGACGGTGTACTGGGCGACCATGCGCGTGCGCGCCTTGACGTTGCCGACGACGAAGTCCACCAGGGTCGGCGAGCCATTTTTCAGTTCCTGAACTTCCGCCGCCAGGGCCTTCACCGCCGGGGCGATGTCGATGGTGTGCACCTCGTCGGCCTTGATCACCTCCAGGCAGGCCTGGGCATCGTGTTCGTCGTGCTGCACCTGGTACGGCAGGCGCACGGCGATGAAGGTGTAGGCCTGGTCGCCGGTCTCGCTGCGCAGCTCGTTGATGGCACGCTGGGCGAGCAGGGCGGCGGTCAGCGAGTCGACGCCGCCGCTGATGCCCAGGACCAGGGTCTTGAGCCGGGCATTGGCCAGGCAGTCCTTGATGAAGGCCACGCGCCGGGCGACTTCCCGCTCGAGCGCGGCGGCGTCTGCGAACGGCGGCTGCACCTTGAGCGCCCGGGCAATCTCTTGCTGAACGGCTTGCATGGGTTACTCCTTGCTGGGGACTTTGAATACGTGACGCAGGTAAGTGACGAAGTTCTCGTCGCGGCACTGGGTCTTGGCGGCTTCGTCGGAGATCTTCGCCACCGGCGAGCCGTTGCAGTCGGTCATTTTAAGCACGATGTTCATCGGCGCCACACCGGGGATGTCGCAGGTCAGGTTGGTACCGATACCGAAGCTGACATTGATGCGCCCACGCAGGGCCCGGAAGATCTCCAGCGAGCGGGTCAGGTTCAGGCCGTCGGAGAACACCAGGGTCTTGGTCATCGGGTCGATCCCCAGCTTCTGGTAGTGGGCGATGGCTTTCTCGGCCCAGGCCACCGGCTCGCCCGAGTCGTGGCGCAGGCCGTCGAACAGCTTGGCGAAGTACAGGTCGAAGTCCTGGAGGAAAGCGTCCATGGTGATGCAGTCGGTCAGGGCGATGCCGAGCAATCCACGGTATTCGCGGACCCAGCAGTCCAGCGCGGCGATCTGGCTGTCGATCAACCGCGGGCCGAGCTGCTGGTGGGCCATGATCCACTCGTGGGCCATGGTGCCCAGGGGCTTGATATCCAGTTTCCATGCCAGGTCGACGTTGCTGGTGCCGACGAAACGGCCCGGGAACTCATCGCGCAGCACCCGCACTACTTCTTCCTGTACGCGGCTGGAAAAACGCCGGCGGGTGCCGAAGTCGGCCACCTGCAGATGGGCCAGTTCGTCATCGCTGGCGTGGGCGCGCAGCCAGTCGAACTTGCGATGCAGCTGGTCGCGGGCTTCGGCCAGGCGCATGCGCGGATGCAGGTGGCGGTTGCGCACCTCGCTGATGATCGCCAGCAACGGCACCTCGAACAGGATCACATGCAGCCAGGGGCCGCGCAGGCGCAGGAACAGCTGATCGTTTTCGATACCGATGCGCACATAACGCAGGTTGAAGCGGAACAGGCGCAGGAAGCGCAGGAAGTCCGGCTTGAGGAAGCTGATGCGCTCGAGGAACGCCAGTTGGTCGTCATCCAGGGTCAACTCGCTGAGCCGTTCGAGCTGGTTGCGGATCTCCCCCAGGTAGGGCCGCAAGTCCTCGCCATTGCGGCAGCGGAACTCCCATTCGACGTCGGCGTCCGGGTAGTTGTGCAGGACGGCCTGCATCATCGTCAGTTTGTAGAAGTCGGTGTCGAGCAGGTTGTGCACGATGCGCTCGGCGAATGCGCTCTCGCTCATCAGGGGGAAGCTCCAAGGCGGGCAATGGCGACCATTGTGCCAGATCGCGGGGCAAGCCCGCTCCCACGCCGCTCGCGATCCTGGCCTTTGCAGGTAATTTTCCGTGCGCCAGCTAGCCTTCAAACGGTGCTGCCTGTAGCAGTCACGCACCAGCGGTGTGCAGTTCGGTGACGTCCGCTGTTACAGGTCGGTTGCACGTTAACACTCGCAAGGGTTGCAATGATGGCGCTCGGAGGTTGCTCCTTGTCTAGGTGTATCGGTAGCGCTTGCTCCGCAGTAGACGGTTGCACGCTCAATAAAGAAAAGGCCGCCGGTCGCCTCTGTTCACTCCCTGTCGTGTGTTTTCCCGGAAGACAAAACCACTGGCACGGCCCTTGCTCGGAGCACAGGGCTGAGAAGTTGTAGTGCCAACCAAAAAAAATACTCTAGGAGCACCACCTCATGTCGCAGACGTTTTACAAGAAAGGTTTCCTGGCACTGGCCGTAGCCACGGCACTGGGTGTTTCTTCGTATGTTCAGGCCGACATCAAGATCGGCGTCGCGGGTCCCATGACCGGGGCCAACGCAGCGTTTGGCGAGCAGTACATGAAAGGTGCGCAGGCAGCGGCCGATGTGATCAACAAGGCCGGTGGCGTGAACGGCGAGAAGATCGTCCTGGTCAAGGGCGATGACGCCTGCGAGCCGAAGCAGGCCGTGGCCGTGGCGAACCGTCTGGTCGACCAGGACAAGGTGGCTGGTGTAGTGGGGCACTTCTGTTCTTCCAACACCATTCCGGCTTCCGAGGTATATGCAGACGCAGGCGTGATCGCCATCACCCCCGGTTCCACAAACCCGCAAGTAACCGAGCGTGGCCTTGATGCGATGTTCCGCATGTGCGGCCGTGACGACCAGCAGGGCATCGTCGCCGGCAACTACATCGTCGATGTGCTCAAGGGCAAGAAGGTCGTCGTGCTGCACGACAAGGACACCTATGGCCAGGGCCTGGCCGACGCCACCAAGGCGCAGCTGATCAAGCGCGGCGTCACGCCGGTGCTGTACGAAGGCCTGACCCGTGGCGAGAAGGACTTCAGCGCCGTGGTCACCAAGATCCGCGCCGCCGGTGCCGATGTCGTCTACTTCGGCGGCCTGCACCCCGAGGCCGGTCCGCTGGTGCGTCAGCTGCGCGAGCAGGGCCTGAAGGATGTGGCGTTCATGTCCGACGACGGCATCGTCACCGACGAACTGGTGGCCACCGCCGGCGGCGCCCAGTATACCAACGGCGTGTACATGACTTTCGGCGCCGACCCGCGCCTGCTGCCCGACAGCAAGGCGGTGGTGGAGGAGTTCCGCAAGAACGGCACCGAGCCTGAAGGCTACACCCTGTACGCCTACGCTTCGGTCCAGGCCCTGGCCGCCGCCTTCAACGGCGCCAAGTCGAACAAGGGCGAGGATGCCGCCAAGTGCCTGAAGGCCAACCCGGTCAAGACCGTCATGGGCGAGAAGAAGTGGGACAAGAAGGGCGACCTGACCGTCTCCGACTACGTGGTCTACCAGTGGGATGCCAACGGCAAGTACCACCAGCTGGAAAAACAACAATAACAACGGCATCCGGCCCGGGCGCGCCATGCTCCGGGCCGTGGCCCCGCGGTACCTGTCATTGTCAGTAGATCTGCACAGTTCTGCGCTGCGAGGGCCGTTGCATCCGGACCCTGCGTGGTCGGCGCTCGTGCGATCTCAATCAGGTGAGATTGCGTTATGGATGGTATTTTCCTGCAGCAACTGGTCAACGGCCTGACCCTCGGGTCGGTCTACGGCCTGATCGCCATCGGCTACACAATGGTCTATGGCATCATTGGCATGATCAACTTCGCGCACGGCGAGGTGTACATGATCTCCGCGTACCTCGCGGCGATCAGCCTGGCATTGCTGGCCTACTTTGGTATCGAGTCGTTTCCGCTGCTGATGCTGGGCACCCTGTTGTTCACCATCGTCGTCACCGGCGTCTATGGCTTCACCATCGAACGCATCGCCTACAAGCCTCTGCGCAACTCCACCCGCCTGGCTCCGCTGATCAGCGCCATCGGCATCTCGCTGATCCTGCAGAACTACGCGCAGATCAGCCAGGGCGCCCGCCAGCAAGGCGTGCCGACCCTGCTCGAAGGCGCCATGCGCATCGAAGTGGGCACCGGCTTCGTGCAACTGACCTACACCAAGATCTTCATCCTGGTGGCCGCCTTCGTTGGCATGGCGCTGCTCACCTACGTCATCAAGTACACCAAGCTCGGGCGCATGTGCCGAGCGACGCAGCAGGATCGCAAGATGGCTTCGATCCTGGGCATCAACACCGACCGGGTGATCTCCTACGTGTTCGTCATCGGCGCGGTGATGGCCGCGCTGGCCGGCGTGCTGATCACCATGAACTACGGCACCTTCGACTTCTACGCCGGCTTCATCATCGGCATCAAGGCCTTCACCGCCGCTGTGCTCGGCGGTATCGGCTCGCTGCCGGGGGCGATGCTCGGCGGCATTATCCTGGGGATCTCAGAATCGTTGTTCTCCGGCCTGATCAACTCCGACTACAAGGACGTGTTCAGCTTCTCGCTGCTGGTGATGATCCTCATCTTCCGTCCCCAAGGCCTGCTGGGTCGCCCGCTCGTGGCTAAGGTGTGAATATGTCCGCTGCCAATTCTGCCTCTGTTGCCCAAACCAAAGGTTTCGACCTCAAACGCAGCCTGCTGGAGACGATCGTCGCCGGTCTGCTGGCCCTCATCGTCTTCGGTCCGGTCGTCGGCGTGGTACTTGACGGCTACAGCTTCAACGCCGAACCGGCCCGCGTGGCCTGGCTGGTCGGCGGTGTGATGGCCGGGCGTTTCATCCTCAGCTTATTCCTGCAGACACCGACCGGCCAGCGCATGCTCCAGGGCTTCGATAGCGGTGGTTCGGGCGTGCATGTACTGGCGCCGGACTACAAGTCGCGGCTGCGCTACATCATCCCGGCGCTGATCGTCATCGCCATCGTGTTCCCGGTGTTCGCCAACAAGTACTTGCTGACCGTGGTCATCCTCGGCCTGATATACGTGCTGCTGGGCCTGGGCCTTAACATCGTGGTGGGCCTGGCGGGCCTGCTCGACCTGGGCTACGTGGCGTTCTACGCCATCGGCGCCTATGGCCTGGCCCTCGGCTACCAGTACCTGGGCCTGGGCTTCTGGAGCGTGCTGCCGCTGGCGGCGATCGCCGCGGCGCTGGCGGGGTGCATCCTCGGGTTCCCGGTGTTGCGCATGCACGGCGATTACCTGGCCATTGTCACCCTGGGCTTCGGCGAGATCATTCGCCTGGTGCTGAACAACTGGCTGTCGTTCACCGGCGGCCCGAATGGCATGCCGGCGCCGTCGCCGACCTTCCTGGGGCTGGAGTTCGGCCGCCGGGCCAAGGATGGCGGAGTGCCGATCCATGAGTTCTTTGGCTTCGATTACAACCCCAACCTGAAGTTCGTGTTCATCTACGCCGTGCTGTTCCTGGTGGTGCTGGCGGTGCTGTACATCAAGCACCGGCTGACTCGCATGCCGGTGGGCCGCGCCTGGGAAGCCCTGCGCGAGGACGAGATCGCCTGCCGTTCCATGGGCCTGAACCACGTGCTGGTCAAGCTCTCGGCGTTCACCCTGGGCGCCTCCACCGCTGGTTTGGCCGGGGTGTTCTTCGCCACCTACCAGGGCTTCGTCAACCCATCGTCGTTCACCTTCTTCGAGTCGGCACTGATCCTCGCCATCGTCGTGCTCGGCGGCATGGGCTCGACCGTGGGCGTGGTGATCGCCGCGTTCGTGCTGACCGTGGCCCCGGAGCTGCTGCGCAGTTTCTCCGAGTACCGGGTGCTGCTGTTCGGCGTGCTGATGGTGCTGATGATGATCTGGCGACCGCGGGGGCTGATCCGCATCAGCCGTACCGGTGTGGTCCCGCGTAAAGGAGTGGCGCCATGAGCGACGAAATCATTCTGTCGGTCGACAACCTGATGATGCAGTTCGGCGGGATCAAGGCGCTCAGCGATGTCAGCCTGAAGGTCAAGCGCAACCAGATCTTCGCCCTGATCGGCCCCAACGGCGCCGGCAAGACCACCGTGTTCAACTGCCTCACCGGCTTCTACAAGGCCAGCGGCGGACGTATCGAGCTGAACGTGCGCGGCAGCCACACCAATGTCATCCAACTGCTCGGCGAGCGCTTCCAGGCGGCGGACTTCGTCTCGCCGGCGCGCCTCGCCAACCGCCTGTACTACAAGATGTTCGGCGGTACCCACCTGGTCAACCGCGCAGGTCTTGCACGGACCTTCCAGAACATTCGCCTGTTCAAGGAAATGTCGGTGGTGGAAAACCTGCTGGTGGCCCAGCACATGTGGGTCAACCGCAACCTGCTGGCCGGCGTGCTCAATACCCCGGGTTACCGCAAGGCCGAGAGCGACGCGCTGGACCATGCGTTCTACTGGCTGGAGGTGGTCGACCTGATCGATTGCGCCAACCGCCTGGCTGGCGAGCTGTCATACGGCCAGCAGCGCCGCCTGGAAATCGCCCGGGCCATGTGCACGCGGCCGAAGATCATCTGCTTGGACGAGCCGGCCGCCGGCCTCAACCCGCAGGAGACCGAGGCCCTGAGCCGCATGATCCGCGTGCTGCGCGATGAGCACGACATCACCGTGGTGCTGATCGAGCACGACATGGGCATGGTCATGAGCATCTCCGATCATATCGTCGTGCTCGACCACGGCAACGTGATCGCCGAAGGCACGCCGCAGGACATCCGCCACAACCCGACGGTGATCGCCGCCTACCTGGGTGCAGATGAAGAGGAGCTGATATGAGTGCGCCCATTCTTGAGCTGAAGGACCTGGATGTGTTCTACGGGCCGATCCAGGCCCTGAAGAAAGTCTCCATGCATATCAACGAGGGCGAGACGGTGAGCCTGATCGGCGCCAATGGCGCGGGCAAGTCGACACTGCTGATGTCGATCTTCGGCCAGCCGAGGGCGGCCTCCGGGCAGATCGTCTATCGCGGCACCGACATCACCCGCAAGTCGTCGCACTACATTGCCTCCAACGGTATCGCCCAGTCTCCGGAGGGGCGCCGGGTGTTCCCCGACATGACTGTCGAGGAGAACCTGATGATGGGCACCATTCCGATTGGCGACAAACATGCCGGTGAGGACATGCAGCGCATGTTCGAGCTGTTCCCACGGCTCAAGGAGCGGCGCAACCAGCGTGCCATGACCATGTCCGGCGGCGAGCAGCAGATGCTCGCCATCGCCCGGGCGCTGATGAGCCGGCCCAAGCTGCTGCTGCTCGATGAGCCCTCGCTGGGGCTGGCACCGATCGTGGTCAAGCAGATCTTCTCCACCCTGCGCGAGCTGGCGCAGACCGGCATGACCATCTTCCTTGTGGAGCAGAACGCCAACCATGCGCTGAAGCTGTCGGACCGGGCCTATGTGATGGTCAACGGGCAGATCCGCATGACCGGGACCGGGCAGGAGCTGTTGGTCAACGAGGAGGTGCGTAACGCCTATCTGGGCGGGCACTGAGTTACATTCCACAGATCGCGGGGCGAACCCGCTCCCACAAGCGCCTCATTTGGGCCTGTGGGAGCGGGCTTGCCCCGCGATGCGTTTTATGCCAGACGGCAGATGTGGACAACTTGTCGCATATCTTTCTTGAAACACGGCACAACCCCACTGCAAACCCTTGTTTCCACAAGTGGAAAACTTTCCACGGATTATGTGGAACCGCCTGTGGAAAACATGGTGGCACCTCGCTCCAGCCCAGATAAATCAGCGCGTTCGAGCACTTGGTCGTTTTTTGACCAATAACGGTTTGTGCATGATTTTGCATGTGTTTTGCGCAGCCCATGGATATACCCACAGCGGGGAAATTTCTGTGGATAACGTTGTGGGAAAACCTTGGACAGACCGCCAGAGACGGCATGGTTGAAAGCCTTGCGCCATCATCCACGGATGTCCACAGCGCGCAGAGGTTCCCTTGACCCGACGAGTTGCCCCCAATCCATGGGGAAAGCCTTGTGGATAAGGTGCGCATAGCCCGGTGCAGCCCTTCTACCACGGGCCTCAGCGAGGTTAGTACATTTTTTGACCAGCGGTGATGACGGTTGTGGTCGAGCCCTGCGCCGGGCATGCTGCGAGGCCTGTCGACGACAATCCAACGCTAAGGAGAAGAGCATGACATCCACCGTATTCATCACTGGCGCGACGTCCGGTTTTGGCGAGGCCACCGCCCGCCGTTTCGCCGACGCCGGCTGGAAGCTGGTACTCACCGGTCGGCGCAAGGAGCGCCTGGATGCGTTGTGCCAGGAACTGTCGGCCAAGACCGAGGTGCACGGCCTGGTGGTCGATGTGCGTGACCGTCAGGCCATGGAAGCCGCCATCGCCAGCCTGCCGCCGAGCTTCGACAAGCTGCAGGGCCTGGTCAACAACGCCGGCCTGGCGCTGGGCGTGGACGCCGCGCAGAACTGCAGCCTGGACGACTGGGAAACCATGGTCGACACCAACATCAAGGGGCTGATGTACACCACTCGCCTGCTGTTGCCTCGATTGATTGCCCATGGGCGTGGCGCGTCGATCCTCAACGTCGGTTCGGTGGCGGGCAACTACCCGTACCCGGGCGCGAATGTGTATGGCGGCACCAAGGCCTTCGTCGGCCAGTTTTCCCTGAGCCTGCGCTGCGACCTGCGAGGAACGGGCGTGCGGGTGAGCAATATCGAGCCGGGGCTGTGCGAGAGCGAGTTCTCGCTGGTGCGCTTCGGCGGTGACCAAGCCAAGTATGACGCCACCTATGCCGGCGCCGAGCCAATCCAGCCGCAGGACATCGCCGAGACCATCTTCTGGATTCTCAACCAGCCGGCACATATCAACATCAACAGCCTTGAGCTGATGCCAGTGAGCCAGGACTGGGCAGGGTTCTCGATCGACCGGTCGGCCAAGGGCTGATACGCCAATGATCGCGGGGCAAGCCCGCTCCCACGATGGCGTGGGAGCGGGCTTGCCCCGCGATTGTGTCAGATCAGGCGCTGCAAGCCTTCCAGGCAGGTCGCCAGGTGATACGGCGTAGTCGATGGCATGTCGTGGCGGCTGACCGCGCCATTACCATCACGGCACTCATGCCAGCCACCGTCATGCAGGAATCGCGACTCCAGCGCCTGTAGCTGCGCCAGCAACCTCGCCTCGCTTCCTGGCCGCAAGGCCAGCGCCCGCAGGTACTCGGCCTGGGCCCAGATCCGTTGGGTCGCATCGATGACCTTGCCGTCCACATCGAGCATCGCCAGCACCGCCGTATCTTTCACACCGTACTGCTCGGCGTAGTCGAAGGCGCGGGTGATGGAAGCGTGCAGCGCTGTCCCGCGCAGCAGCGGCGAGGTGTCCAGCAAGTAGAACCATTCGAACTGGTGCCCCGGCTCGAACCAGTTATCCACAGACCCGCGTGGTTTTTCCAGCATCAGGCCGTGGCGCTGTTCGATGAATTGCACCTGCAGCGCGTCGCACAACTGCAGCAGCGACTGGCGAACCTCGTCGTCCTCGCGCACGGCCAGTACCTGAAGGAAAGCCTCGGCCAGGTGCATCTGCGGGTTCTGCAGCGAGCCGCTGCCCAGGTCCGACCAGTCCTCAGCGAGGCTGGCCTCGTACAGGCCATCGTCACGGGCGAACTGCTCGGCAACGACTTCGAGGGCACCGTTGAGCGTGGCTTCCACCAGGCCTTCTCCGACCTTGCCCCAGTAATGGGCACAGGCGAACACGATGAAGGCGTGGGTGTAGAGGTCCTTGCGTCGGTCCAACGGCTTGCCCTGCGCGTCGATGCTGTAGAACCAGCCGCCGTGCTCGGCGTCGTGGAAGTGCTTCTGCAGCGAACGGAACAGCGCGGCGGCGCGTTCGGCGGCGCCCGGTTGACCGATGCGGCTGCTGAACAGGTACAGCTGGCGGGCGCAGGCCATGGCCCGGTAGCGTTGCACCGGCAGTGGCCGGTGCTGGGTGTCCAGGGCTTCGTACGGCAGGGCCATGTCGGCGTTCCAGCCAGGGCCCTGCCACAGCGGCACGATGCGCTCGGCGAAGTGCTGTTGGAAACGGGTCAATGCGGGGCGGGGGTCGGACATGGTCGCGCTCGTGACGGTCGGGCAGGGCGCCATGGTAGCAGATGTAACAAGTGCTTCGTGGGCGCGTCAGCCGGGATTGCCCAGCCCCTGCCAGTGCCGCGCGCCCACGAAGATGAAGCGCAGTTGCTGGGTGATCTTCTCCTGGGGCGTCAGCGCCTGTGGATGACCCGACTCAGGGCTGTCGATCAGTTCCGGCAGGGTGGCGAACACGGTCTTGACCACCAGGTCGGCCATCACCGCCAAGGCGGCGCCGTCCAGATGCTGCCAACGCGGCATGCGTGCCAGGTCCGTGGCCAGGTCGTTGCTGATGTCCTGGCGCAGGCGGGCGATGGCCTGGCGCACTGGCTGCGAGCCGCCGTATTGCTCGCGGGCGAGGAACAGGAACTGCGCCCGGTGGGCGACGACCACGTCGAGGAAGATGCGCACCGAGGCGTCGGTGATGCCGCCCAGCTCGAATTCGTTGTGGCGTACCAGGCGGATGGTCTGGCGGAAAGTGGTGTCCACCTCGGCAACCAGGGCCAGGCCCAGCGCATCCATGTCGGGGAAGTGGCGGTAGAAGCCGGTGGGCACGATGCCCGCGGCCTTGGCCACCTCGCGCAGGCTGATGCTGCCGAAGCCACGGCCGCTCTCCATGAGCAGGCAGGCGGCATCCAGCAGGGCCTGGCGGGTCTGTAGCTTCTGTTCGGCGCGCGGCAGCATGGGGCAGGATTCTATGACGGTACGGCTGGGCATTCTGGATAAAAAAACAAAGCCCGGTCAATGGACCGGGCTTGGAGGGTAGCAGGCGCAGTGGGGCGGGTTGTTGTTCTCGGCCATGGCGATCAGCTCACACGGCTGAGTTCGACCAGACGATCCGAGCCACCTTCGGCGATACGGTTGTTACGTTCGTTGAGGCGATCGGCGCCACCCTCGGCGACACGGTCATTGCGTTGGATCAGACGATCCGAGCCACCCTCGGCAACCCGGTCATTGCGTTGAATCAAGCGATCGGAGCCACCTTCGGCAACCCGGTCATTGCGTTGAATCAAGCGATCGGAGCCACCTTCGGCAACCCGGTCATTGCGTTGAATCAAGCGATCGGAGCCACCTTCGGCAACGCGGTCATTGCGTTGGATCAAGCGATCGGAGCCACCTTCGGCGACGCGGTTGTTACGTTCGAGCAGACGCTCGGAGCCGCCTTCGGCCACACGGCCTGCGCGCTCCTGCAGGCGCTCGGCGCCACCTTCTGCCAAGGTGTTCAGCGGTTGGCTGACGGTGGCGGCGCTGGAGCGCGATTCGGCGCTCAGGTGCTGGTCTTCGGCTGGCAGGGCGAAGGCGTTGGCGGCAAGTACGGACAGGGTCAGGCTCAGCAGCAGATGGCGTTTCATGGTTCGGTGCTCCTCGGGGGGCTGGAAAGTGGGTACGAAGCCAATGCTACGCCTGGTAACTCCAGAGAAAAGTTCATCAGGATAATGGTAACAATCGACAGGATTGATACTGTGCGTGGAGGGCTCTGGATCAGTGTTTTCAGGTGTTTATCAAACACTGAGGCACGTTTGATCCCCGGTAACACTGCCGCTGTCCGTGGACGAAAAGCTGAGAAAGGCGTCAGGAAAATCCTGGTTATCATGGCGCACGGATTAAACCCGGCGGTTTTTCATCAGTCCGACATAATGAGTGCCATGCAGTCAGGAGAACCATGCAATGACGCGCCCTGCCAGAATCCTCATCTGGACCTTCGCCACCCTTGCCACCCTGCTGGCGATCCTGGTGGTGGTGATCGCCACCTTTGACTGGAACCGCGTCAAGCCGCTGCTCAACGAGAAAGTCTCCGAAGCGCTGCAGCGGCCCTTCGCGATCAACGGCAACCTCGCCGTGCACTGGCGCACCGAACCCGAGGAAGGCGGCTGGCGGGCCTTCGTGCCCTGGCCGCACTTCAGCGCCGAGGACCTCACCCTGGGCAACCCCGACTGGCTCAAGGCGCCGCGCATGGTCGCCCTCGAGCGTGTGGACTTTCGCCTGGCGCCCTTGCCGCTGATCGTCCAGCGCATCAGTATCCCGCGCATCGACCTGGTCAAGCCCAGCGCCAGCCTTACCCGGCTGGCCGATGGCCGGGCCAACTGGGTGTTCGATTTCGGGCCCAAGGATGAGAACGAGGCACCGTCAAAGTGGGAGCTGGACATCGGCGCCATCGGCTTCGACCAGGGCAACGTCAGCTTCGACGACCAGACGCTGAAGACCAGCATGAAGGTGCAGGTCGATCCGCTGGGCAAGCCGATCCCGTTCAGCGACATCGTCGGCAAGGCCCGCGCCGAGAAGGCCGGCAATGCCCAGGACTATGCCTTCGGCTTCAAGGCCCAGGGCCGCTACAAGGGCCTGGCGGTGGCCGGCACCGGCAAGATCGGCGGCCTGCTGGCGCTGCAGGACGCCAGCCAGCCGTTTCCGCTGCAGGCCGATGTGCGTATCGGCGATACCCAGGTCGCGCTGGCCGGGACCCTGACCGATCCACGCAACCTCGGCGCCCTCGACCTGCGCCTGAAGCTTTCCGGCAACAGCCTGGGCAACCTCTACCCGCTGACCGGCGTGACCTTGCCCGATACGCCGCCGTACGCCACCGATGGTCATCTGACCGCCAACTTGCACGCCGCCGGCGGCGCGCAGTTCCGTTACGAGGGCTTCAACGGCAAGATCGGCGACAGCGACATTCACGGCGACCTGGTCTTTGTCGCCAGCCAGCCCCGGCCGAAGCTCTCCGGCAACCTGGTCTCCAACCAACTGCTGTTCAAGGACCTGGCGCCACTGATCGGCGCCGATTCCAACAGCGAGCAGAAGGCCCGCGGCGGTGCCAGCAAGCAGCCGGCCGGCAAGGTGCTGCCGGTCGAAGAATTCCGCACCGAGCGCTGGCGGGCCATGGACGCCGATGTGACCTTCGCCGGCAAGCGCATCGTGCACAGCGAGACGCTGCCGTTCAACGACCTGTCCGCCCATGTGATCCTCGAGGACGGCCTGCTGCGTCTGGAGCCGCTGCGCTTCGGCGTGGCCGGCGGCAACCTCGATTCCAACATCCGCCTGGACGGGCGCAGCGCGCCGTTGCAGGGTCGTGCACGGCTGACCGCGCGTGGCTTCAAGCTCAAGCAGCTGTTCCCCAGCTTCGCGCCGATGCAGACCAGCTTCGGCGAACTCAACGGCGATGCCGACATCAGTGGCCGGGGCAACTCGGTGGCCGCGCTGCTGGGCACTTCCAACGGGGATCTACGCCTGCTGATCAACGATGGCGCAATCAGCCGCAGCCTGATGGAGATCGCTGGGCTGAACGTGGGCAACTACGTGATCGGCAAGTTGTTTGGCGACGAAGATGTGAAGATCAATTGTGCCGCAGCGGATGTCGGGATCAAGGATGGCCTGGCCACCAGCCGCTTGTTCGTTTTCGATACCGAGAACGCGATCATCTACATCAACGGTACGGCCAACTTCGCCAGCGAGCAGTTGGACCTGAAGATCACCCCGGAGTCCAAGGGCCTGCGTCTGTTCTCGCTGCGTTCGCCATTGTATGTGCGCGGACCGTTCGCCAAGCCGAGTGCCGGCGTGCAGGCGGTGCCGCTGGCGCTGCGTGGCGCGGGAATGGTGGCGCTTGGCGTGGTGGCCGGGCCGGCGGCGGGGCTGCTGGCGCTGATCGCGCCGAGCAGCGGGGATGAACCCAACCAGTGCACGCCGTTGTTGCAGCAGATGCGCGCTGGCAAGGCGCCGGCGGCGGTGAAGGGCAAGAAATAGGGCCGCTTTGCGGCCCTTTCGCGACGCAAGGCCGCTCCCATAGGCAAAGCGTCGATCTTGAGTCATATGCTTGACCTGTGGGAGCGGCTTTGCGAAAGGGGCGCACAGCGCCCCCAGGTATCACAGCCCCTGCAACAGGTCCGACATATCGTCCGCGTGCTCTTCCTCCTGGGCCAGGATGTCCTCGAAGATGCGCCGGGTGGTCGGGTCCTTGTCGCCGATGTACTGGATGATCTCGCGGTAGCTGTCGATGGCGATGCGCTCGGCCACCAGGTCCTCCAGCACCATCTCCTTCAACGAATTGCCTGCCACGTACTGCGCGTGAGAGTTCTTGGTCAGGTTGTCCGGATTGAAGTCCGGCTCGCCGCCCAGCTGCACGATGCGTTCGGCCAGCTTGTCGGCGTGCTCGGCTTCCTGGTTGGCATGCTCGAGGAACTCCGCGGCGGCAACGCTGGCCTTGATGCCGCTGGCCATGAAGTAGTGACGCTTGTAGCGCAGGACGCAGACCAGCTCGGTGGCCAGCGACTCGTTGAGCAGGCGCAGGATCTTTTCACGATCGGCGTGGTAACCCTCGGTCACCGCGCCTTGCTCGACATGCTGGCGGGCACGTTCGCGCAGGGTCTTCACATCGGTCAGTTCAACGCTCATGTTCATCTCCGAAAGCATCAGGGTAGTCATGGTGTGTCATGCGCCGTGTACGGCGTCGCTGTCTTGTTGGCGTTGCTTGCAGGTCTTGAAGCCTTTGGCGTCGACATGGCCGGTGGCGTCGAAACGCACGTAGTAGGGCTGCTGGTGGCCATCACGGTTGAGGATGTAGTCATTGCAGGTGCCGCCGTGGGGCAGGTCGATGACGTTGGACGGGCTGCCGCCGATGGCAATGACCTTTTGCATGGTCATGCCGTGCTCAACCTGCTTGACCAGCGGTTCGTCGCGGTAGGTGACGTAGTCCACCGGGTTTTCCGGGCGGCTGCCGCAGGCGGCTAGGGTGGCGCTTGCCAGAAGGATGGCCAGGGTTCGCTTGTACATGGTCCCGCTCCTTGCTCAGGGTCTGTTCTGCTTGGAACCGCGCGGCGCGCCGGGAGTTCGATTGCACTTGTCGCCGGTCGCGCTGTAGGGTGGACCGGTCTGTTCACGGATGAGGGCAAGGGGGATGAGTCAGGAGCTGGCCACGCGTTATCCACTGGTGCTGGTGCCGGGCATGCTCGGGTTCGTGCGGGCGCTGGTGTATCCCTACTGGTTCGGCATCGTGCCGGCATTGCGCCGGGGCGGCGCGCAGGTATTCCCGGTGCAGGTGTCGCCGCTGCATTCCAGCGAAGTGCGGGGTGAGCAGCTGCTCGGCATCATCGAGGACATCTGTCAGCGCACGGGGGCCGACAAGGTCAACCTGATCGGTCACAGCCAGGGCGCCCTCAGTGCCCGCTATGCGGCGGCGAAGCGGCCTGACCGGGTGGCTTCGGTGACGTCGGTGGCCGGCCCCAACCATGGCTCGGAGCTGGCCGACCATCTCGAACGCACGGCACCTGGTGACTCTGTGCGGGGGCGCCTCCTCAAGGCCGTGCTGCATGGCTTCGCTGTGCTGTTGGGTTGGCTGGAGACCGGATGGCGCCGCGATCCGCTGCCGATCGACGTGCACGCCTCCCATCAGTCGCTGACCAGTGCCGGGGTGGCGCTGTTCAACCAGGCTTATCCACAGGGGCTGCCCGAGGTCTGGGGCGGCGAAGGGCCGGCTGAGGTGAACGGTGTTCGCTACTACTCCTGGTCCGGCACCCTGCAGCCAGGGCGCACCGACCAAGGCTTGAACCGGTTTGACGGCAGCAACCGATTTTGCCGGCTGTTCGCCCGCAGTTTCGTCCGAGAGAAGGGGCAGTGCGATGGCATGGTCGGGCGCTTCAGCTCGCACTTGGGTCTGGTGATCGGGGACGACTATCCGCTCGATCACCTGGATATCGTCAATCAGTCGCTGGGCGCGGTGGGCAAGGGTGCCGAGCCGGTGCGGTTGTTCACCGAGCATGCCGCACGGCTCAAGGCTGCGGGGCTGTGAGAAGCCTGGGGCTGCTTTGCAGCCCTTCCCGAGTGCTAACGCCGTACCGGAGTGGTCCAACGCTCGGCCAGCAGCACGCCAACCAGCGTCAGCACACCGCCAACCAAGTGATAACTGGCCAACTGCTCATCCAGCACTACCGCCGCGATCACCGCCGTGACCACCGGCAGCAGGTTGAAGAACAGCGTGGTCCGGCTTGGCCCCAGACGGTGCACCGCCTGCATCCACACCCGTGGCGCGACCATCGAGGCCAGCAGGCCGGCATACAGCACCAGGCCAATGTTGTGGCCGTTCAACCCGGTCTTGGGTGACAGCAGGAACAGCGGCAGCAACACCAGGATCGCCACCAGCACCTGCAGGTACAGCAACTGCAACGGCGGCAGGCGCAGCTGCCATTTTTTCAACAGGAAGCTGTACAGCGCATAGGCGAAAGTGGCCACCAGCATCATCAGGTCGCCGGCGTTCAACCCCTGGTGCAGCAGCACGCCGGGTTGCCCGGCCGAGACCACCTCCAGTACGCCGAAGAACGACACCAGCGCGCCCAGCAGCGCGCCATAGGTCAGGCGCTGACCGAGCCAGGCAATGGACAGGGCCAGCGACATCAGCGGCATCAACGAGAGGATGATGCCCATGTTGGTGGCGCTGGTGATGGCGGCGGCGAAGTAGGCCAGGCTCTGGTAGATGGCCATGCCCAGCACGCCCAGCACGAAGATCTTGCCCAGGTGCGGGCGGATGGCCGTGCGGTTGCGCCAGAGCTGTGGCAGCAGGAAAGGGGTGAACAGCAGGCCGGCCAGCAGCCAGCGGTAGAAGCCGATCTCGGCGGGGAAGATGGCCCCGGCGGACATCTTGGTGACCACGGTGTTGCCGGCCCAGATGAGGATGGCGATGAGGGGGAAGAGGTAGTTCATGATGATTCTCGAGTTGCGGTTGACCCGTGGGAGCGGGCTTGCCCCGCGATTGCGCCAGGCCAGGAAATGATGTTGGCCGGGCGGGTGCAATCGCGGGGCAAGCCCGCTCCCACGTGGCGGCCATTATCGCTTGTCTGTCCAAATGCCTATACTTCCATCCAGACAACCCGTCCCGCGAAGCAGACAGCATGACCCGCAAGTTCCTCGACATCCCCCGGTTCGACCGGCTCCCCGCACCGGTCTACTTCCGCTACGACGAATTCGGCGCCGACACCCACAGCCCGCCGCACCGTCACCCCTGGGGCCAGCTCAACTATGCCTCCCATGGCCTGATGCACCTGGACGTCGAGGGCCAGCGCTTCATCTCGCCCCCGCACTACGCTGTCTGGGTGCCGCCGGAGACGGAGCATGGCTGCTACAACCCCCAGGCCATCATCTATCGTTCGGTCTATCTGGAGCGCAGCTTGTGCGCTGAACTGCCGGCGCAGCCCTGCAGCCTGGTGATCAGCGACATCCTCAAGGCGATCCTTGGCGACTTCGCCCGCCGCGACCTGCACATCGCCCAGGACGAGCGCGACCAGCGCCTGGTCCAGGTACTGATCGACCAACTGCGCCTGGCGCCGACGCAGACCTGTTATTTGCCGTTCGCCCGCAGCGACAGCCTGCGCCAGGTGCTCAAGGCGTTGCACGCGGGGCCTGGCGACAACCGGCCGCTCGCCCATTGGGCCGGGCAGGTGCATGTCAGCGAGCGTACCCTGGCCCGGC
Source organism: Pseudomonas mosselii (assembly GCF_019823065.1). Taxonomy (NCBI): domain Bacteria; kingdom Pseudomonadati; phylum Pseudomonadota; class Gammaproteobacteria; order Pseudomonadales; family Pseudomonadaceae; genus Pseudomonas; species Pseudomonas mosselii. The sequence continues at coordinate 707,461 of NZ_CP081966.1, forward strand.
AGTTTCTGCGGGAGCTGGGGATGAGCTTCGGCGAATGGCGCTTGCGACTGCGCTTTCTGCGGGCTATCGAGGCGCTCGAGGCGGGCACGCCGATCCAGGCCATCGCCTTCGACCTCGGCTATAGCAGCGCTTCGGCCTTCATCGCCATGTTCCAGCGCCAGGCCAATTGCACCCCGGAGCAGTACCGGCGGCGGGCACGGACAGAGATGTAAGAATTCTTGTCTACACTCAGCTGCGACGAGCGCGCATCCGGCGCGCAGGCAAGGAGACCACTCCATGAAGCTGCTGCACGTACCCCTGCTGCTGGTGGGCCTGTTGATCGCGGGCCAAGGGTTCGCCGCCACCGCGCAACAGGAAAAGATGAAGACCTGCAACGCCGACGCCACCGCCAAGGCGCTCAAGGGCGATGAACGCAAGGCGTTCATGAGCACCTGCCTGAAAAAGGCCGAGCCGGCCAAAGCCGCCACCCAGCAGGAGAAGATGAAGACCTGCAACGCCGACGCCACTACCAAGGCGCTCAAGGGCGATGAGCGCAAGACCTTCATGAGTGACTGCCTGAAGAAGAAATGACCTGCGCCTATGCCTCTGCCGTGAAGGCTGGCAGACTGCGGGACTTTCCGCTGTCTGCCGTTGAGGCTGTATGACTTTCACTCCCCGCCAGGTCACCCTGGCCAGCTGGATCATCGTCATGGCGGGCCTGTTGCTGGCGCTGCCGATGAAGCTGCTGCCGAGCCTGCTGGCCGGCCTGCTGGTCTACGAGCTGGTCAACATGCTCACCCCGCGCCTGCAACCGCTGATCGCCGGGCAGCGCGCACGCTGGTTGGCGGTGGCGCTGCTCGGCACCCTGGTGGTGAGCACGCTGACGTTGCTGATCGCCGGCGCCTTCAGTTTCCTGCTGCACGAGGCCGAGAACCCCGGCGCCTCGCTGGACAAGTTCATGGGCCTGGTCGAGCGCGCGCGGGGCCAGCTGCCGCCGTTCATCGAAGCCTACCTGCCGGCCAGCGCCGCCGAGTTCAAGGTGGCCATCGGCGACTGGATCAAGAGCCACCTCAGCGACCTGCAACTGGTGGGCAAGGGCATGGCGCACATGTTCGTGACCCTGCTGATCGGCATGATCCTCGGCGCCATCGTCGCCCTGCAGCGCATCCCCGACATCTCCCGGCGCAAGCCCCTGGCGGCGGCGCTGTTCGAGCGCCTGAGCCTGCTGGTGCAGGCGTTTCGCAACATCGTCTTCGCGCAGATCAAGATCTCGCTGCTCAACACCTTCTTTACCGGCATCTTCCTGGCCGTGGTGCTACCACTGTTCGGCGTGCACCTGCCGTTGACCAAGACGCTGATCGTGCTGACCTTCCTGCTCGGGCTGCTGCCGGTGATCGGCAACCTGATGTCCAACACCCTGATCACCATCGTCGGCTTGTCGCTGTCGATCTGGGTGGCGATGGCGGCGCTGGGGTATCTGATTGTTATCCACAAGGTCGAGTACTTCCTCAACGCGCGGATCGTTGGCGGGCAGATCAGTGCCAAGGCCTGGGAGCTGTTGCTGGCGATGCTGGTGTTCGAGGCGGCATTCGGCTTGCCGGGGGTGGTGGCGGGGCCGATCTATTACGCTTACCTGAAGAGTGAGTTGAAGCGGGCGGAGTTGGTCTGAAGGATTGCCGGGGCCGCCACGCGGCCCCGGGATGGCTCAGGCGGCGCCGTAACGCTTGCGTGCCTCGATCGCCAGCCCACTGCCAATGCTGCCGAAGATATTGCCTTCCACATGCCGCGCATTGGGCAGCATCGCCGCCACGCTGTTGCGCAGCGCCGGAATCCCGCTGGAACCACCGGTGAAGAACACCGTGTCCACCTGCACCTCGCTCACGCCGGCCTTGGCCAGCAGCTCGGTCACGCTGCCGCGCACCCGCTCCAGCAACCCGCCGATGGCGTCTTCGAACAGCGCCCGGGTCAGCTCGGCCGACAGTTCAGGCTCGATCCGGCCGAAGTCGATGCGACGGCTGTCGCGCTCGGTCAGTTCGATCTTGCTGGCTTCCACTTCCATCGCCAGCCAGTGCCCGGCGCGCTGCTCGATCAGGTTGAACAGGCGGTCGATGCCTAGCGTGTCCTCGATGTCATAGCGCATGCTGCCCAGGGCCAGTTGCGACTTCTGCGAGTACAGGGCGTTGATGGTGTGCCAGGTGGCCAGGTTGAGGTGGTAGCTGGTGGGCATCAGCGCGCCGCTCTTCATCCGGCTGCCGTAGCCGAACAGCGGCATCACGCCCTGTAGGCTCAGCTGCTTGTCGAAGTCGGTACCGCCGATGTGCACGCCGCCGGTGGCGAGAATATCGCTCTGGCGCTCGGCCACCAGGTGACGCTCGGGCGACAGGCGGATCAGGGTAAAGTCCGAGGTACCACCGCCGATATCGACAATCAGGACCAGCTCTTCACGGCTAATGCCCGACTCGTAGTCGAACGCCGCGGCGATCGGTTCGTACTGGAACGACACGTCCTTGAAGCCGATCTTGCGCGCCACCTCCGCCAGGGTGTCCTCGGCCTCCTGGTCGGCGGCCGGGTCTTCGTCGACGAAGAACACCGGGCGGCCCAGCACCACTTGGTCGAATTCGCGGCCGGCATCGGCTTCGGCACGCTTTTTCAGTTCGCCGATGAACATGCCCAGCAGGTCCTTGAACGGCAGGGCGCTGCCCAGCACGCTGGTGTCGTGCTTGATCAGCTTGGAGCCCAGCAGGCTCTTGAGCGAGCGCATCAGGCGGCCTTCGTAGCCCTCCAGGTACTCGTGCAGGGCCAGGCGGCCGTACACCGGGCGACGCTCCTCGATGTTGAAGAAGACCACCGACGGCAGGGTGATCTTGCCGTCTTCCAGGGCGATCAGCGATTCGACGCCCGGGCGGTGCCAGCCGACCGTGGAGTTGGAGGTGCCGAAGTCGATGCCGAGGGCACGGGCCGGGGATACGTCAGACATGAAGGAGAGCTTCCGGAGGCAAAACGGCCGCGCAGTTTATGCCAGTCTGCGACTAAATCAAGACCGGTCGTCTGCGATAGCGCAACCCCGAATGAACCTTGAAAGGCTATGCTTGACCCCAATCTTCAATAGCAATACGTACATTCACATCGGTGATCCATAGATGGACTTCAAAGACTATTACAAGATACTCGGCGTCGAGGCGAGCGCGGACGAGAAGGCGATCAAGGCCGCGTACCGCAAGCTCGCGCGCAAGTATCACCCCGACGTCAGCAAGGAGCGTGACGCCGAGGACAAGTTCAAGGAGGCCAACGAGGCCTACGAAGTGCTTGGCGACAAGGACAAGCGCGCCGAGTACGACGAAATCCGCAAGTACGGCGGCCAGCATGGCCGGCCGTTCCAGGCGCCGCCTGGCTGGGAGTCCCGCGGCGGTGGTGGCGGTGGCTTCGAGGGTGGCGATTTTTCCGATTTCTTCAGCTCGATCTTCGGCGCCCGGGGCGGCAACCCCTTTGGTGGCGGCGGTGGCCGGCAGCAACGCAGTGCCGGCAGGCGAGGGCAGGACGTGGAACTGGAACTGGCGGTCTTCCTCGAAGAGACCCTGAACAAGGAATCCAAGCAGATCAGCTTCCAGGTGCCGCAGACCAACGGCGCCGGGCAGCGTACCGGGTTCACCACGAAAACGCTGAACGTGAAGATCCCCGCCGGGGTGACCGACGGCGAGCGTATCCGCCTCAAGGGCCAGGGCGCACCCGGCGTGGGCGGTGGCGCCAACGGCGACCTGTTCCTGACCATCCGCATGGCTCCGCACCCGCTGTTCGATGTCGAAGGCCATGACCTGATCATCACCGTGCCGCTGGCACCGTGGGAAGCGGCGCTCGGCGCCAAGGTGGCCGTGCCGACCCTGACCGGCAAGATCAACCTGACCATCCGCCCGGACAGCCAGAGCGGCCAGCGCCTGCGGGTCAAGGGCATGGGCCTGTTGAACAAGCAGGGCGAGCGCGGCGACCTGTACGCCCAGCTCAAGGTGGTCATGCCCGCCCAGTCCGACGCTGCCGCGCGCGAACTGTGGACCCAGCTCTCCGAGAAAGCCGCGTTCAATCCGAGGACTCAATGGAGTAAGTGATCATGAGCAGCACCCTGATCGTTCAACTGGACATGCGTACCCTGTGCCAGGAGGCCAATGTATCGGCCGACTGGGTGATCGAGATCGTCGAGCACGGCATTGTCGAACCGTCAGGGCGAACGCCCGAGGAGTGGGTGTTCGATGACCGCGCGCCGGTGACGCTGAAGCGCGCGGTGAAGCTGCATCAGGAGCTGGAGCTGGAGTGGGAAGGGGTGGCGCTGGCGTTGGAGTTGCTGGAGGAAGTGCAGCAGTTGCGTAGCGAGAACAGCATGTTGAAGCAGCGGTTGGGCAGGTTTACCCAGATATAAGAGTAAAAGCATCGCGGGGCAAGCCCGCTCCCACGCCAGGCATCGAGGTGCTTCGTGGGAGCGGACTTGCCCCGCGATTGCAGAGGGTGTCAGAAATTTTGTGTTCGGGCATAACATGAGTAAGAGGTGCATGTATGCCAACCAAAAAGAAACCCTTGCGTGACCTGCCCAAAATCCCCAAAGAGCTGCTGGAGCAGTTCGGTGAGGGCCTGATGACCGCAGAGGCTATCGAGGATGCCTCTGCGGCGTTCAAGAAGGCCTTGATCGAACGCGCTCTGCACGCCGAACTTGGCCACCACCTGGGTTATCCGCCGGGCGCGCAGCGCCCAGAGGATGAAACCAACCAGCGTAACGGCAAGAGTGGCAAGACGGTTTTGACCGGCGATGGCCCGCTGCGGCTGGAAATTCCTCGTGACCGAGACGGCAGTTTTGCGCCCATTCTCATCCCCAAGCATGAGCGGCGGTACACCGGTTTCGATGACAAGATCATCGCCATGTACGCCCGTGGCATGACGGTCAGAGAGATCCGAGCCTTTCTGTCCGAGCAGTATGGAACAGAGGTCTCACCCGACTTCATCAGCTCTGTGACAGACGAGGTCATGGAAGAAATTGGCGCGTGGCAGCAGCGGCCACTGGAGCCCATGTACCCGGTCATTTTCTTCGATGCACTGCGGGTGAAGATCCGCGAAGAAGGCTTGGTGCGCAACAAGGCCATTTACTTGGCGCTGGGCGTTCTACCCGACGGGACGCGCGATATCTTGGGCATCTGGATCGAGAACACCGAGGGTGCGAAGTTCTGGATGAAGGTCTTTAACGATCTCAAGACACGTGGTGTCGAGGATGTGCTGATTGCCGTGACCGATGGCCTCAAAGGCATGCCAGAGGCTCTCAGCGCCGTGTTTCCAGAGACGACGCTGCAGACGTGCATCGTGCACCTGATCCGCAACAGCCTGGACTTTGCAGCCTGGGACAAGCGGCGGGCACTGGCCAAGGCGCTCAAGCCGATCTACCAGGCCATCAACGCCGAAGCGGCTGAGCAGGCACTCGATGAGTTTGAAAACGGGCCCTGGGGCAAGCAGTATCCAACGGTCGTTGCGGCCTGGAGACGCGCCTGGGATCGAGTGATTCCCTTCTTTGTCTTCCCACCAGCCATCCGGAAAGTGATCTACACCACCAACGCCATCGAGAGTATCAATGCCCAGCTGCGCAAGATCATCAAGACCCGAGGCCATTTCCCGAACGATGACGCAGCTACCAAGCTGATCTGGCTGGGGCTGCGAAACATCACGGCGAACTGGGGCTCAGCGGCGCATGATTGGAAAAGTGCGATGAATCAATTCGCGATTTTGTACGGAGATCGGTTCATCAGGCCGACCTGGTGAAAGTCAGGGCCTGCCTGACGGCAGGCCGTTACCGGCCCGCACACAAAAAATCTGACACTTCCCGATTGCATCAACGCCGTTCTGAAGCCGGCGCCAGGACCTTGAAATACAACGCTGTTGCCCGGTACACCCCTTCCGGTCCGCAGGCATAATCCGGAATCTCCCCCGCCTTGCTGTACCCCTGCGCCCGATAAAACGCCTCGGCCCCAGACCCCGCCTCGGTATCGAGAAACAGCATCCCCCGCCCGATCCGCCGCGTCTCGGCCTCCAGGGCCCCCATCAACTGCTGCCCCAGCCCACGCCGCCGAGCATCGCTGTGCACCAGCAACTTCTGCACCTCGGCCCGGTTCAGCCCATTGGGCTTCAGGCACAACCCCAACTGCACGCTGCCCAGCACTTCCTGCCCCTGGGCAATGACCCAGAGCAGTTGCTCGCCACCGGCCATTTTTGCCTTCACCTCATCGAAGTAGGCCTTGGCCTGCTGCTCGTCGATATCGGCCAGAAACCCCACCGACGCGCCCTGGCGCACCGCATTCAGCAAAAGGGCCACCAGCCCGTCGCGGTAGTACGCCAGGCCTTCGTGGGTGACGCGGTGCAGCTGGGCGGTGTTCATTGGCTTCAGGTCCTTGAAGGGGGAAGGGTGTTGTCATCCAGGTAAAGCTGCATGAAGGTCAGGTCCAGCCAGCGCCCGAACTTCACCCCCACCTGCGGCATCTGCCCGGTGATGCTGAAGCCCAGGCGTTCGTGCAGGCGGATCGATGCGGCGTTGCCGCTCTCGATGGCGGCGACCATCACATGTTTGTCGCAGTGGCGCGCGCGCTCGATCAGCGCGTCCATCAACACCGGGCCCAGGCCCTTGCCGCGTTGGTCGCCACGCACGTACACCGAATGCTCGACGGTGTGGCGAAAGCCCTCGAACGGCCGCCAGTCGCCAAATGAGGCATAGCCCAGCACGCCGCTGTCGTCCACCGCCACCAGGATCGGATAGCCCTGCTGCGCACGGGCCTCGAACCAGGCCTGGCGGTTGCCCAGGTCCACGGGGGTTTCGTTCCAGATCGCCGTGGTGTTGGCCACGGCGTCGTTGTAGATGTCGAGGATGCCCGGCATGTCGTCGATCAGGGCGTCGCGGATCTGGTAACTCATGACAGCGTCTCGCAAGGGAAGTGGCTGCAGATTAAATGGTAACCAGGCCGCGCACACCTTCGGCCTGCATGTTTTCACCCCGGCCGCGCTGGACGATCTCACCGCGGGCCATGACCAGGTATTGGTCGGCCAGCTCCTCGGCGAAGTCGTAGAACTGCTCCACCAGCAGGATGGCCATGTCGCCCCGGTCGGCGAGCGTACGAATCACCGCGCCGATTTCCTTGATCACCGACGGCTGGATGCCTTCGGTGGGCTCGTCGAGGATCAGCAGGCGCGGGCGGCTGGCCAGGGCGCGGCCGATGGCCAGCTGTTGCTGCTGGCCACCGGAGAGGTCGCCGCCACGGCGTTGCTTCATCTGCTCCAGCACCGGGAACAGTTCGTAGATGAAGGCTGGCACTTCCCGGGCCTCGCGGGCGGGGAACCGCGACAGGCCCATCAGCAGGTTTTCCTCGACGGTCAGGCGCGGGAAGATTTCGCGGCCCTGCGGCACGTAGCCGATGCCGGCCTGGACCCGTTGCTGGGGCTTGAGCGTGGTAATGGGTTTGCCTTCCCATTCCACGCGGCCCTCGCGGGCCGGCAGCAGGCCCATCAGGCAGCGCAGCAGGGTGGTCTTGCCCACGCCGTTGCGGCCCAGCAGGCAGGTGACCTCGCCGACCTTGGCCTCGAAGGACAGACCGCGCAGGATGTGGCTGCCGCCGTAGTATTGGTGCAGGGTGTCGATTTTCAGCATGTTCTGCCCTTGAGTCGTTCAATTCGTGGGAGCGGGCCTATCTACCGAGATACACCTCGACCACCCGCTCATCCTCCTGCACCTGCGCCAGCGACCCTTCCGCCAGCACACTCCCCTGGTGCAGCACCGTCACATGGTCGGCAATGCTGCCGACGAAGCCCATGTCATGTTCCACCACCATCAGCGAATGCCTGCCCGCCAAGGAGCGGAACAGCTCGGCGGTGAACGCGGTCTCGGCATCGGTCATCCCCGCCACCGGCTCGTCGAGCAGCAGCAACCTCGGCTCCTGCACCAGCAGCATGCCGATCTCCAGGAACTGCTTCTGTCCATGGGACAACAGCCCCGCCTGGCGCTGGGCCAGGGGCAGCAGGCGCAGGGTGGTCAGCACCTCCTCGATGCGCTGGCGCTGCTCGCCGGACAACCGCGCCACCAGGCTTGCCCACACCGACTTGTCGGCCTTGAGCGCCAGCTCCAGGTTCTCGAACACCGTCAGCGCCTCGAACACCGTGGGCTTCTGGAATTTGCGGCCGATGCCGGCCTGGGCGATCTGGCATTCGCTCATGCGGGTCAGGTCGAGGGTGTCGCCGAAAAACGCGGTCCCCGTGTCGGGCCGAGTCTTGCCGGTGATCACGTCCATCATCGTGGTCTTGCCGGCGCCGTTGGGGCCGATGATGCAGCGCAACTCACCGACGCCGATGTACAGGTTCAGGTCGTTGAGCGCCTTGAAGCCGTCGAAACTGACGCTGATGCCCTCCAGGCTCAGCACCGTGCCGTGGCGGGTGTCGAGCCCAGTCTCGCGGCGCCGACCGAGGCCGATCGCCTCGCGACCGCTGCCGATCTGGTCGAAGATCGGCTCCAGCATGAATTCCGGATGCACCGGGGGCACGCTTCTCATGGCTGGCTCCTTTTCTTCACAAGGCCGACCACGCCCTTGGGCAGGTACAGGGTGACGAGGATGAACAGCGCGCCGAGGAAGAACAGCCAGAACTCGGGGAACGCCACGGTGAACCAGCTCTTCATGCCATTGACCAGGCCGGCGCCGAGCAGAGGCCCGATCAACGTGCCGCGCCCGCCCAGGGCCACCCACACGGCGGCCTCGATGGAGTTGGTCGGCGACATCTCGCTGGGGTTGATGATGCCCACCTGCGGCACGTACAGCGCCCCGGCCAGGCCGCACAGCACGGCGCTGAGCACCCATACCAGCAGCTTGAAGCCACGCGGGTCGTAGCCGCAGAACATCAGGCGGTTCTCGGCGTCACGCACGGCAGTGAGCAGGCGCCCGAACTTGCTCTGGGTCAGGCGCCAGCACAGGAACAGGCTGCCCAGCAGCAGGCCGACCGTGAGCAGGAACAGCACGGCCCGAGTGCCCTGGGCGGCGATGTCGAAACCGACGATGGTGCGGAAGCTGGTGAAGCCGTTGTTGCCGCCAAAGCCTGTCTCGTTGCGGAAGAACAGCAGCATCCCGGCGAAGGTCAGGGCCTGGGTCATGATCGAGAAATACACGCCCTTGATCCGCGAGCGGAAGGCGAAGAAGCCGAACACCAGCGCCAGCAGCCCCGGCGCCAGCACCACCAGGCACAGCGCCCAGGCGAAATGCTGGGTGCCGGCCCAGTACCAGGGCAGCTCGCTCCACGACAGGAAGGTCATGAACCCCGGCAGGCCGTCGCCGGCCGCCTGGCGCATCAGGTACATGCCCATGGCGTAGCCGCCCAGGGCGAAGAACAGGCCATGGCCGAGCGACAGCAACCCGGCATAGCCCCAGACCAGGTCCAGGGCCAGGGCGACGATGGCGTAGCAGAGGACCTTGCCGACCAGGGTCAGGGTGTAGGCCGAGACCTGCAAGGCGTGCCCGTCGGGCAGCAGCGACAGCAGCGGCAGGGCCAGCAGCACCAGGACGACAACGGCGCCGACGGCCATTGAAACCCGGGTGCCGGTCTTGCGCGTGGCAGTGACAATCAATGGCTGGTTCATCAGTCGATTACCCGTCCCTTGAGGGCGAACAGGCCTTGCGGGCGCTTCTGGATGAACAGAATGATCAGCGCAAGGATGAGGATCTTGCCCAGCACCGCACCGATCTGCGGCTCCAGCAGTTTGTTGGCGATGCCCAGTCCGAAGGCCGCCCACAGGCTGCCGGCCAGTTGGCCGACACCGCCGAGCACCACCACCAGGAACGAGTCGATGATGTAGCTCTGGCCCAGGTCCGGCCCCACGTTGCCGACCTGGCTCAAGGCCACGCCGCCGAGCCCGGCGATGCCGGAGCCGAGGCCGAAGGCGAGCATGTCGACGCGCCCGGTGGACACCCCGCAGCAGGCGGCCATGTTGCGGTTCTGGGTGACCGCGCGCACGTTCAGGCCCAGCCGCGTGCGGTTGAGCAGCAGCCAGGTAAGCAGCACCACCGCCAGGGCGAAGCCGATGATCACCAGGCGGTTGTACGGCAGCACCAGGTTGGGCAGCACCTGGATGCCGCCGGACAGCCAGGCCGGGTTGCTCACCTCGACGTTCTGCGCGCCGAAGATCAAGCGCACGGCCTGGATCAGGATCAGACTGATGCCCCAAGTGGCCAGCAGGGTTTCCAACGGCCGGCCATACAAGTGACGGATCACTGTGCGCTCCAGCGCCATGCCGACCCCCGCGCTGACGGCGAAGGCCACCGGCAAGGCGATCAACGGATAGAACTCGATGGCGCCGGGGGCATAGCGTTGCAGCAGCACCTGGACCATGTAGGTGCTGTAGGCGCCGAGCATCAGCATCTCGCCGTGGGCCATGTTGATCACCCCGAGCAGGCCGAAGGTGATCGCCAGACCCAGCGCCGCCAGCAGTAGGATCGAACCCAGCGACAAGCCGCTGAAGGCCTGGCCGAGCAATTCACCGACCAGCAGCTTGCGCTGTACCTGGGCCAGGCTGGTTTCGGCGGCGGTGCGCACGGCGGCGTCGGTTTCGGCGTCGGGTTGTAGTAGCGCTTCAAGGCGGGTGCGGGCCAGTGGGTCGCCGGTTTCGCCGAGCAGGCGCACGGCGGCCAGGCGTACCGCGGGCTCGCTGGCGCCCAGTTGCAGGTTGGCCAGGGCCAGGCCGAGGGCCGCGTGCACGGCGGCGTCGGGTTCGCTGGCGAAGCGGCGGTCGAGGAAGGCCATTTGCGCCGGTTGTGCGGTTTTTTGCAGTTGTTGGGCGGCGGCCAGGCGGATGCTGGCTTGGTCGCTGAATAGCCGATGGCTGGCCAGGGCGTTGTCGATCAGGCCGCGCAGGCGGTTGTTCAGGCGCAGCTTGCGGGTGTCGTTTTCGGCGATGCGGCCTTGGCGCAGGTTGTCCAGCAGCGGCAGGCGGGCGGCATCGGGTTGCGCGGCCCAGGTTTCGAGCAGGCGCGCCTGGTCGGCGGGCTTGGCGCTGAGGAAGAACTCGCCTTCGCTGGCGTGGCTGGCCAGGGGCAGTAACAACAAGAGGGTGAGCAGGAATCTGAGCATTAGTTATTCCTGTGTAGTCAGGGTAAGGCGAGGGCTTCGCCCTCGATCGCGACACAAGGCCGCTCCCACATTGGAACGCGATCTACCTGTGGGAGCGGCCTTGTGTCGCGAAAGGGCCGCAAAGCGGCCCCTGGTCACTCAATTACCTTTCACCGCATAATCCGGCCGCTTGTCATTCCCCGGAATGAACGGGCTCCAAGGCTGCGCCCGCAGCGGCTCCTCGGTCTGCCACACCACGCTGAACTGTCCGTCATCCTGGATCTCGCCGATCATCACCGGCTTGTGCAGGTGGTGGTTGGTCTTGTCCATGGTCAGGGTGAAGCCCGACGGCGCCTTGAAGCTCTGCCCGGCCAGTGCCTCACGCACTTTGTCCACATCGGTGGACTTGGCTTTTTCCACCGCTTGCGCCCACATGTGGATACCTACGTAGGTGGCCTCCATAGGGTCGTTGGTCACCGCCTTGTCGGCCCCCGGCAGGCCCTTGGCCTTGGCGTAGGCCTTCCAGTCGGCGACGAACTTCTGGTTCACCGGGTTATCCACGGACTCGAAGTAGTTCCACGCCGCCAGGTGCCCCACCAGCGGCTTGGTGTCGATGCCACGCAGCTCCTCTTCACCCACCGAGAAGGCCACCACCGGTACATCGGTGGCCTTCAGCCCCTGGTTGGCCAGCTCCTTGTAGAACGGCACGTTGGAGTCGCCATTGACCGTGGAGATGACCGCCGTCTTGCCGCCGGCGGAGAACTTCTTGATGTTGGCGACGATGGTCTGGTAATCGCTGTGGCCGAACGGCGTGTAGACCTCTTCGATGTCCTTGTCGGCCACGCCCTTGCTGTGCAGGAAGGCGCGCAGGATCTTGTTGGTGGTGCGCGGGTAGACGTAGTCGGTGCCCAGCAGGAAGAAGCGCTTGGCGCCGCCACCGTCCTCGCTCATCAGGTATTCCACGGCCGGGATTGCCTGCTGGTTAGGCGCGGCGCCGGTGTAGAACACGTTCGGCGACATCTCTTCACCCTCGTACTGCACCGGGTAGAACAGCAGCCCGTTGAGCTCCTCGAACACCGGCAGCACCGACTTGCGCGACACCGAGGTCCAGCAGCCGAACACCACCGCCACCTTGTCCTGGGTCAGCAGCTGGCGGCTCTTCTCGGCGAACAGCGGCCAGTTGGACGCCGGGTCCACCACCACCGCCTCGAGCTGCTTGCCGTTGACCCCGCCCTTGGCGTTGATCTCGTCGATGGTCATTAGCGCCATGTCCTTGAGCGAGGTCTCGGAAATCGCCATGGTCCCCGACAGCGAATGCAGGATGCCGACCTTGATGGTCTCGGCGGCCTGGATGCTCCAGCTCAGGCCCATCGCGGCGATCGATGCGCTGAGGGTAAAGGCCTTGATCAGACTGCGTCGCTTCATGTGCTCACTCCGATGTGATGGTGGGTGTTGGCCTAGTCGGAGAGTGCAAAGGCTGTGCCGAGCGATGGAAGGTGCTTGGTAGAGCGGTTGTGCGACGAATCGGGGCGCGAGGAGGAGCCAGGATGGTGCTTGCAGGTTGGGCTTGCACAGGATTGGGTCGGGGGCGATGAACACTTTTGACACATAAGCGGTACTTGAGTACCGTGCCGCACCGCAGTAGTTTCTGCGGTTCGGGATTGGCGTCCCGCTGTCAGAACCGGGCACATCGCACCTGCGATAGCGTGTCCTGCATGGTTGCACCCGTTATGGGCGGAGCCGTGTGTGGGAGCCTTCGGGCTCACCGGACCTTCTGACCGGCAACGCCAACCCGCACGGCTCCGTCCACCCATATTGGCGTATGGGCACGGAGATACACTTCAGAAGGCTGCAAGGAGTCGCACCATGCTCAAGAAGATCGTTCCAGATCCACCGTTCGTATTTGTCGAGATCGCCACCTTTCATCGAGAGGTGCAGCCATGAACCAGGAATCGCTGGTCAACCTCACCCCGCGCAAATCACGTCCCGTCACCGCTTGTTCCCACTTTGGCACCTGCAATCACGCCCATGATCCGATTCTCTCGGTACGTGCTGGCGTTGATAGCGAGGATGCGCTGGTGTGCGCCGTGGCGGCGTTGAAGGCGGCGTATGAGACCAATGCTGCCGCGTTGGAGAAGGCGGGGGAGCCGTTGCGCAGTTTGCTGACGGCGACGGAGAACTCGCTGGAGAAAGGCCTGGCGCTGGCCGAAGCCGTGCTTGAAGGGTTGGAGCAAGGCTAGCGGGCCTCATCGCGGGGCAAGCCCGCTCCCACGCCGACCTCACACGGCAGGCGTGGGAGCGGGCTTGCCCCGCGATGGGTTCAGGATCAGTTGTTCGACGCCCCACGCACGGCGGTACGCGGCTGACGCCTGCTGCGCACGAACTGATAGGTCACCGCCAGAATCACGAACCAGATCGGCGTCACCACCAGCGCCGAGCGCGTATCCGCCTCCAGGCTCAACAGCACCAGAATGCCGGCAAAGAACACCAGGCACACGTAGCACATGAAACGCCCGCCGGGCATCTTGTAGGTGGACTGCTCATGCAGCGCCGCGCGCTGTTTGCGGTAGCTCAGGTACGACAGCAGGATCAGCGTCCACACGAACATGAACAGCACCGCCGACACCGTCGTCACCAGGGTGAAAGCTTCGATCACATTGGGTACCAGGTAGATCAGCACCGCGCCCAGCAGCAGGCAGGTGCAGGAGAAGTACAGGCCGTTGGCCGGCACCGCGCGGCGCGAGAGTTTCTCGAACGCCTTGGGCGCATCGCCCTCCTGGGCCAGGCCGAACAGCATGCGGCTGGTGGAGAACACGCCGCTGTTGGCCGACGAGGCCGCAGAAGTCAGCACCACGAAGTTGATGATGCTCGCCGCCGCCGGCAGGCCGGCCAGCACGAACAGCTCGACGAACGGGCTCTTGCCCGGCACCACGTCGCGCCATGGGGTGACGGCCATGATGGCGATCAGCGCCAGCACGTAGAACACGATGATGCGGACCGGGATCGAGTTGATCGCCCGCGGCAGGGTGCGCTCGGGGTTCTTCGCTTCGGCGGCTGTGGTGCCCACCAGTTCGATACCGACGAAGGCGAACACGGCGATCTGGAAGCCGGCGAAGAAACCGAGCAGGCCGTTGGGGAACATGCCGCCGTCATTCCACAGGTTGGCCAGGGTGGCGGTATGGCCGCTCGGCGACTGGAAGCCGGTGATAACCATGTACAGGCCGGTGGCGACCAGGCCCATGATGGCGATGATCTTGATCAGGGCGAACCAGAATTCCATTTCGCCGAACATCTTCACCGTCACCAGGTTCAGCGACAGCAACAAGGCCACGCAGCTCAGCGCCGGTATCCACTGCGGAAGGTCCGGGAACCAGAATTGTGTGTAGGCGGCGATCGCCACCACGTCGGCGATGCCGGTGACCACCCAGCAGAACCAGTAGGTCCAGCCGGTGAAGTAGCCGGCCCAGGGGCCGAGCAGGTCGGCGGAGAAATCGATGAACGACTTGTAGTTGAGGTTCGACAGCAGCAGCTCGCCCATGGCGCGCATGACGAAGAACAGCATGAAGCCGATGATCATGTAGACGAAGATGATCGACGGGCCGGCCAGGCTGATGGTCTTGCCCGAGCCCATGAACAGGCCGGTGCCGATGGCGCCGCCAATGGCGATGAGCTGGATGTGACGGTTGGTCAGGTTGCGTTGCAGGTGCTGCTCTTCGGAGGGTGTCTGGGAGGTCCGGGTCATAGGCTGCATTCCATTGAGGGTCAGTCTTTTTGTGAGCGAAAGCCGCGTAGGCTATCACGTCGCGTTCCAATCGCGGGTGTGGCAGATCGGCACGATCTTGGCGGTACAGCGCGGTGCTCGACATGACGGGAATCAATGGTTGTTGGTGCCGGCCTCATCGCGGGGCAAGCCCGCTTCCACGCTGATCTCACAGGGCAGGCGTGGGAGCGGGCTTGCCCCGCGATTGCGATATCAGGCCCTGACCATGATCTGGCGTCTCACCACCAGGCTATCCACCCCCCACATCACCACCATCGAAATCCCCACCAGCGGGAAGGCGACGCCCAGCACCACCATCACCCCCACTGCCGTCTTCCAGCGCGGCAGGTCATGACGCAGCGGCGGCACGCCCAATCCACCCGTGGGCTTGCGCTTCCACCACATCACCAGCCCGCTCACCGAGCCCAGCAGGATCATCAGGCACACCAGCAGGATGACGATTTGGTTCAGCGGCCCGAACATCTTGCCTTCGTGCAGCATCACCCCAAGCTCGGTGGCGCGTGCCACCGGGCTGTAGTCCTGCCAGCGCACATCGGCCAGCACCTTCCCGGTGTACTGGTCCACATGCAGGGTGGCGTCGTTGCGCGGATCGTCAGCGAATACCGCAATGGTGAACACCCCGTCAGCACTGCTTGGCAGGGTGATGCTGTAGCCCGGCTCGACCTCGCGCAGATTGGCGATGTTCTCGACCTGCTGCAGGCTCACCTGCGGCGCCGCCGGGGCGTGATCCATCATGTGATGCCCGGCATGCTCGGCATGGGCGCCGGACACTGGCATCGGCGTGTTCTCCATCGCCCACGGCACGGTCTGGCGGTGGGCGCTGTTGAGGTCGCGGGCTTCTTTGTCGGACTTGGGCACGTCGTTCCACATGGCCGACGGGAAGCGGTTCCACAGGTCGGCATACTGTTTGCCCCACAGCCCGGTCCAGGTCATGCCGCTGAGCAGCATCAACAGCAGCAGGGCCGAGCCCCAGAAACCGGTGACGGCATGCAGGTCGCGCCACAGCAAGCGGCCGCGCGCGCTGAAACGTGGCCACAGCACGCCCGCGCTGCTGCGCCCGCGTGGCCACCAGAGATAGAGCCCGGACACCACCAGGACAATGCCCCAGCCCGCCGCCAGTTCCACCAGCCGGTCACCGACCGTGCCGACCATCAGTTCGCCATGCAAGGCGCGTGCGATGGCCTGCAGGTTCTGTTTGCCATCCTGGTCGCCCAGTACCTTGCCGCTGTACGGGTCGACGAAGACATTCAGCTCGCGCCCGCCGTCATGCACCACGAACTGTGCGCTGCGCTCGGCGCTCACCGGCGGCAGATACTGTCCCACCTGGCCTTGTGGATAAGCCTGGCGCACGTTGGCCAGCAGCGTGTCGGCGCCCTGTCGGTGATGGCCGGCCTCGACCACCATCAGCTCGCGGTACATCAACGGATCGAGTTGCGGCTTGAACAGGTAGATGATCCCGGTAAGCGCCAGCAGGACCATGAATGGCGCCACGAACAGCCCGGCATAGAAATGCCAGCGCCACGCAAGGTTGTAGAAGGAAACGTTTGGTTTGCTCATTAGAGCCTCCCGTAGACCTTAAGTGGGCGCGGTCAGGTCCCGCGCCCGTTTGTTGTTGTCAGAAGCTGAAGTCGACCTTGGTCCAGAAGGTCCTGCCTGGCTCGTTCACCGGGTCCGTGGCGCTGGCCGGGTAGCCGAACCCGGCGTTCCCGGCCAGGTTCAGGTGCTCGGCGTAGGCCTTGTCGAACAGGTTGTCGACGCCCGCGCTGAGCTTGAGGTTGTTGTTGACCTTGTAGGCGCCGTTGAGCGAGAACACGCCGAAGCCTGAGCTTGTGTCGTAATCCTTGCCGACCACGTTGCCCTGGTTTTTGGCAATGCGGTTCTGCTCGGCGACCAGGCGCCACAGGGCACCGACGCTCCAGGTGTCGCGGCTGTAGGTCAGCCCCAGGCGGCTTTCCAGCGGTGGCATCTGTGGCAGGGCCTTGCCGTCGCTGCTGTTCTTGCCCCAGGCGTAGGCCAGGGTGGCGTCGGCCTTCCAGTTCTCGGTCAGTTTGTAGGCCGCGCCCAGTTCGCCGCCCATGATGCGGGCGTCGACGTTCTGCGCCTGGGAGGTGAGCGAGCCCATCATGTTGCGCTGGTAGTCGAACAGGATGTAGTCGCGGACCTGCCCGACATAACCCGAGGCCCAGGCCTCCAGGCGCTCGTCGCGGTACTGGATGCCGAAGTCGAGCTGGGTGGTCTTCTCCGGCTTGATGCCGTCGAAGGCGTTGACCGAGCCGGCCGGGGCGCGCTTGGGCGAGAACAGCTCCCAGTAGTCGGGGAAGCGCTGGGTGTGGCCGAGGCCGATGTAGGTGGTGGCCGGAATCGCCGCCAGGTCGTGCTCGTAGCGCACGAAGCCGCTGGGCAGGGTGTCGGCGCGGGTGTCGCCTTCGGTGGCGCTGCCCTTGCGGAAATCGCGGGCCGAGGCACGGTCCAGGCGGGCGCCGGTGACCAGGCGATCCTCACCGGTCGCATACCAGGTGAGCTCGCCGAAGGCGCCGTAGTTGTGGAAGTCGGCGTCCTTGGTCCAGGGCTGGCCCTTGTGCGCGTTGACGCCCATGCCGCCGCGCTGGCGGTGTTCGTTGGTCTGCGCGTCGATGCCGCTGATCAGTTGCACGTCGGCCCAGCGCCAGGTGGCCTTGATCCGTGCGCCCATGGTACGGCGGTCGACGTTGCTGACCATGGGCATGCCCATCATGCCGGTGCCCGACGGAGTGCGCAGGGTGTAGTTGTCCATCACGTGGTCAGCGTAGTTGTAGTAGACCTGCGCCTCGACCTTGTCGAGCACCTCGCCCAGGTTGGACTTCTCGAAGCGCAGCCCCAGGCTTTCGCGCTTGAACTGCGAACCGTCCATTCCGCGTCCGGCGGAGCGAGCCTCGCCGTCGCCCTTGCCAGCGGTCAGTTCCAGCAAGGTGTCGGCGTCCGGGGTCCAGCCGAGGCTGACGTCGCCGTTCCACTTGTCCCAGCGCGACGGCACGGTGTCGCCGTTGCCGTCCTCGAAGTCGTCCGAGTGCGACTGGTTACCGATGAAGCGCACGTAGCCGAGCTGGTTGCCGGCCGCGGCGTCGAGGACCTTGTCGAAGCGGCCGTTGGAGCCAGCCAGTACGCTGCCGTTGACCCGGCTACCCAACTCGCCGAACTTCTCCGGCTCACGCTCGAAGAGAATGGTGCCAGCGGAGCCGCCCGGCCCCCAGATCACGCTCTGCGGGCCCTTGATCACGGTGAGGCGGTCGTAGGTTTCCGGCGAGATGTACGAGGTTGGCGCGTCCATGCGGCCCGGGCAGGCGCCGAGCATCATGCCGCCGTTGGTGAGGATGTTCAGGCGCGAACCGAACATGCCGCGCAGCACCGGGTCGCCATTGGTGCCGCCAGCGCGGATCACCGAGAACCCGGGGATGGTCTTGAGGTAGTCACCGCCGTCGCTGGCCGGCACGGGCTGGCGCGGATCCTTGGGGTTGGTGACCACGGTCAGCGGCGAGCTCGGGGCGATGGCGGTGATCACCGTCGGGCTCAGTTCGGCCGTATCGTGGATGTGGCCTTCGTGGCCGGTTTCGGCGGCAAGGGCCAGTGGCGCGAGCAGCGAGCCGCAGAGCACGGCGATGGTGCCGCGCAGGGAAAGGGCAAAAACAGGGGTGCAGCCGGACATAATGATTCCAGTCGATCAGTCATGAGTCAGCGCGAAGCCTCCTGGCTTCGGGCGTTTAGCGTGTGGTGTTCAGGCGACGATCGATCGGGGCGGTGCGCGGCTGCGGGCGCCGGGGAATACAGCCTGCCGGGCATGGCCCTGGCGCGTGGCGACGGTGAGGTGGGTGGGTGGGGTGACGCTGCCCGCGCTGAGCGGGCTGAGGCTTTGGGGCAGGGCGGGGCAGTTGAACAGCAGGCTGCAGTAGCCACACTTCTCCCACATCACATGCAACTGGCCATCGTTGCCGTGGCCGTGGTGCTCGTCGTGACCGTGCGCCATCGGCATGCTCATGTCCATGGGCATGGACATGCCGGCGTGGTGCTCCATTGGCATCGACTGGGAAACCAGCGGGCCGATGAAGATCATCCACATGGCGAACAGGCTCAGCCAGCCGCCACCGACGCGCCTGCGATCAGGGCGGGTAGTGCGGACGGAGCTGTAGCGCGGCAGGCTCATGGCGAGCGCCAGTCAGTCGATCAGGTCAGTGCGCGTGCTCGTGCGCGGCCTGCTCGGCCGGTGGCTGCTTCTGCACGGCGACTTCGACGGTGATGTCACCGGCCTTCTCGAAGTGCAGGGTCAGCGGGAAGCGCTTGCCGTCGGTCAGCAGGCTGCGATCCTTGGGCTGCATGATCATCACGTGGTAGGCGCTGGGGGCGAAGGTCAGGTCCTTGCCGGCGGGCACCACCACGCTTTGCACCTGTTGCATCTTCATGGCGCCGGCGGCGCTCATCGCATGCTCGTGCAGCTGGGCGTCGGCGCTGATCGGCGTGTCCGCCGAGAGCAGACGGTCGTCGGTCTTGCCGTTGTTGTGCACGACGAAATAGGCCGCGACGTTGGGCGCGTTCGGCGGCAGCTCCAGCGACCAGGGGTGGGCGATGTGCAGGTCGCCTTTGCTGTACTCGTGGGCGTTGGCGTAGGCACCGGGCAGCAGCAGGGCGGCCAGGACAAGGGCTTGCTTGAGCATGGGTGAGTCTCCGATCTGTTGAGGTTCAGGCGGACAGCGTAGTGAACTCAGGCCGGAGGAGAGGCACGGGGATTGAGCGCGGGCCATAGCTGGCGCGGCGTGGGTTGGTAGTCAGCGAGTTGCGGCGAGTGCCCCGCTGGCAGCACGGGCGGGTTGTGCAACTGCGGCGTATAGCTGGGCAGGGCCAGCAAGGGCGCGGCACCCAGGCAGCACCAGCAGTTCATCATGCTGGCGCTGTCGTCGCTTTGCGGACCGAGGTCGATCTTGGCCAGGGCCTGGACATCGACCTTGGCCTTGTTGGCCATGCTGGAACAGAAAGCCCCCCACAGCAGCTGTTCGGCCGGGCCCTTGGGCGCGGCAGAAGACAGCGGCATGGCCAGCAGGTTGAACAGCACTGCGAAGCAGGCTATCCAGGCGATGTGCCGACGTGGGGGCATGGAGAGATCCGGTCAGGAATCGTGATGGCTATTGTACGGCGGAGTATAGGTAAAAAAGCTGGGGTGCGGTGAAGTGCCGCACCAGGGGCTGCTGCGCAGCCCATCGCGACACAAGGCCGCTCCCACAGGAGGATACGTTTCCCTGTGGGAGCAACTGTCTTGCTCAC
This sequence comes from Pseudomonas mosselii, assembly GCF_019823065.1. Classification (NCBI taxonomy): domain Bacteria; kingdom Pseudomonadati; phylum Pseudomonadota; class Gammaproteobacteria; order Pseudomonadales; family Pseudomonadaceae; genus Pseudomonas; species Pseudomonas mosselii. Next base: position 727,610 of record NZ_CP081966.1, read on the forward strand.
ATGCTAAAAGCTGGCGCAATTACTGTGGGAGCGGCCTCGTGTCGCGAAAGGGGCGCAAAGCGCCCCGGCGTTATCAGACCTTGCCACGCCCCAGCAGTCCACGCACGGTTTCCTGCAGGTCAGCCGGCAGCACCACCACTTTCGAATTGTCGCTGCTCGCCAGGTTCTCCATCGCGCCAATGTAACGCTCACCCAGCAGGTACATGGCCGGCACGGTCTCGCTGCCCACCGCTTCCTTGACCAGGGTGATCGCCCGCGCCGATGCCTCGGCCAGGTTGACCTGGGCCTCGGCATCCAGCTTGGCCGCCTGCAGGCGCGCCTCGGCTTCGAGGATGGCAGCCTGCTTGTTGCCTTCGGCGCGGGTCACGTCGGCTTTACGCTCACGCTCGGCAGCCGCCTGGCGTTCCATGGCGGTCTGCATGCTCGGCGAGGGCTTGATGTCCTGGATCTCCACCGAGCGCACGGTCACGCCCCAGTCTTCGGTCTGCTCGGACATCGCCTCGCGCAGGCGCGCCTTGATCTGCTCGCGGCTGGACAGCGCTTCGTCCAGGTCCATGGCGCCGACGATGGCGCGCAGCGAGGTCATGGTCAGGCTGGTGACGGCGAACGAGAAGTTCTGTACGCCGTACGAGGCCTTCTGCGGGTCGACCACCTTGGCAAAGCACAGGGCGTTGGCGACGATCACCGCGTTGTCCTTGGTGATGATCTCCTGCTGCTGCACGTCGAGGATGATGTCCTTGGTCGGCAGGCGGTAGGCGACTACGTCCATGTACGGGATGACGATGTTCAGGCCCGGCTTGAGGGTGCTGTGGTAGCGGCCCAGGCGTTCGACGATCCACTCCTCGCCCTGAGGCACGATGCGCACTCCCTTGAACACGGTGATGAGAACGAATGCGGCGAGGGTGCCGACGACGATGAGGCTGGTCATGGTGCGAACTTCCTTTTAGTGCGGATTCAGGCCCGGGTGACCCGGGCGGTGTTGCCTTCGATGGCGGCCAGGCGCACGCGCTCGCCGGCGGGGATGTCGCTGTCGGCGACGCAGGTCCATTCCTCGTTGCCGAGGATCGGTTTCTGGAAGCGCACCCGGCCTTTCTGGAACTGCGACACGTTGGCGGTCAGCAGGCCGACCTCGCCGATCACGCTCTCGGCGGTCCAGCGCACGTCTGGCTTCTTGCGGCGGAACACCTTGAACCAGAGCACGGTGGTGATCGATGAGAACACCACCCACAGCAGGCCCTGCATATCGAGTTGCAGGCTGGGCGCGAGCAGCGAGACGAGCGACACCAGCACGGCGCCGATGCCGAACCAGAGGATGAAGAAGGTGGGGAGTACCAGTTCCAGCAGGATCAGGGCCACGCCGAAGACGAGCCAGATCCACCATTGCATTTCCATATGGGAGGAGCCTTCCAGAAGGGGAGAGGTGATTTTACGGCAGGATCAAGGCACAGGGCTATCTCGCGACCGTCAGCGTGGATGTGTCACCCAATCTTCCACACGCAGCCCCGGAACACGCTGGAACTCGCGCAGGTTGTTGGTCACCAGCGTGAGGCCGCGCGCGCGGGCGTGGCCGGCAATCATTCTGTCGTAGGGGCCGATGGGCGTGCCGGCCTTGGCCAGTTCCGCACGTAGCTGCGCGGTGTGAGCTGCGCCCTGAATGTCGTAGTCAAGCACATCGAGCCGTGCGGCGAACCCCTCGACAATGGCCAGATTACGCTCCGGCGCGGCGGACTTTTCCGCACCGTAGATCAACTCCATCAGGGTTACCGTGCTGATGGCCAACTGGCCGTGGTGCCGATTGAATGCCTCGCGCACCACTTGTGGCTTGTTCTTGATGGTGAAAATGCAGATGTTGGTATCGAGCATGTACCTGAGCATCAGAATCCTTCGCGCTCCTGGTCGGCTGGCTGTTCCCTGCTCGCCATGAAGTCCGAACTCACATCGTCACCCTCGAACCAGCTGTCCCAGCTTTCGCCGGCAGGCGAGATGATACGGGAACGGCCCACCGCGACGATGTCCACTCGGGTGACGTCTTCTGGAAGGGCGAGGGCTTTTGGCATGCGGATAGCCTGGCTGCGGTTGCTTTTGAAGACTGCACCTTGCTCCATGATGGGCCTCCTTGAAAGCGCAAATGTATGTCCGGAGTTTAATTCCAGGAGTGGATATGTCAATGGGATATACGTAGCATCATCAGGCCTTGAACAGGCCGAGTGCCTCTAGCAGCGACCCTGCATCGTGAAATGCCCGATCCACTTCCGGCAGCACCGGCCGCTCGAGCACCAGTACTGGAATCCCGCGCTCCCGCGCCACTTCCAGCTTCGGCTCGGTGGCCGTGCTGCCGCTGTTCTTGCTCACCAGCACGTCGATCTGCCGACGTTCGAACAGGGCACGTTCATCGTCGATGAGGAACGGCCCGCGCGCACCGATCACTTCGCAGCGGTCATTGCCGGGGCACGCCTCGAGGGCGCGCAGGGTCCAGAACTGGTGTGGCGGGATTTCGTCCAGGTGTTGCAGGGGCTCTCGACCCAGGGTGAACAAGGGGCGTTCGAATGGGGCCAGCGCCGCGATCAGCCCGGCCCAGTCCTCGACTTCGCGCCAGTCATCACCGGGCTGCGCCTGCCATGCCGGACGGCGCAGGGCCCAGCAGGGAATGCCGGCGCAGTGTGCGGCGAGGGCGGCGTTGCGGCTGATCTGCGCGGCATAGGGATGGGTGGCGTCGATCAGCAGGTCGATGCCTTCGGCGCGCATGTACTCGGCCAGGCCTTCGGCGCCGCCATAGCCGCCGACTCGCACCTGGCAGGCCAGGTCCTGGGGAATGCGGCCGATGCCGGCGAGGCTGTAGACATGTTGCGGACCCAACTGGCGGGCGATGGCCAGGGCTTCGGTGACGCCGCCGAGGAGCAGGATGCGCCCGTTCATGCCACACCCGCCTTGCCGACGATGCCACCCTGGCGGTCGATGGCGAACACTTCCACCTGCACCTGGGCCGGCACCACGCTGCGGGCGAAGACCAGGGCGTGGCGGCACACCTCGTCACCCAGGGCGATGCCGGAGGCATGCGCCAGGGCGAGGGCCTGCTGGCTGGTGTTGGCGGCGACGATCGCCTGTTGCAGGGCCTGGTCCGCGCCAATGGCCGCCGCCCAGCCCGCCAGTTGCGGCAGGTCGATGCTCGAATGACGGCTGTGCAGGTCCATGTGCCCGGCGGCCAGCTTGCTGATCTTGCCGAAGCCGCCGCACAGCGTGAGGCGCGGCACGGGTACCTTGCGCAGGTGCTTGAGCACGGCACCGACGAAGTCGCCCATCTCGATCAGGGCGATCTCCGGCAGGTTGTAGACCCGGCGCATGGTGTCTTCGCTGGCGTTGCCGGTGCAGGCGGCGATATGGGTGTAGCCGTTGGTGTGGGCGACGTCGATGCCCTGGTGGATCGAGGCGATGTAGGCCGAGCAGGAGAACGGCCGGACGATGCCGCTGGTGCCCAGGATCGACAGCCCGCCGAGGATGCCCAGGCGTGGGTTCATGGTCTTGAGGGCCAGCTGTTCGCCGCCCTGCACGTTGACCGTCACCTCGAAACCGCCGTGGTAGCCGCAATCGCCCGCCAGTTGCAGCAGATGGTCGCTGATCATCTTGCGTGGCACCGGATTGATGGCCGGTTCACCGACTGCCAGCACCAGCCCCGGGCGAGTCACGGTCCCCACGCCCGCGCCCGCGACGAAGCGAACGCCAGGTTCGGCGCACAAGCGCACCTGGCTGAAGAGCAGGGCGCCGTGGGTGACATCGGGGTCGTCGCCGGCATCCTTCAGGGTGCCGGCCTCGGCCAGGTCGCCCTTGAGGTGGCAGAACTCCAGGCGCATCTGCACCACCTTGCCCTTGGGCAGGGTGATCTCCACCGCGTCGTGCCGTTGCCCGGTCAGCAGCAGGCGCGCCGCCGCCAGGCTGGTGGCGGTGGCGCAACTGCCAGTGGTCAGGCCGCTGCGCAGTGGCGCGGGCTGTTCACGGGTTTCTTCACGCATCGAGAGGCTTCACCACGTCGAGCAGGGAGATCGGCAGGGCCTGGCGCCAGGTGTCGAAACTGCCCAGTGGCTGGGTATGGGCGATATGGATGCGGGTCAGCTCGCCGCCGTGCTGCTCGCGGAACTGCGCCAGGGCGACCTCGCTTTGCAGCGTGACGGCGTTGGCAACCAGGCGTCCGCCCGGCAGCAAGCGCTCCCAGCACAGGTCGAGCACGCCTTCGCGGGTGACGCCGCCGCCGATGAAGATCGCGTCGGGACGTTCCAGCCCGGCCAGCGCTTCGGGGGCCTTGCCGCGGATCAGTTGCAGGCCGGGCACGCCGAGGGTGTCGCGGTTGTGTTCGATGTAGCCCTGGCGGCCTTCGTCGGCCTCGATCGCAAGTGTGCGGCAGCTGGGATGGGCGCGCATCCACTCGATGCCGATGGAACCGCAGCCAGCGCCCACGTCCCACAGCAGTTCGCCGGGTTGCGGGGCGAGGCGGGCCAGGGTGATAGCGCGCACATCGCGCTTGGTCAACTGGCCGTCGTGACGGAAGGCGCCGTCGGGCAGGCCGGCTACTCTAGGCAGACGTGGGGTGTCGGGTGAGGCCTGGCATTCGATGGCGACCAGGTTGAGCGTGGCGATGTCGCCGTGCGGCCAGTCGTCGGCGGTGCCGCACAGCCTGCGCTCCTGTGGGCCGCCGAGGTGTTCGAACACCTGGAGACGGCTGGGGCCGAAGCCATGGTCGCGCAGTTGCGCGGCGATGGATGCCGGGCTGCTTTCGTCGTTGCTCAGCACCAGCAGGCGCATGCCACTGTGCAGATGGGCATTGAGCGCGGTCAGCGGGCGGGCGACCACCGAGACCACCTGTACCTCCTGCAACGGCCAGCCCAGGCGGGCGGCGGCCAGGGCACAGGAGGAGGGCATCGACAGCACCTGCAGTTCGTCGGCGGGCAGCTGGCGCGCCAGGCTGGCGCCGACACCGTAGAACATCGGGTCGCCGCTGGCCAGTACGCATACCGGCTCGCCGCGCAGGGCCAGGACCGGGGCCAGGGAGAAGGGGGTGGGCCAGTGCAATTGCTCGGCGGTCACGCAGCGGGGCAGCAGCGCCAACTGGCGTGGGGCACCGATGATTCGCGTGGCTGACAGCAGAGCGCGCCGGGCCTGTTTGCCCAGGCCGCTGAAGCCGTCTTCGCCGATGCCTATTACTGTCAGCCAGGGGGCCATCTGTTCCTCGTACCAATCATTGATCACGGGGCAAGCCCGCTCCCACGAGGGGGCGTGGGAGCGGGCTTGCCCCGCGATTCGTCTAAGCGTTCGACCACCGGTTTTTCATGCCGCCGGACAAAGCAGGCATAATACCGCGCCTTCTACACTGAAGCGCACTTTCACGATTGCCGGATACCCCCTTGACGCAGCCCCCGTCCTCCGAAGTTTCGCCCCGTCCCTCGGCCTGCCCGGGGTTGTGGCGCATCGTTGCTGCGCGCGACGGTGGCATTTGCCGGATCAAGCTACCGGGCGGCCTGCTGCTGGCCGACCAGGCCGATGCCGTGGCCGACGCCGCCGAGCGCTTCGCCGGCGGGGTGATCGAGGCGACCAACCGAGCCAACTTGCAGATCCGTGGCATTGGCCAGGATCACGGTGGGCTGGTCGAGCATCTGCTGGCCGCCGGGCTCGGCCCGCGTGACGCGGCGGGCGATGATGTACGCAACCTCATGCTCAGCCCACTGGCCGGCCTCGATCCGGCCATGCTGTTCGACACCCGACCATTGGCCGGGCAGATCCTCGAGCTGCTGGAAAGCACACCCCGGTTTCACAAGCTGTCGGCCAAGTTCGCCGTGCAGCTCGATGGTGGCGAAGCGCTTGCGATGCTCGAACACGCCCATGATCTGTGGCTGTCGGCGATGCAGCGTGAAGGACGCATCTGGTTGCGGTTCGGCCTCGCAAGCAGCCTGTCGAATGGCCTGGCGCTGGGCGCGGTACCGGTGGAGCAGGGACTGGCGTTGGTGCGGGCAGTGCTGGAGCGCTTCCTTGACCTGGCGACACCTGAGCAGTCTCGCATGCGTCAATTGCTGCAGGTGTGCCCGGTGGAGCACTTCCTTGAAGGGCTGCCCCTCCAGATCGACACCACATTGATGGCCTGGCAGCGCTCGGCGACGACCAGCCCCTGGCTGGGCGTGCTGCTCCAGCGCCAGGGCGTGGCCTTGGGCGCCGCGCCGCCTCTCGGTCGTCTGATGCCCGCTATGTTGCGCAGTGCCGCGCGCATCGCCCGGCAATTGGGCGATGGCAGCTTACGCCTGACGCCTTGGCAGAGCCTGGTGCTGACCTCCCTCGAACCGACCGAGCTGGAAAACGCACGCGCGCAACTGACGGCATCCGGCATGATCTGCGACAACGAACATCCCCTGGCGCGGGTCGTCGCCTGCACCGGCTCCAGCGGTTGCGCCAAGGCCCAGGCCGACACCAAGGCCGATGCCATTGCCCTGGCCGCACTGCTGCACCACGGCGCCCCGGGAAGCGTGCACCTGTCCGCCTGTCCACGTTCCTGCGCCATGGCCCATGTGGCCCCGGCCACCCTGCTGGCCCGCGCCCCGGGCCGCTATGACCTTTACTTGCGCGACGCGCGCTTGCCGGGTTTCGGCAGGCTGCGCGGCGCCGACCTCACCCCAGAAGAAGCAGGCGCCATGCTCGACCTGCCGACGGAGCACCTTGATGATTGACTACATCCGCGATGGTCAGGAGATCTATCGCAATTCCTTCCGGATCATCCGCGAGGAAGCCCGGCTCGAGCGGATCCCCGCCGATCTCGAAAAGCTCGCCGTGCGCGTGATCCATGCCTGCGGCATGGTCGAGGCCATCGATGGCCTGCAGTTTTCCGAAGGTGCCGGTACCGCCGGCCGCGAGGCCCTGGCCAAGGGCGCGCCGATCCTCTGTGACGCGCACATGGTCGCCGAAGGCATCACCCGCGCCCGGCTGCCAGCGAACAACCCGGTGATCTGCACCCTGCGCGACCCGAGCGTGCCGGACCTGGCCAAGGCCGAAGGCAACACCCGCTCGGCGGTGGCCCTGGAACTGTGGCGCCCGCACCTGGAAGGCAGCGTGGTGGTGATCGGCAATGCACCGACCGCATTATTCTACCTGCTGGAAATGCTCGATGCCGGCGCGCCGAAACCGGCGCTGATCCTCGGCTTCCCGGTCGGCTTTGTCGGCGCCGCCGAATCCAAGGCGATGCTCGCCGCCGACAGCCGTGGCGTGCCGTTCGTGATCATGCAGGGCCGCCTGGGCGGCAGCGCGATGGCTGCCGCCGCGGTCAACGCCCTGGCCACGGAGGTGGAATGATGCACGCACGCGGACGACTGCTGGGCCTGGGCGTGGGCCCGGGCGATCCCGAACTGATCACGGTCAAGGCTCTGCGCCTGCTGCGCGAGGCCCCCGTGGTGGCGTACTTCGTGGCCAAGGGCAAGCGCGGCAATGCCTTCGGTATCATCGAGGCGCACCTGCAAGCTGAACAGATCCTGCTTCCCCTGGTATACCCGGTGACCACCGAGGCGCTGCCCGCGCCGCTCTCCTACGAGCAGGTGATCAGCGACTTCTACGACGAAGCCAGTCTGCAGGTTGCCGCGCACCTGGATGCCGGCCGCGATGTGGCGGTGATCTGCGAAGGGGACCCGTTCTTCTACGGCTCCTACATGTACCTGCACGATCGCCTGGCATCGCGCTACGAGGCCCAGGTGATTCCGGGCGTCTGCTCGATGCTCGGTGGCGCCTCGGTACTCGGTGCGCCGCTGGTGTATCGCAACCAGACCCTCACCGTGCTCTCCGGTGTGCTGCCCCATGAAGAGCTCAAACAGCGCCTGGCCGCTGCCGACGCGGCAGTGATCATGAAGCTGGGGCGCAACTTCCCCAAAGTGCGCCAGGTGCTCGGCGAGCTGGGCCTGGATAGCCGTGCGCTGTACGTGGAGCGGGCGACCATGGCCAACCAGAAGATCGTCGCGCTGGATGAAGTCGACCCGCAGTCCTCGCCGTATTTCTCGCTGATCATCGTGCCGGGTGAGAAATGGCAGGGATGATCAAGGCACCGGCAATCGTCATTCTCGGCCCGGGCAGTTTGGCTACCGCGCAGCGAATCCAGCAGCGTTATCCACAGGCCGTGATCCATGGCCTGCAAGGGCGTGTGGAGGGTGCCGACCAATACTACGCAGTCTTCGGCGACACCCTGCGCGATCTGTATCAGCAAGACACGCCGATCATCGCCTTGTGCGCGGCGGGTATTGTCATTCGCACCCTGGCGCCGCTGTTGAGCGAAAAAGGCGTCGAGCCGCCGGTGCTGGCCGTGGCCGAGGACGGCAGCGCCGTGGTGCCGCTGCTCGGTGGCCTGGGCGGGGTCAATGTCATGGCCCGCGAAATCGGCGAGGCGCTGGGTGTCAGCGCGGCGATCACCACCAGTGGCGAGCTGCGCTTCGGCACTTGCCTGCTCAACCCGCCCGAGGGCTACGCACTGGCGGACCTGGAGCAGGGCAAGCGTTTCGTCTCCGACCTGCTGGCGGGCGAAACCGTGCGTGTCGAAGGCGACGCGCCGTGGCTCGAGCACGCGCAGTTGCCTGCAGGTGACGATGCGCGGCGCACCATCCATGTGGGGAGCGCACTGCGTCCGGCCAGCCGTGATGAACTGCTGATCCATGCGCGTTGCGTGGTGGTGGCGGTCACAGCCGGCAGCGCTGACCTGGCGCAACAGGTGCGGGAGGGACTGCTGCGAGCGAATATCGCCGAGCCCGCGTTGGCCTGCCTGCTGGCGAGCGAAGCCGAGATGGCGGAGCCGACCCTGCACGAGGCTGCCCGGGCGCTGAACGTCGCCCTGCGCTTCGCCCCGGCCGCCGAGAGCCTGGAGCGGATGCTGGCTGATGCATTGCCGCAAGCGCGTGTGGGTTCGTCCATGGGGCTCGCCCACGCCGTTGCCGCGGCACCGGTCGACATCGACCGCGTTGGCCGTCGCCGGGGGCGCCTGGCCGTGATCGGCCTGGGCCCTGGTGCCGCCGAGCTGATGGTGCCGGCGGTCAAGGCGGAGCTGGCGCGGGCGCAGGATGTGCTCGGCTACGAAACCTACGTGCGCATGGCCGGCCCCTTCCGCGACGATCAAGTGCTGCACTGCACCGACAACCGCGAAGAGATGCAGCGCGCCCGCCATGCCTTCGAGCTGGCGGCCCAGGGCCGTTCGGTGGTGGTGGTATCGTCCGGTGATCCGGGCGTATTCGCCATGGCCGCCGCAGTGCTCGAAGCGTTGCACGAGTCCAGCGACCCGGCCTGGCAGCGCGTCGAGTTGCAGATCCTGCCCGGCGTCTCGGCCTCGCTGGCCACCGCCGCGCAAGCGGGGGCACCGCTGGGGCACGATTTCTGCGTGATGTCGCTGTCGGACAACCTCAAGCCCTGGTCGATCATCGAAAAACGCCTCGACCTGGCCGCCCAGGCGGATCTGGTGCTGGCGTTCTACAACCCGATCTCCAAGGCCCGGCCTCATCAGTTGGGCGTGGCGCTGGAAGTGGTACGTCGCCATCGCGACGCAGGCACCCCCGTGGTGCTGGGCCGTGATATCGGCCGGCCGGGGCAGGCGCTGCGGGTGGTGACCCTGGGCGAGCTGCTGCCGGAGATGGTCGATATGCGCACCCTGGTGCTGGTCGGCTCCTCGACCACCTGCACCTTCCCCCGTGCCGATGGCGGCCAGTGGGTGTACACGCCGCGCTGGTACCCCGCCAAGCCTTGAGCGAAGCCGGGGTCAGGGCAGCAGGTAGCCCTTGATCCCGGTGAAGATGATCTGCGCCGCCAGGGCGCAGACGAACAGTCCCATCAGGCGGCTGACGATCTGCAGGCCCTGGTCGCCGAGCAGCCGCTCGATACGGTGCGAGAGGTACAGCACCAGGCCGACGGTGAAGCTGGCCAGGGCGATGCTGACGATGGCCAGCAGCTTGTCGTCCCAGTGCGGCTGGCCCACCCCCATCACCAGCAGTGCACCGATGGTGCCCGGGCCGACGGTGAGCGGAATGGTCAGCGGCACGATGGTCACGTCCTGCTGCACGTTGTCAGTCTGCACAGCCGACTTGCCCTGGGCCATGCCCAGCGCCGAGATGAACAGCACCGAGCCCGCGCCGATGCGGAAGGCGTCGGCGGTGATGCCGAATACCCCGAAGATCACCCGCCCGAACAAGTACAGCAGCACGCTGGCGACCAGCGTGGCAATGGCCACCCGCCAGGCCAGTTGCTTGCGTTCCTTGCTGGAGTGGCCGCGGGTCAGGCCGATGAAACATGAGAGCACGAAGAACGGGCTGTAGAGCACGAGCATCTTCAGGTAGACGCTGAACAACTCATGGAGCATGGGGGCGGGTCCGCGACGGGATAGGTGGCACCTGTATAGCACGGAACCTGCGGGATGGGCGCGGGCTTCTCTCAGGCCAGCGGGTCAGACACTACCTGACGCTGCCCCGCCCAGAACTGGATCAGCTCACGCAATTGCGACAGCTCCACCGGCTTGGCCATGTGCCCATCCATGCCGGCCAGGCGCGCCCGCTCCTTGTGTTCGTTGAGAATGTGCGCGGTCAGCGCCACCACCGGGGTGCGCGGACGCTGGTTGGCGGTTTCCCAGGCACGCAGCTGCTGGGTGGCTGAGAAGCCGTCGAGTACCGGCATCTCGCAGTCCATCAGCACCAGGTCGTAGTGCCTGGCCTTCATCGCCTGCAGGGCTTCCTCGCCGTTGCTGGCGGTGTCCGGCTCGAGGTTGAGCTTGCCGAGCATGCCGCGGATGACCTTGGTCGAGATGCTGTTGTCCTCGGCCACCAGGATGCGGAAGTCGCCGGGCAGGTCCAATGGCACCGGGCTGCCGGCCGGCAGCGGCGGCGCGGTCTGCTCGCGGCCGCGCAGGGCGAGCTCCTCGGCGAGGGTGGTCTTGAGCGTGTAGCCGGCCACCGGCTTGGCGAGGATGCGCTTGACCCCGGCGTTGCGGGCGATGATCTTGCTCGGCGCATTGCTGATGCCGGTAAGCATGACCACCAGGATATCGTGGTTCAGGCTCGGGTCTTCCTTGATCTTGGCCGCCAGCTGCATGCCGGTCATGCCGGGCATGTTCTGGTCCAGCAGCACCGCGTCGAAGTAGTCGCGCAGGTGCGCCTTGGTACGCAGCAACGCCAGCGCTTCCTTGCCCGACGGCACCGCGCTGACGTTCATGCCCCAGGCGCTGCACTGCTGCACCAGTACCTTGCGGCAGGTATCGTTGTCGTCGACCACCAGCACCCGCGCATCGCGCAAAGGGCTGTCGAGGTCGGTGGCCGGCTGCTCCAGGCGCAGCGGGTCCAGCGGCAGGGTCAGCCACAGGGTGTTGCCCATGCTGGTGCTGGTCTTGATGCCGAACTCGCCTTGCATCAGGCCGATCAGCTGCTTGGCGATCACCAGGCCCAAGTGGCCGCCGAGCTTGTTGCTGGAGAGGAAGTGGCGGCTGTGCAGTTCGGCCTGTAGCAGGGCATCGCGCTCGGCGGGCGGCATGGGCTCGCCGCTGTCCTGCACGGCAATGCGCAAGCGCGGGCTGTCGCCGCGTTGGTCGAGGGCCACCACCAGCAGGATCTCGCCCTGGGTGGTGTTTTTCAGGGCGTTGTCCAGCAGACTCGACAGGGCCTGGCGCAGGCGTGTCGGGTCGCCGCTGACGACCCTGGGCACCTGAGGCTGGGTGAAGCTGATCAACTCGATGTTCTGCTGCTCGGCCTTGGCCCGGAAGATGTTCAGGCAATCCTCGATCAGGGCATTGAGGTCGAACTGCACATCGTCCAGTTCGATCTGCCGCGACTCGAGCTTGGAGATGTCGAGGATTTCGTTGATCAGGGTGAGCAGTTCGTTGCCGGCGCTGTGGATGGTTTGTACGTAGTCGCGCTGTTTAACCGACAGCGGCGTGCCCAGCAGCAGCTCGGTCATGCCCAGCACACCGTTCATGGGGGTGCGGATCTCGTGGCTGATCTTGGCCAGGAACTCGGCCTTGGCGTTGATCTCGGCATCGCTGGCGGCCAGGGCGCGGCTGGCGCGGAAACGCTCCTCGCTGATCCGGCGCAGGCGTTCGCTGACCGCGAGGTTGAGCAGCAGGCCGCTGACCACCGTCAGCGCCATGAGGATGCACAGCAGCCAGGGCGTGGGGGTGCGGGTCAGGCCCAGCAGGGCCGGCAGCAGCACCAGGCCGCCGAGGTTGAATACCAGCATCGCCACGGTGAACAACCGCGCCGGACCGTAGCCCTTGTACCAGTGATAGCTGCTGACCAGCAGCATGCTCAGGCTGCCCAGTGCGAGCAGGGCGTAGGTCATCAGGTTCAGCGGCAGCGTGTCGACGAACAGCAGCACCATGCCGCTGACCGCTGCCACCACCATTTCCATGTGCAGCAGGCGGTTGAGCCGCGCCGAACTGCAGGGAGAGAAGAAATGCAGGGTGAAGTACAGCCCGGCCAGGCCCGCCAGCACCAGGGTCAGGTAGGCCGCCGGCGTTTGCGCGCTGTGCCACAGCTGACTCCACGGGCCAGTGAGATTGAGCAGGATCAGCGCGCTGAGCAGCATCAGGCCGTGGTACAGCGCCAGGACCAGCGTGGTGCTGGAGCGTGAATAGGCGAAGCGGATCAGGTTGTGCAGGATCAGCATCACCAGCCCGCCGAACAGCAGGCCGAACAGCAGCGACTGGCGCTGGTCGGCGGCGGCGTGGGCGGTGGACTCGACGCTGATGGCAGGGCGCAACTGGTGTTCGGAGACCAGTCGCAGGTAGATGTCCAGTGGCTGGCTGCTGTGCGGCAGCGGCAGCACATGGTCCCGGCCGCGCTGGGTCGGGCTCAGGCCATCGCCCTGGCGCCCATGGTGCAACTGGCGCAGCAGCTTGCCGCCTTCGAGGGCGTAGAGGTCCAGGCGCGACAAGTCGGGGGCGAAGATGCGGACCAGTTGCTCCTGGTCGTGCGGTTCCAGGCGATAGTGCAGCCAGAGTGCCTGGTCGGGGAGGGCGGCATCCAGTTCGTCGAGGGCCAGGGGGCTGAACTGGTTGCGGTAACGCTCGGAGCGTACATCGGACAATTGCAGGTTGCCCTGTTCATCGAGCAGCGCCGACCAGCCTGCGGCCTGTTCGGCGTGTGCCGGGAGCAGGCAGAGCAGGGTCAGCAGGCTGACGATCAGGGCTATGGCAATCCGAAGCCGACGCACGACGAAATCCCTTCTTAGCTAATGTGCCGGATAACAACTATGCGCGGCGCGCCAAGGCGAAGGCAAGGCCCCGGCGGGGCCTTGACGACGAGCCGAAGGCCGCGTGCGCGGAGCGCCACGGCCGTTCGGTACCTTTTTACTGCTGGTGCTCACCGCGCTCGCGGGCGATGGCCCGGTAGCCGATGTCGGTGCGGTAGAAGCTGGCGTCCCACTTGACCTGTTCGGCCAGGCGGTAGGCCTGCTGCTGGGCGGCCTCGACGGTGTCGCCCATGGCGGTGGCGCAGAGCACGCGGCCGCCAGCGGTGACCACCTGGCCGTTCTTCAACGCGGTACCGGCGTGGAACACCTTGCCTTCAAGCTTGGCGGCGGCATCCAGGCCGCTGATCGCGGCGCCCTTGGCGTAGTCGCCCGGGTAGCCGCCAGCCGCCAGCACCACGCCCAGGCTCGGACGCGGGTCCCACTGGGCCTCGACCTTGTCCAGGGCCTTGGCGAAGGCGGCTTCGACCAGCAGTACCAGGCTCGACTCCAGGCGCAGCATGACCGGCTGGGTCTCCGGGTCGCCGAAGCGGCAGTTGAACTCGATGACCTTGGGGTTGCCCGCCTTGTCGATCATCAGGCCGGCATACAGGAAGCCGGTGTAGACATTGCCTTCCTCGGCCATGCCGCGCACGGTCGGCCAGATTACCTGGTCCATCACGCGCTGGTGCACGTCGGCGGTGACCACCGGGGCAGGGGAGTAGGCGCCCATGCCACCGGTGTTCGGGCCGGTGTCCTGGTTGCCGACGCGCTTGTGGTCCTGGCTGGTGGCCATGGGCAGCACGTTGTGGCCGTCGACCATGACGATGAAGCTGGCTTCCTCGCCGTCGAGGAACTCTTCGATCACCACCCGCGAACCGGCTTCGCCGAAGGCATTGCCGGCGAGCATGTCGCGCACGGCGTCTTCGGCTTCCTGCAGGGTCATGGCGACGATCACGCCCTTGCCGGCGGCCAGGCCGTCGGCCTTGATCACGATCGGCGCGCCTTTCTCACGCAGGTAGGCCAGGGCCGGCTCGATCTCGGTGAAGTTCTGGTAGTCGGCGGTCGGGATCTTGTGACGGGCCAGGAAATCCTTGGTGAAGGCCTTGGAGCCTTCCAGCTGGGCCGCGCCCTTGGTCGGACCGAAGCAGTCCAGGTTGCGGCTGCGGAACAGGTCGACGACGCCGAGCACCAGCGGCGCTTCCGGGCCGACGATGGTCAGGTCGACGTTGTTCTCGGCGAAGTCGGCCAGTTGCTCCAGGGCGGTGACGTCGATGGCGACGTTCTCGCACTTGGCTTCGGTGGCGGTGCCGGCGTTGCCCGGGGCAACGAAGACTTTCTCGACGCGTGGGTCCTGGGCGACTTTCCAGGCCAGGGCGTGTTCACGACCGCCGCTGCCGATGATCAAAACTTTCATGTCAAAACCTCGAATTCTTTCGGACGGGAGGCAAGGCCTCACGCTGTACGAGGTCGCAATGAAGCAGGTAGATGCAAGGCGGGGCCGGTTCCGATGAGCGGAGTTGCCTTCTGGCAATGAGCATCAGCGGAACCGGCCCCAACGCAGCAGATGCCTGCTTCAGTGCGGCCGATTGCCGTAAATCAGTGGCGGAAGTGGCGCATGCCGGTGAACACCATCGCAATGCCGGCTTCGTCGGCAGCGGCGATAACTTCGGCATCACGCATCGAGCCACCCGGCTGGATCACGGCGCTGATACCCACTTTAGCCGCATTGTCGATGCCGTCGCGGAACGGGAAGAACGCGTCCGAGGCCATCACCGCGCCCTGCACCTGCAGACCGGCGTGCTCGGCCTTGATCGCGGCAATGCGCGCGGAGTTGACGCGGCTCATCTGGCCGGCGCCGACGCCGATGGTCTGGCGGTTCTTGGCGTAGACGATGGCGTTGGACTTGACGAACTTGGCCACTTTCCAGGCGAAGACCAGGTCGTGGACCTCCTGCTCGGTCGGTGCGCGCTGGGTGACGATCTTCAGGTCGTCGGCGCTGATCATGCCGATATCGCGGCTCTGCACCAGCAGGCCACCGTTGACGCGTTTGAAGTCCCAACCGGCGGCGCGCTCGGCTGGCCACTCGCCGCACTCCAGCAGGCGTACGTTCTGCTTGGCGGCCACGACTTCGCGGGCGGCCTGGGAGATTGTCGGGGCGATGATCACTTCGACGAACTGACGTTCGACGATAGCTTTGGCGGTTTCGCCGTCCAGTTCGCGGTTGAAGGCGATGATGCCGCCGAAGGCCGATTCGGTATCGGTGGCGTAGGCCAGGTCATAGGCCTTGCGGATGCCGCCCTCATCTTCAGGCACCACGGCCACGCCGCATGGGTTGGCGTGCTTGACGATGACGCAGGCCGGCTTGACGAAGCTCTTCACGCACTCCAGCGCGGCGTCGGTGTCGGCCACGTTGTTGAACGACAGCTCCTTGCCTTGCAGCTGGATCGCGGTGGAGATGCTGGCCTCGCCCTTCTTGGCCTCGACGTAGAACGCCGCGCTCTGGTGCGGGTTCTCGCCGTAGCGCATTTCCTGGGCTTTGACGAACTGACTGTTGAAGGTGCGCGGGAATTCGCTGCGGCCTTCGGTCGACAGGGTCTGCTTGGCCTGGTCGATGGTGCCCATGTAGTTGGCGATCATGCCGTCGTAGGCGGCAGTGTGCTCGAACGCCTTGAGCATCAGGTCGAAGCGCTGGGCGTAGGTCAGGCCACCGGCCTTGAGGCCCTCGACGATACCGGCGTAGTCACCAGTGTTGACCACGATGGCCACGTCTTTGTGGTTTTTCGCTGCCGAACGGACCATGGTCGGGCCGCCAATGTCGATGTTCTCGATGGCGGTCGGCAGGTCGCAGCCCGGCTTGCTGATGGTGGCTTCGAACGGGTACAGGTTGACCGCGACCAGGTCGATCGGCTTGATGCCGTGCTCGTTCATGATGGCGTCGTCGGTGCCGCGACGGCCGAGGATGCCGCCGTGGATCTTCGGATGCAGGGTCTTGACCCGGCCGTCCATCATTTCGGCGAAGCCGGTGTAATCGGCCACTTCCACCGCGCTCACGCCATTGTCCTTGAGCAGCTTGTAGGTGCCGCCGGTGGACAGGATCTCGACACCGAGCTGTTGCAGCTCACGGGCGAATTCGAGGATACCGGTCTTGTCGGAGACGCTGATCAGGGCGCGGCGGATCGGCAGGCGGGTAGTCTGGTCGGTCATTTCAGATTCCATAACGCGGTGGAGTCAGCAAAAAAGGCGCCTCTTTGCATGAGCGCCTTTTCTGGTTGGGGTTCTGGCCTTACAACAGATCGTACTGCTTGAGCTTCTTGCGCAGCGTGCCTCGGTTGAGTCCGAGCATCTCGCTGGCCTTGGTCTGGTTGCCCTTGACGTAGTTCATCACGCATTCGAGCAAGGGCGCCTCGACTTCCGAGAGCACCAGGTTGTACACGTCCGTGACGGTAGCGCCTTCCAGGTGGGCGAAGTAGTTGTGCAGCGCCTTCTCGACGCTGTCGCGCAGGGTCTGGCCCTCCTCGCTCGGCGTGTTCAGGTGCTGCTTGAGGTTGGCGTTGTCGCTCACGGGCGTTGTTCCACTCACTAATGTCTCGGTCATCATCGTCATGCGGCCACCCCTTGTTCGTCCTCTGTCCCAAGGCTCTGTCGACGTTCGGCGAAAAACGCCTGAACGTTGGCGCACTGCGCTTGTGTGTCTTCCAAAGCGTTGAACCGGCTGCGGAACTCCTTGCCGCCGGGTCGGGTCGCCAGGTACCAGCCCACGTGCTTGCGGGCGATACGCACGCCCATCACATCGCCGTAGAAGGCGTGCAGCGCAGCCAGGTGCTCCAGCAGAATGCGTTCCACTTCGTCCAGCGCCGGTGCGGGCAAATGCTCGCCCGTGCGCAGGTAATGCTCGATCTCGCGGAAAATCCACGGCCGCCCCTGGGCGGCACGGCCGATCAGCAGGCCGTCGGCACCGGTGGCGTGCAGCACCGCCCGGGCCTTTTCCGGCGAGGTGATGTCGCCGTTGGCAAATACCGGGATCGACACCGCCTGCTTGATCGCGGCGATGGTGTCGTACTCGGCGTCACCGGTGTACAGGTCGGCGCGTGTGCGGCCATGCACCGCCAGCGCCTGGATGCCGGCCTGTTCGGCGATCTTCGCCACATTCAGGCCGTTCTTGCTCGCCCGGTCCCAGCCGGTGCGGATCTTCAGCGTCACCGGGACGTCCACGGCGCCGACGACGGCGTGGAGGATCTCGGTGACCAAGGCTTCATCTCTCAATAAAGCAGAGCCTGCGGCCTTGTTGCAGACTTTTTTCGCTGGGCAACCCATGTTGATGTCGATGATCTGGGCGCCGGCCTCGACGTTGGCCCGGGCCGCCTCGGCCATCATCTGCGCGTCGCCGCCGGCGATCTGCACCGAGCGCGGCTCGGGATCACCTTCGTGGATGCGGCGCAGGCTCGACTTGCGGCTGTTCCACAGGCGCATGTCGCTGGAGACCATCTCGGAGACCACCATGCCCGCCCCGAGGCGTTTGCACAGGGTGCGAAAAGGCTGGTCCGTGACGCCGGCCATGGGAGCCAGGATCAGGTTGTTCTGCAGTGTGTAAGGGCCGATGCGTACCGCCGACATAGGTGTTCCCTGTTGTGGGGCCGAATCATTGGAGTTCGAAAAAGGGATGGCATGATACCCGCTCTCGATGACCGGATAAAGATGAATCTGGATAAAATCTGAACAGTTGCGGCGTTATGACCGATGCCGCGGGTACTGGAAATTCAGCACGTTGCGCTGAACCTGGGGCCGCTTTGCGGCCCGTTCGCAACGCTGGCAAGCCAGTAGGGCGGGCTTGCCGCCGGTCGCTTATTCCGGCGAGCGGAAGCTCAGGCTGTAGTTCACCGCCTTCGGCCCCGGGTCGAGGATGTCCAGGGCGATATGGATCGGCGTTTGGCTGGGCATCTCGCCGCGGCCGGCCAGTTCGCCCGACAGGTATTCGCTGGGCTTGAAGCGCCGGCTGGCGATCAGCTGGCCGTTGAGGTCGGCGAAGCGCAGTTCCAGCAAGGGGAAGGGCTGGGCGAAGGGGGCACGGTTGTAGATGATCGCGTCGACGATCAGCGCGCCCTTGAAGTCCGGGTGGCTGCGCACCACCAGATTGCTGCTCTTGATCCGCGAGATGTCCACGCGGGTCGGCACCTGGCAGCCGAGCGCCGGACACAGTTGCTGGAACCAGGGGCGGTACTGGTCCTGGCGGGCCATCTCGTCGAAGTGGAACCAGACGTACTGGAACGCCAGCAGGGCGGCGGCCAGCAGCGTCAGGAAGCTCCACAGCAGGCGCTTGCCCCAGTTCGGCGCGGGCTTTTCCCAGTCCAGCTGCAACGGATCGTCGACCACATTGACCAGCGGCTCCTTGCGCGTGCGCTCGGGCTTGATCGCCAGGCTCGGCTCCAGGCGCTGCCCGTGCTGTTCATCGGGCTCCTCGTCGCGGGCCGAGAGCGGCTCGCTGCGGACCTCGTCGTCCAGCGCCGACAGCCCCTTTTGCGGAACCGGCTCGTCGTTGACGGACAACCGCTCCAGTGGCTCGTCGAGGTCGTCGGCCGGTGGCTGGTGGCGCACCGGCGGTTCGTCGTCCAGGTCGAGATCGGCGTTGCCGAGCGTCGGTTCGGTGCGTTCGTCGGCCGCGGCTTCCAGGTCCAGCGGTTCCTGTTCGACCAGTACCGGCGCTTCCTCGCGCACCTGTGCGGGCGTCAGGTCGTCATCGGTGGCCGTGCCGAACAGTTCATCGCCATGTCCATCGCCGACTTGCTCATCGCGACGGGCTTGCAGCACGCTCTGCGCCGCGCCGCGCCGGTCACCCGGGCTGCGTCGTTCAAGGCGCGCCAGTTCCTGGTCGAGGTCGAGGGCGTCCAGTTCCTCGGCGGTGACGCTCCAGTTGTCGTCGCCCGGTGCCGGGGTTTCGGCCGCCGGCTCGGCTGCCGTGGCCACCGGTGCGACCGGCTCGGCCACGGCGGGCGGTGCCTCGGCGCGGCCTTCGGCGGTGGCGGCGCGGTTCTGCTCCAGCAGCTGTTTCGCCGCGTTGAACACCTGCAGGCAATGGCCGCAACGCACCACGCCGCGGGCCACGCTCAACTGGTGATGGGTGACGCGAAAGCTGGTCTGGCAATGCGGGCACTGGGTGACGAAACTGTCGGTCATGCGGCTGTCCGGGGAGCTGTGCAGGAAATGAGTCTAGGCGCGCTTAGCGGCGGCGACCACTGATACGTACCCAGCCGTCGCGCACGACGATCGGGTCCAGGTCGAAGTCGGCCGTATAGGCGGCGGCCACTTCCTCGCCTTGTTCGGCAAGGATGCCCGACAGCGCCAGCAGGCCTCCGGGCCGCACCAGGCCGGACAGTTGCGGCGCCAGCGAGACCAGCGGGCCGGCCAGGATATTGGCCACCAGCACGTCGGCCTGCATGGCCGGCATCTGCTCGGGCAGGTGCAGGGCGAACCGCGCGTCGGCGATACCGTTGCGCTGGGCATTGTCGCGCGAGGCTTCGAGCGCCTGCACGTCGATGTCGGTGCCGACCGCCTCGCGGGCGCCCAGCAGCAGCGCGGCGATGGCGAGGATGCCCGAGCCGCAGCCGAAGTCCAGCACCTGCGTGCCTTCCAGTTGCTGGCCGTCAAGCCATTCCAGGCACAGCGCGGTGGTTGGGTGGGTGCCGGTGCCGAACGCCAGGCCCGGGTCGAGCAGCAGATTGACGGCGTCCTTTTCAGGGGCTTCGTGCCAGCTCGGCACGATCCACAGGCGCTGGCCGAAGCGCATGGGCTGGAAGTTGTCCATCCAGCTGCGTTCCCAGTCCTGGTCCTCGATCACCTCGGCGTGGTGCTCGGGCAGCTCGGCGCCGGTCAGCAGGCGCAGGTGGGCGAACACCTGTTCGGGCTCGGCATCGGCCTCGAACAGCGCCAGCAGGTGCGTGTGCGACCACAGCGGGGTGGTGTTGAGGTCCGGTTCGAAGATCGGTTGGTCTTCGGCGTCCATGAAAGTCACCGAGACGGCGCCTACTTCGAGCAGGGCATCTTCGTAGGTTTCGGCTTGTTCCGGGCTGATGGCCAGGCGTACTTGCAGCCAGGGCATGGCGGGCACCTTTGGTAAATCGACAGGGGCAGCCCGAGGCTGCGCGAAAAGGCCGCCAGTTTACTTGAGTGCGGGGGCTTTGTGCAGGACGCAGTTGTGGGGCCGTAATTAACCGGTGCCATCGCCGGGCTAGCCCGCTCCCACGGGAGAGCGCGGGGCAGCCCTGCGGTTCAGAGGCTTCGCGCGCGGGTAACCCGGTCGACTAGGTACACCAGGCCGTGATAGTCGATGCCGCTGTGGCTCGACAGGCCGATTTCGCAGGTGCGGCTGGTGGAGATCCCTTCGCTGCAATACTGCACGGCGTCCTTGAGTGTGCGCAGGGAGTGGGCGTTGAGCTCCGGGGTGGTGAAGCCCTTGTCGCCGGCGAAGCCGCAGCAATGGATGCCCTCGGGGATCACCACCTGCCGGCTGCAGCGGCGCGCCAGGTCGATCAGCGCCTGGCTTTCACCCAGGTGCTGGGTGCTGCAGGTCACGTGCACCGCCACCGGCTCGTCCTGGGGGGTGAACTCCAGCCTGTCGACCAGGTGGGTGCGGATGAAGCGCACCGGGTCGTACAGGTCCAGCCGCGACTCGCCCAGGTCCTGCACCAGGCGCAGGGTGCAGGGACTGGTGTCGCAGTAGATCGGGTCGAGGCCGCCGCGGCTGGCGTGCAGCAGGGCGTTGATCAACTCCTGGCGCTTGTGCTCGGCCTGCTCGGGGTAGCCCTTGGAGGCGAACGGCTGGCCGCAGCACAGGCTGTCGGCGTTGTCCGGGAATACCACCTGGTAGCCGGCCTTTTCCAGCAGGGCGCGGGTCTTGTCCAGCAGCGAGCTCTGTTCGCGGTCGGCGTAGGCCGGGCCCATCACTCGCGACACGCAGGCGGCCAGGTAGACGACCCTTGGTCGGGCATCGTGGCTCGGCGCGGGGAAGTCGATGGCGCGCAGCGGCTGCGGCATGGCGGGCGTCCACTGCGGCAGGCGGCCCTTGCTGGCCCTGCTCAGGCTGGCGCTGAGGCGGCTCATGCGTGGAGCGCCGAGCAGCCTGCGCGCGCCATTGGCGGCGGCCAGGGTGAAGCGGGCGCCGCGCAGGGTGGTGTGGAAATGCTCGGCCAGCCAGTCGGCGGCCTTGCCGTGCTCAGCGGCCTGGCCGCGCAGCTTCTTCACCAGCTCGCCGGTATTGATGCCCACCGGGCAACGCTGGGCGCACAGGCCCGTGGCGGCGCAGGTGTCGATACCTTGGTACTGATAGGTGCGCAGCAGTTCGCGGGTGTCGACGCCGGCGCGCTTCCTCGCCTGGATGTCGCGCCACATGACGATGCGCTGGCGTGGGCTCAAGGTCAGCCCTTTCGATGGGCACACCGGCTCGCAGAACCCGCACTCGATGCATTTGTCGACGATCTCGTCGGCGGCCGGCAGCGGCTTGAGGTTCTTCAGGTGGATGTCAGGATCCTCACTCAGCACCACATCGGGGTTGAGGATGCCGTTCGGGTCGAGCAGGCGCTTGAGCTGCCACATCAGCTGGTAGGCGTCGTTGCCCCATTCCAGCTCGACGAACGGCGCCATGTTGCGCCCGGTGCCGTGCTCGGCCTTGAGTGAGCCGCCGAACTCCACCGCCACCAATTGCGCCACATCGTCCATGAACGCCTGGTAGCGCGCCACTTCTTCGGCATTGTTGAAACCCTGGGTGAAGACGAAGTGCAGGTTGCCTTCCAGGGCGTGACCGAAAATGATCGCCTCGTCGTACCGGTGCTTGTCGAACAGCTGGATCAGGCGGTTGACGCCTTCGGCCAGTTGCTTGATGGGGAAGGTAACGTCCTCGATGATCACCGTGGTGCCGGTCTGGCGCACTGCACCGACGGCGGGGAAGGTGTCTTTGCGAATCTTCCACAGCTGGTTGTACACCGCCGGGTCTTCGCTGAAGGCGACCTTCTGCTCCAGCGGGAACTCGGCGATGGCTGCCATCACCTGGTCGAGCTGCTCGTGCAGCAGGCTCTGGCTGGCGGCGCGGGACTCGATCAGCAGGGCGCAGGCGTTGTCGGAAAGGCCTCTCACCCATGCCGGCATGCCAGGCATCTCTTGCACCGAACGCAGGCTGCGGCGGTCGAGCAGCTCCACGGCGGACACCGGTTGCGGCTTGAGCAGGGTCACCGCTCGGCAGCAGCTTTCGACGCTCGGAAACACCAGCAGCGCGCTGGCCTTGTGCGGATGGTCGGGCACGGTGTCGTAGGTGACGGCGCTGATGAAACCGAGGGTGCCTTCGGAACCCACCAGAAGATGCTGCAGGATGTCGAGCGGCTGGTCGTAGTCCACCAGCGCGTTGAGCGACAGGCCCGTGGTGTTCTTCAATCGGTACTTGTGGCGGATGCGATCGGCCAGCTCGGTGTTGGCGCGGGTCTCGCGACCAAGGCGCGCGAGTTCATCCAGCAGGCCGGCGTGGCTTTGCTCGAACGCGGCAACACTGGCCGGGTCCTCGCTGTCCAGGCGGGTGCCGTCGGCCAGCACCAGGCGCAGGCCGGCAAGGGTGTGGTAGGTGTTCTGCGCGGTGCCGCAGCACATGCCGCTGGCGTTGTTGGCGACGATGCCGCCGATCTTGCAGGCGTTGATCGAGGCCGGGTCCGGGCCGATCTTGCGCCCGAAGGGTGCGAGCCAGGCGTTGGCCTGGGCACCGATTACCCCGGGCTGCAGACGGATCTGCGTGCCCTGGCCGCGAATCTCCCGGCCGTTCCAGTTGTCGCCGAGCACGATCAGCACCGAGTCGCTGATGGCCTGGCCCGACAGGCTAGTGCCGGCGGCGCGGAACGTCACGGGTACCCGGTCACGCTGGGCCAACTGGAGCAGGGCGACCACTTCGTCCTCGGATTCCACGCGCACCACCAGCTTGGGAATCAGTCGGTAGAAACTGGCGTCGGTACCGAACGCCAAGGTCGAGGTCGGGTCGTCGAAGCGGCGTTCGGCAGGGATCAGGCGCTCGGCATCACGCAGGAACGCGGCGGGCAGGCTCATGCAGTCTCCTCGCGGGGTCGCGGCGTCTTGTGCGCGGCGTGCCCCGGGTAATCAGGCGTTGGCGGGCGCGCTCAGGCGCCCAGTTCGCGGACCAGCGAGTCGCGGGTGATCTCGCCGATGGACTTGGCGCCAGTCAGCACCATGGCCACGCGCATTTCTTTCTCGAACAGCGCCAGCAGGTTCTTCACGCCCGCTTCGCCATGGGTGGCCAGGGCATAAAGGAAGGCGCGGCCGATCAGCACGGTATCGGCGCCCAGGGCGACCATGCGCACTACGTCCAGGCCGTTGCGGATTCCGGAGTCGGCGAGGATCTTGATGTCGCCCTTCACCGCGTCGGCGATCGCCGGCAGGGCGCGGGCGCTGGACAGCACGCCGTCGAGCTGGCGGCCACCGTGGTTGGAGACGACGATGCCGTCGGCGCCGAACTTGACCGCGTCGCGGGCGTCATCGGCGTCGAGTATGCCTTTGATGATCATCGGGCCGTCCCAGAATTCGCGGATCCACTCCAGGTCTTTCCAGGAGATGGACGGGTCGAAATTGTTGCCCAGCCAGCCGATGTAGTCGGCCAGGCCCGTAGGGTTGCCCCGGTATTTGGAGATGTTGCCCAGGTCATGGGGGCGGCCGAGCAGGCCGACATCCAGCGCCCACTGCGGGTGAGTCATGGCCTGCCACATGCGGCGCAGCGGCGCGTTCGGGCCGCTCATGCCGGAGTGGGCATCTCGGTAGCGGGCGCCGGGCACGGGCATGTCGACGGTGAACACCAGGGTCTTCACGCCGGCCGCCTTGGCGCGCTCCAAGGCGTTGCGCATGAAGCCACGGTCTTTCAGTACATACAGCTGGAACCACATCGGCCGGTCGATGGCCGGGGCCACCTCTTCGATCGGGCACACCGATACCGTGGACATGGTGAATGGGATGCCGTGGGCCGCCGCCGCGCGCGCCGCCTGCACTTCGCCACGGCGGGCGTACATGCCGGTGAGGCCGACCGGGGCCAGGGCCACAGGCATGCTCAGGGTTTCGTCGAACAGCCGGGTCTCCAGGCTCAGGTCCGACATGTTCTTCAGCACGCGCTGACGCAGGGCGATGCTGGCCAGGTCCGAGACGTTGTGGCGCAGGGTGTGCTCGGCGTAGGCGCCGCCGTCGGCGTAGTGGAAGAGGAAGGGGGGCAGCTTGCGTTGGGCCGCGGCGCGATAGTCGGTGGAGGCGGAAATGATCATGGATTCTCGCAGCGTGGGTTGAAGGCGGTGCCGGGCGCTGGTCGGCGCCCGGGCCCTTTCACTTTAGTGATGAACCAGCATGCCGGTCAGCCAATAGGCCTGGATCAGGGTGATCAGGCCGACGATGGTGGCGAAGAACAGGCTGTGCTTGACGGTGAAGCGGAACAGGTCGGATTCCTTGCCGACCAGGCCGGTGGCGGCGCAGGCCACGGCGATCGACTGCGGCGAGATCATCTTGCCGGTTACGCCGCCGCTGGTGTTGGCCGCCACCAGCAGGGTGTCGTTGACCCCGATCTGGTGCGCGGTGGTGGCCTGCAACGAGCTGAACAGGGCGTTGGACGAGGTGTCGGAACCGGTCAGGAACACGCCCAGCCAGCCCAGGAACGGCGAGAAGAACGGGAAGGCGGCGCCCGTGCCGGCCAGCACCAGAGCCATGGTCGAAGACATGCCCGAGTAGTTGGTGACGAAGGCGAAGGCCAGCACCATGCCGATCGACAGGATTGGCCAGCGCAGTTCCCAGAAGGTCTCCTTGAAAGTGGTCAGACCAGTTTTGAAGTTGATCTTCAATACCCACATCGAGATCAGCGCCGAGAGGAAGATCGCGGTGCCGGTGGCGGAGATCGGGTCGAGCTTGAACACCGCCGGCATGGCGGTCGGCGCGGTGACGATCGGCGCGGTCTTGATCACCAACTGGTCGAGGTGCGGGATGGCGAAGTTGAACACGAAGTTGTACATCGCGCCGCCCGGGGCGAAGGCCGCCTTGAACGGCTTCAGGGTCCAGATCGTGACCAGCACGGTCAGGATCAGGAACGGCGACCAGGCCTTGAAGATCTCGCCGAAGCTGTATGGCGAAGGCTGGCTGCCACCCGATTGCACGACGGCGGCGCCGACGCTGCCCTTGGCTTCGGCGAACGAGCGCTTGGGCTGCCAGACCTTGAGGAACAGGGTCAGGGCGATCAGGCTGGCCAGGGCAGAGGTGATGTCCGGCAGCTCCGGGCCGATGAAGTTGGAGGTGAAGTACTGGGTGACGGCGAAGCTCAGGCCGGCCACCAGGGCGGCGGGCCAGGTCTCTTTCACGCCGCGCACGCCGTCCATCATGAACACCAGCCAGAACGGCACGAACAGCGACAGCAGCGGCAGCTGGCGGCCAGTCATGGCGCCGATGTGGAAGGCGTCGATACCGGTCACTTGCCCGGCGACGATGATCGGGATGCCCAGGGCACCGAAGGCCACTGGCGCGGTGTTGGCGATCAGGCACAGGCCGGCGGCGTACAGCGGGTTGAAGCCCAGGCCCACCAGCAGCGCGGCGGTGATGGCCACCGGGGCGCCGAAGCCGGCCGCGCCTTCGAGGAAGGCACCGAAGCAGAAGCCGATCAGCAGCACTTGCAGACGCTGGTCGTCGGTGATCGACAGCACCGAGCTGCGAATCACCTCGAACTGGCCGCTCTTGACCGTGAGCTTGTAGAGGAATACCGCAGCGACGATGATCCAGGCAATCGGCCACAGGCCGTAGAGGAAGCCATAACCCGCGGCGGCCAGGGCCATGTCGACAGGCATCTGGAAGGCGAAGATCGCCACCAGGATCGACAGCGCGAGGGTGATGCTGCCGGCGACGTGGCCCTTGAGGCGGAACACGGCAAGGGCGAGGAAGAAGAATACGATGGGGATGACCGCCGCCAGCGCGGACAGGCCTAGGCTACCAAGCGGAGTATAGAGTTGTTGCCAGGTTTGCATATGGGGTGGCCCCTAATTGTTGTTGGTCAAGGCTCTGGCATTGGATAATTGGTAATACCAATTTACAATGGCTGGGCGCTAGGTTAAGAGCGCCGCGCAGGGTGTGTCAATTTGTCCTGTGGAAAACTTTGGTCGGATGCCGATGAGCGGGCATCTGAGCGGCAGGGAAAATCGCCGCCTGATGGGTGTCGGCGCCGGCCGGATAGGCGCAGAATAGGCGCCCCCGGATTCGCATCCCCGGGGTTCGTGGAGAGCAAGCAATGGTTTTTGATCAGGTCCGTCAGCGGCGCCTGTCCGACGACATCGTCGACCGGTTGGAAGGGATGATTCTCGAGGGCACGCTGACTTCGGGGCAGCGCCTTCCCGCCGAGCGCGTCCTGGCCGAGCAGTTCGGCGTGTCTCGTCCGTCACTGCGCGAGGCCATCCAGAAGCTGGTGGCAAAGGGGCTGCTGGTCAGCCGTCAGGGTGGCGGCAACTATGTGGCCGAAGCCCTGGGTTCCACCTTCAGCGACCCGCTGTTGCAGCTGTTGGAGCGCAATCCGGAGGCTCAGCGCGACTTGCTGGAGTTCCGTCATACATTGGAGGCGTCATGCGCCTACTACGCGGCCCAGCGTGCTACCGAGCCTGATCGCGAGCGTTTGAAGACGGCGTTCGATGCGCTGCAGGATTGCTACAGCCGTGTCGGCGAGGTGGACCGGGTGGAGGAGGGCGCGGCCGATGCGCGTTTCCACCTGGCCATTGCAGAAGCCAGTCACAACGCTGTGCTGCTGCATACCATCCGCGGCTTGTTCGACCTGCTCAAGCGCAACGTGGTGACCAACATCGGCGGCATGTACCAGCAGCGCACGGAGACCCGCGACATGCTGATCAGTCAGCATCGCGAGTTGTACCTGGCGATTGTCGAGGGGCGGGCGGACGATGCGCGGGAGGTGTCGAGCCGGCACATCCTGTATGTGCAGGAGGTGCTGCAGGAGGCGCAGCAGGAGGCCCAGCGGGTGGCCCGGGCGGAGCGGCGCAGCGGGCGCTGAGAGGCGGCGTACGCGGTTCTTGTGGGAGCGGCCACCACTCAAGATCGTCGGGGCTGCTTCGCAGTCCTATCGCGACACGAGGCCGCCCCTACAGTGACCGAGCAGGGCAGGAATTATTCTTCCTTGCCCTTGTTGCGCATCGTGCGTTGCAGCTCGCGGTTGGAGTCGCGTTCGCGCACGGTGTCGCGCTTGTCGAACTCCTTCTTGCCCTTGCCGAGCGCGATTTCGCACTTGATCAGGTGCTTGCTCCAGTACAGCGACATCGCCACGCAGGTGTAGCCCTTCTGCGCCACGGCCGCTTCCAGGCGCTCCAGCTCGCGCTTGTTCAGCAGCAGCTTGCGGGTGCGGATCGGGTCGGCGATGACGTGGGTGCTGGCGGTTGTCAGCGGGGTGATGTGGCTGCCGAACAGCCAGGCTTCGCCATCCTTGAGCAGCACGTAGCTGTCGGTCAGGTGCGCCTTGCCGGCCCGCAGGCTCTTTACTTCCCAGCCGGACAGGACCAGCCCGGCCTCGAACTTGTGTTCGATGAAGTAATCGTGTCGCGCCTTCTTGTTCTGCGCGATGGTCCCGGTCGGATGTTTCTTTTGCTTAGCCATAGGGGCGGCATTATAGGGAGAGTCCGCGTCCTCGGCTATGGGGTTTAGGTGCGCTTGAGCCAGTTGTGTGAATCCCGGACAATACAGGCCTCGTTCTGCCACACAGAACCGTATTCGAGGCGCTGCGACGCGCCGCCGCCCAGATTGGAAGTGACGCCTGGATGACTACCCATATTCAACGCTCCGCCCTGCTGCCGTTCCCTGCCCAGGCGCTCTACGACCTGGTCAATGATGTGGCCAGCTACCCGGAGTTCCTGCCCTGGTGCTCGGCTTCCACCGTGCTCGAGGCCAGCGACACGCACATGCGGGCCAGGCTGGAAGTGGCCAAGGGCGGTATGAGCCAGCAGTTCACCACGCGCAATGTGCTGGTGCCGGGCCAGTCGATCGAAATGAACCTGGAAGATGGGCCGTTCACCCAGCTGCACGGTTTGTGGGTGTTCAAGCCGCTGGGCGAGAAGGCCTGCAAGATCAGCCTCGACCTGTCGTTCGATTATGCCGGCGCCCTGGTGCGGGCGACACTGGGGCCATTGTTCAATCAGGCGGCCAATACCATGGTCGATGCGTTTTGCCAGCGTGCCAAGCAGATCAATGGCTGATTAGGGCTCGTGGTCTGATCCGCAGGCTTTTCGACAGCGCAATAAAAAGCCCGGACTGGATCCGGGCTTTTTAGTGTCGGCGCATTTACTGCGGCGAGGTTTCCAGCGGTGCTGGCGTCGGGACCGGGGTGGTCTCGATGTTGTCGATTTCTTTTTGCAGTGTGTCTTCCAGCGAGCCTGGCTTGGCCGGCTTTTCGGATTGGCTGGGCTGCTTGACCGGGCTGACCGTGGTGTCGCCGCTGCCGCCGAGGATTTCCTGGTCGCGGCTGACGCCCGGCATGAAGTCGCCGGAGAGGCTGACCAGTTGGTCGCTCTCGTTGAAGAAGATGCTCATACGCTCTTGCTGGCGCTGGCCGCCGCCGGGCTGCAGGCTGTACAGGTAGTCCCAGCGGTTGGTGTGGAAAGTGTCCTGCAGCAGCGGGTTGCCCATGATAAACCTTACTTGCCGGCGGGTCATTCCCGGACGCAATTGGTCTATCATGTCCTGCGTGACGACATTGCCCTGCTGGATGTCGATTTTGTAAACCCCGGGAAACGAGCAACCGGCGAGTGCGAGCAGTCCCACTAGGGTGAGGCTGGTTAGCAAGAGCTTGGTGTTTTGCATCGGTGGGCGACTTCCACTATCTTGGCTGGACAACGTAAACCCCGATCATACCCGTATTAAGAGAAGCTGCGAAGCAGCATCGGCGAGAAAGCTGACCATGGTTGAAAATAGCGAATTGCGCAAAGCGGGCCTCAAGGTTACCCTGCCTCGAGTCAAGA
Organism: Pseudomonas mosselii; assembly: GCF_019823065.1. Lineage (NCBI taxonomy): Bacteria > Pseudomonadati > Pseudomonadota > Gammaproteobacteria > Pseudomonadales > Pseudomonadaceae > Pseudomonas > Pseudomonas mosselii. The sequence continues at coordinate 756,823 of NZ_CP081966.1, forward strand.
TTCTTCAGATGCTCGACTCCGCCGAGCAGCGTCACATGAGTGCCGAGGATGTCTACAAGGCGCTGATGGAAGCTGGCGAGGATGTCGGTCTGGCGACCGTGTACCGCGTACTGACCCAATTCGAAGCGGCGGGCCTGGTGGAGCGCCACAACTTTGATGGCGGCCACGCGGTGTTCGAGCTGGCGGATGGCAAGCACCACGATCACATGGTCAACGTGGACAGCGGTGAAGTCATTGAATTCTTCGATGCCGAAATCGAGAAGCGCCAGAAAGAGATCGTTGCCGAGCATGGCTTCGAGCTGGTGGACCACAATCTGGTTCTGTATGTGCGTAAAAAGAAGTAACGATTTAGATCGTTATTGATGACAAAGGCGACCTTCGGGTCGCCTTTGTGCTTTGTGGTGCCTCAAGTCTTGCGCGATTTCTGGAGCGCGAAGGCTCAGGCCTTGCTGCTCACTACCATCTTGCGCGCATGGGCCAGCGACTCCTTGGTCAAGTCGATCCCACCCAGCATCCGCGCCACTTCCTCGACCCGCTCGCGCTTGCCCAGGCTGGCCACGGCGGTGTGCGTGGTGTCGCTGTTGCGCACCTTGTGCACGAACAGGTGGTGATGGCCCTGCGCTGCCACCTGGGGCAGGTGGGTCACGGTCAGGACCTGGCCGCGCTCGCCGAGGCGGCGAAGCAGTTGGCCGACGATCTCTGCCGTCGGGCCGCCGATCCCCACGTCCACTTCGTCGAACACCAGGGTCGGAATGCGCGAGGTCTGCGCGGTGATCACCTGGATCGCCAGGCTGATACGCGACAGCTCACCGCCCGAGGCGACCTTGGCCAGGCCCTTGAGTGGCTGGCCGGGGTTGGCGCTGACCAGCAGTTCGATCTGCTCCAGGCCATGGGGCGAAAGGTCGCCGTTGTCGAAGGGCGTAAGTTCGATGCAGAAGCGCCCGCCGGGCATGCCCAGGCGCTGGATTTCCTGCTCGACGGCGGTGGCCAGTTGCTTGGCGGCCTGCTGGCGCAGCGCGCTCAGCTCGCTGGCTTTCTCTTTATAGTGCTGGGCGTAGGCGGCCAGCTCCTCGCCCAGGCGCTCAACCGACTCGTCGCTGGCGTTAAGTCCCTCGAGCTCCTCCATCAGGCGTTGTTGCAGGTGCGGCAGCTCGGTAGGGTGTACACGGTGTTTGCGGGCGAGGGTATAGATGGTGTCCAGGCGCTCTTCCAAGGCCTGAAGGCGCATCGGGTCGGCGTCGAAGTTGTCGAGGAAGCGGTTGAGTTCGCCAACGGCCTCCTCTACCTGGATCTGCGCGCTGGCGATCAGGTTGACCGCCTCGTCCAGCGCCTTTGGGCCGTTGACGACTGCGGTGAGCCGGTTGAGGCTGACAGTCAGGGCGCTCAGCACGTTGCCCGAGTCGCTTTCGCTGCACTGCTCGATGACCTGGCGGCAGATGCCGAACAGCGCCTCGGCGTTGGTCAGGTTCTTGTGTTCCTGTTCCAGCTGTTCCAGCTCGTTCTCGCCAAGGCCGAGGTTGTCCAGTTCTTCCAGTTGGTAGCTGAGCAGTTGATGGCGCGCCCGTTGCTCGTCTCCGGAATTGCTCAGGCGCTCCAGCTCCTGGCGTGTCTGGTTCCAGCGCTTGGCGGCCAGTTGGACCTGGCGGGCCAGGTCGCTGGCGCCGGCGTATTCGTCAACCAGTCGGCGGTGGGTGTCGGTCTTGAGCAGTGACTGGTGTTCATGCTGGCTGTGAATGTCGATCAGCAGTTCGCCCAGGGCCTTGAGGTCGCCCAGTGGGCAGGGGGTGCCGTTGATGTAGCCTCGGCTGCGGCCCTCGGCGGTAATCACCCGGCGCAGGATGCACGGCCCGTCGCTTTCCAGGTCGCGCTCGGCGAGCCAGGCGTGGGCCTCGGGGATGTCGATCAGGTCGAAGGTGGCGAGGATGTCTGCCTTGTCGGTGCCCGGGCGCACCACGCCGCTGTCGGCGCGGTCGCCCAGGGCCAGGCCGAGGGCGTCGAGCATGATCGACTTGCCAGCCCCGGTCTCGCCGGTGATCACGGACATGCCGCGGGCGATTTCGAGGTCGAGGTGTTCGACGATGGCGTAGTTGTGAATGGACAGGTGCACCAGCATGGGGCGGCTCCCGGAAGGTCGTGTCTGGATATTTATACAGTGCTTTTCGCGAGTCTGCCAATAGCCGGTCGACGAATGTGGAAAAGCACCTTCCCCCTTGAACCTGGTTTTTCCGACCCCATATAGCCGGCAAGACATGGCGAGCCTGGCTCGCACGACAGAAATCGTGGAGGAGAAACCCAATGGCTGACGAACAGCTGGATGAGAAGAACCTGAATTCCGAAGAAGCAGGCGCCGCGAATGCCGATGCCCGTGTCCTGGAGCTCGAGGAGCAGCTGGCCGCCGCCAAGGACCAGTCCCTGCGCGCCGCCGCCGACCTGCAGAACATCCGCCGCCGTGCCGAGCAGGATGTCGAGAAGGCCCACAAGTTCGCCCTGGAGAAGTTCGCCGGCGACCTGCTGCCGATCATCGACAGCCTGGAGCGTGGCCTGGAACTGTCCAATGCCGACGACGAGACCATCAAGCCGATGCGCGAAGGCATCGAGCTGACCCTGAAGATGTTCCAGGACACCCTCAAGCGCTACAACCTCGAGGCCATCGATCCGCACGGCCAGCCATTCAACGCCGAGCACCACCAGGCGATGGCCATGCAGGAAAGCGCCGAGGTCGAGCCGAACAGCGTGCTGAACGTGTTCCAGAAAGGCTACCTGCTCAACGGCCGCCTGCTGCGCCCCGCCATGGTGGTGGTCAGCAAGGCGCCGAGCGCTGCGCAGCCTTCGATCAATGAAAAGGCTTGAAATCTTTCCGGGCACCCCCATCTAGGTGTCAAGCCTTCAAGTATTAGTGCAGTGGGCCAAGGCAGTCGCTGCTATCAAATTCAAGTTTCGGGAGAATCAACATGGGTAAAATCATCGGTATCGACCTGGGGACCACCAACTCCTGCGTCTCCGTGCTGGAAAACGGCACCGCCAAGGTCATCGAGAACGCTGAAGGCGCGCGTACCACGCCTTCGATCATCGCCTACGCAAACGACGGCGAAATCCTGGTCGGTCAGTCGGCCAAGCGCCAGGCGGTCACCAACCCGCACAACACCCTGTTCGCTGTGAAGCGCCTGATCGGCCGCCGTTTCGAAGAAGATGTCGTGCAGAAAGACATCAAGCTGGTGCCTTACAAGATCGTCAAGGCCAGCAACGGTGACGCCTGGGTCGAGGCCTCCGGCAAGGAAATGGCTCCGCCGCAGATCAGCGCCGAAGTCCTGAAGAAGATGAAGAAGACTGCCGAAGATTACCTCGGCGAGCCGGTCACTGAAGCGGTCATCACCGTGCCGGCCTACTTCAACGACAGCCAGCGTCAGGCCACCAAAGATGCCGGTCGCATCGCCGGTCTGGACGTAAAACGCATCATCAACGAACCGACCGCCGCTGCGCTGGCGTATGGCATGGACAAGGCCAAGGGCGACCACACCGTCATCGTTTATGACCTCGGTGGTGGTACCTTCGACGTTTCGGTCATCGAAATCGCCGAAGTCGACGGTGAGCACCAGTTCGAAGTACTGGCCACCAACGGCGACACCTTCCTGGGTGGCGAAGACTTCGACATGCGCCTGATCGACTACCTCGTCGACGAGTTCAAGAAAGAGTCCGGCATGGATCTGAAGAACGATCCCCTGGCCCTGCAGCGCCTGAAAGAAGCCGCTGAAAAGGCCAAGATCGAGCTGTCCTCGAGCCAGCAGACCGATGTCAACCTGCCGTACATCACCGCAGATGCGACCGGGCCGAAACACTTGAATGTGAAGATCTCCCGCTCCAAGCTGGAGTCGCTGGTCGAAGACCTGGTCAACCGAACCATCGAGCCATGCCGCATCGCCCTGAAGGACGCCGGCATCGACGCCAGCAAGATCGACGACGTGATCCTGGTCGGTGGCCAGACCCGTATGCCGATGGTGCAGAAAGCCGTTGCCGACTTCTTCGGTAAAGAAGCGCGCAAGGACGTCAACCCGGACGAAGCCGTTGCCATGGGTGCCGCCATCCAGGGCGCTGTTCTGGCTGGTGACGTCAAGGACGTGCTGCTGCTGGACGTCAGCCCGCTGACCCTGGGTATCGAAACCATGGGCGGCGTGATGACCGCGCTGATCGAGAAGAACACCACCATCCCGACCAAGAAGTCGCAGGTGTTCTCGACCGCCGATGACAACCAGGGCGCCGTGACCATCCACGTGCTGCAGGGTGAGCGCAAGCAAGCTTCGCAGAACAAGTCGCTGGGCAAGTTCGACCTGGCCGACATCCCGCCAGCTCCGCGCGGCGTGCCGCAGATCGAAGTGACCTTCGACATCGACGCCAACGGCATCCTGCACGTCGGCGCGAAGGACAAGGCCACCGGCAAGGCGCAGTCGATCGTGATCAAGGCCAACTCCGGCCTGTCCGACGAAGAAATCGAGAAAATGGTGCGTGACGCCGAGGCCAACGCCGAGGAAGATCGCAAGTTCGAAGAACTGGCCGCCGCCCGTAACCAGGGTGACGCGCTGGTTCACTCGACCCGCAAGATGGTCGCTGAAGCCGGTGACAAGGTCACCGCTGAAGAGAAGACCGCCATCGAGGCCGCCGTGGTCGCCCTGGAAGCCGCCGTCAAAGGCGACGACAAGGCCGCCATCGACGCCAAGGTCGAGGAGCTGTCCAAGGTCTCGGCGCCTGTTGCCCAGAAGATGTACGCCGAGCAGCAGGCCGAGCAGCCACAGGGCGGCGCCCAGCAGGCCGAGCCGGAAGCCAAGCACGACGACGTGGTTGACGCCGAGTTCGAAGAAGTGAAAGACAACAACAAGCAGTAATTCCTGCATGTTGTCGGCCGGTTCACCGTCGTTTGCTGGTGAACTGGTAGGATGTCGCCGCGCGGGAGCTTGCTCCCGCGTTGGCGTGTCTGGAACACGAGAATTATTTACGGCATCTGTCGCGGCGCATTCGCCCATGACGGCAGGTGCTGGTGGCATGGCGCACGATGCGCCGAGGTATGCCGAACGCCCCCAAGAGTGCAAATGACCTATGGCAAAGCGTGATTTTTATGAGGTCCTGGGTGTCGAGCGTGGCGCCAGTGAAGGTGATCTCAAGAAGGCCTACCGCCGTCTGGCGATGAAGTACCACCCGGATCGCAACCCGGGCGACAAGGAGTCGGAAGACCTGTTCAAGGAGGCCAACGAGGCCTACGAGGTGCTGTCCGATGCCAGCAAGCGCGCGGCATACGACCAGTATGGCCACGCCGGTGTTGACCCGAGCATGGGTGGCGGCGGTGCCGGTTTCGGTGGTGCCAACTTCTCCGACATCTTTGGCGATGTCTTCAGCGACTTCTTCGGCGGCGGCCGCGGAGGCGGTCGTGGTGGTGCCCAGCGCGGCAGCGACCTGCGCTACACCCTCGAGCTCAACCTCGAAGAGGCGGTGCGCGGCACCACGGTCAACATTCGTGTGCCCACGCTGGTCAACTGCAAGCCGTGCGACGGCTCCGGCGCCAAGAAGGGCTCGACACCGTCGACCTGCCCGACCTGCGGCGGTATCGGCCAGGTGCGCATGCAGCAGGGCTTCTTCGCCGTGCAGCAGACCTGTCCGCGTTGCCATGGCCAGGGCAAGATCATCACCGACCCTTGCGGTTCGTGCCACGGCGAAGGTCGTGTAGAGGAGTACAAGACGCTGTCGGTCAAGGTTCCGGCCGGTGTCGATACCGGTGATCGCATTCGCCTGTCCGGCGAAGGCGAGGCGGGCGCCCATGGTGGTCCTACCGGTGACCTGTATGTGGTCGTCAATGTGCGCGAGCACCCGATCTTCCAGCGCGACGGCAAGCACCTCTACTGCGAAGTGCCGATCAGCTATACCGATGCCGCCCTGGGTGGCGAGCTGGAAGTGCCGACCCTCGATGGTCGCGTGAAGCTGAAGATCCCCGAAGGCACCCAGACCGGCAAGCAGTTCCGCTTGCGCGGCAAGGGCGTGGCGCCGGTGCGCGGTGGCGCGGCAGGCGACCTGCTGTGCCGGGTGGCGGTGGAAACGCCGGTCAACCTCAGTCGTCGCCAGCGCGAGCTGCTCGAAGAGCTGCGCGATTCGCTGGAAGGCGACAGCTCCCATTCGCCCAAGGCCAGCGGCTGGTTCGAGGGTGTGAAGCGCTTCTTCGGCGATCTCTGAGAAGGAACAGGCTATGCGACGTATTGCGGTAATGGGCGCGGCGGGGCGGATGGGCAAGACCCTCGTCGAGGCTGTGCAGCAGCAGGCGCCCCAGGCCGGGCTGACAGCGGCGATCGATCGCCCGGACAGCTCGCTGGTCGGGGCCGATGCCGGTGAGCTGGCGGCCCTGGGGCGTATCGGCGTGCTGATCTGCGATGACCTGGCCAAGGTCGCCGACGAGTTCGATGTGCTGATCGATTTCACGCATCCTTCGGTGACCCTGAAGAACCTGGCGTTCTGCCGCAAGGCGGGCAAGGCCATGGTCATCGGCACCACCGGTTTCACGCCGGAAGAGAAAGGGTTGCTGGCGGAGGCGGGCAAGGAGATTCCGATCGTCTTCGCCGCGAACTTCAGCGTGGGCGTGAACCTCAGCCTCAAGCTGCTGGACATGGCGGCCCGGGTGCTGGGCGATGATGTGGATATCGAGATCATCGAAGCTCATCACCGGCACAAGGTCGACGCGCCGTCGGGGACCGCTCTGCGCATGGGTGAAGTGGTTGCCAATGCGTTGGGGCGCGACTTGCAGGAAGTGGCCGTTTATGGCCGTGAAGGCCAGACTGGCGCCCGTGATCGCAAGACCATCGGTTTCGCTACTGTACGTGCCGGTGATGTGGTCGGTGACCACACCGTGCTGTTCGCCGCCGAAGGCGAGCGCCTGGAGATCACCCACAAGGCCTCCAGCCGCATGACGTTCGCCAAGGGCGCCGTACGCGCTGCGCTGTGGCTGGAAGGGCGTGAGCCTGGCCTGTACGACATGCAGGACGTGCTTGAGCTGCGTTGATGTCGCGGGGCTGCCTGGCAGCCCCTTGTCGCATTAGTGTGGTTTAGAGACACATCTACGGTAGACCCAAAACGCACTTTTCTGTAAGCTACAGCTTTAGTGTGTCCACTAAAAGCGCGCAGCGAATTGAATTCAGCACTTAAAAGCGGGGTGACGTGTCCATACGTCACTCCGCTTTTTTGCAACCTGCGATCGCCCTTTCATGCTTGATTTACGGGAGGTCTTCTTGACAAAGCCAGCCATACTCGCCCTTGCCGACGGCAGTATTTTTCGCGGTGAAGCCATTGGTGCCGACGGTCAGACCGTTGGCGAGGTGGTATTCAACACCGCTATGACCGGCTACCAGGAAATCCTTACAGACCCTTCCTACTCGCAGCAAATCGTCACCCTGACCTACCCGCACATCGGCAATACCGGCACCACCCCGGAAGACGCCGAATCCAACCGCGTCTGGTCCGCCGGCCTGGTCATCCGCGACCTGCCGCTGTTGGCCAGCAACTGGCGCAATACCCAGTCGCTGCCTGAGTACCTCAAGGCCAACAATGTTGTCGCCATCGCCGGTATCGATACCCGTCGCCTGACCCGTATCCTGCGTGAAAAAGGCGCCCAGAACGGTTGCATCCTCGCCGGTGACAACATCACCGAAGAGCAGGCCATCGCCGCTGCCCGTGCCTTCCCGGGCCTGAAGGGCATGGACCTGGCCAAGGTCGTTTCCACCAAGGAGCGCTACGAGTGGCGTTCCAGCGTCTGGGAACTGAAGACCGACAGCCACCCGACCATCGACGCTGCCGACCTGCCGTACCACGTGGTTGCCTTCGACTACGGCGTCAAGTTGAACATCCTGCGCATGCTGGTCGCGCGTGGTTGCCGCGTGACCGTGGTGCCTGCCCAGACCCCGGCCAGCGAAGTGCTCGCGCTCAACCCCGATGGTGTGTTCCTGTCCAACGGCCCTGGTGATCCGGAGCCATGCGACTACGCCATCCAGGCGATCAAGGAAATCCTCGAGACCGAGATTCCGGTCTTCGGCATCTGCCTCGGCCACCAACTGCTGGCCTTGGCCTCCGGCGCCAAGACCGTGAAGATGGGTCATGGCCACCACGGTGCCAACCACCCGGTCCAGGATCTGGACACCGGCGTGGTCATGATCACCAGCCAGAACCACGGCTTTGCCGTCGATGAAGCAACCTTGCCGGCTAACGTACGCGCCATTCACAAGTCGCTGTTCGACGGTACCCTGCAGGGTATCGAGCGCACCGACAAGAGCGCGTTCAGCTTCCAGGGTCACCCTGAAGCGAGCCCAGGCCCGACCGACGTCGCGCCACTGTTCGATCGTTTCACCGATGCCATGGCCAAGCGCCGCTGAGCATCCTGCTTCAAGGCCCCGGGCCGGCTCGCGCCGCGCCCGGCAGTGCCTGACCCAGATTGTTCAAAGCGGCTTGCCGACTGACCCCGGATTTGAGTGACAACCATGCCAAAACGTACAGACATCAAAAGCATCCTGATTCTCGGCGCTGGCCCGATCGTGATCGGCCAGGCCTGCGAATTCGACTACTCCGGCGCCCAGGCCTGCAAGGCCCTGCGCGAGGAAGGTTTCCGCGTCATCCTGGTGAACTCCAACCCGGCCACCATCATGACCGACCCGGCCATGGCCGACGCCACCTACATCGAGCCGATCAAGTGGCAGTCGGTGGCCAAGATCATCGAGAAAGAGCGCCCTGACGCCGTCCTGCCGACCATGGGTGGCCAGACCGCGCTGAACTGCGCCCTGGACCTGGAGCGCCATGGCGTCCTGGAGAAGTTCGGCGTAGAGATGATCGGCGCCAACGCCGACACCATCGACAAGGCTGAAGACCGTTCGCGCTTCGACAAGGCGATGAAGGACATCGGCCTGGAGTGCCCGCGCTCCGGTATCGCCCACAGCATGGAAGAGGCCAACGCGGTCCTCGAGAAGCTCGGCTTCCCATGCATCATCCGCCCATCGTTCACCATGGGCGGCACGGGCGGTGGTATCGCCTACAACCGTGAAGAGTTCGAAGAAATCTGCACCCGTGGTCTGGACCTGTCGCCGACCAAGGAGCTGCTGATCGACGAATCGCTGATCGGCTGGAAGGAATACGAGATGGAGGTGGTCCGCGACAAGAAGGACAACTGCATCATCGTCTGCTCGATCGAGAACTTCGACCCGATGGGCGTGCACACCGGTGACTCGATCACCGTTGCTCCGGCACAGACCCTGACCGACAAGGAATACCAGATCATGCGCAACGCCTCGCTGGCGGTGCTGCGTGAAATCGGTGTCGAGACCGGCGGCTCCAACGTGCAGTTCGGTATCTGCCCGAACACTGGCCGCATGGTCGTGATCGAGATGAACCCGCGGGTTTCCCGTTCCTCGGCCCTGGCTTCCAAGGCCACCGGTTTCCCGATCGCCAAGATCGCCGCCAAGCTGGCCATCGGCTACACCCTCGACGAGCTGCAGAACGACATCACCGGTGGCCGCACCCCGGCGTCCTTCGAGCCGTCGATCGACTACGTCGTCACCAAGCTGCCACGCTTCGCCTTCGAAAAATTCCCGAAAGCCGACGCCCGCCTGACCACCCAGATGAAATCCGTGGGTGAAGTCATGGCCATCGGCCGCACCTTCCAGGAATCCCTGCAGAAAGCCCTGCGCGGCCTGGAAGTCGGTGCCTGCGGCCTCGACCCGAAAGTCGACCTGGCCAGCCCGGAAGCGGCCAGCATCCTCAAGCGCGAGCTCACCGTGCCGGGCGCCGAGCGTATCTGGTACGTCGCCGACGCGATGCGTTCGGGCATGACCATCGAGGAAATCTTTGCCCTGACCGGCATCGACCTGTGGTTCCTGGTACAGATGGAAGACCTGATCAAGGAAGAAGAAAAGGTCAAGACCCTGGCCCTGTCGTCGATCGACAAGGACTACATGCTGCGCCTCAAGCGCAAGGGCTTCTCGGACCAGCGCCTGGCCAAGCTGCTCGGCATCACCGACAAGAACCTGCGCCGTCACCGCCACAAGCTGGAAGTGTTCCCGGTGTACAAGCGCGTCGACACCTGCGCCGCCGAGTTCGCCACCGATACCGCCTACCTGTACTCGACCTACGAGGAAGAGTGCGAGGCCAACCCGTCGACCCGTGACAAGATCATGATCCTGGGTGGCGGCCCGAACCGTATCGGCCAGGGCATCGAGTTCGACTACTGCTGTGTGCACGCCGCGCTGGCGCTGCGTGAAGACGGTTACGAGACCATCATGGTCAACTGCAACCCGGAAACCGTCTCCACCGACTACGACACCTCCGACCGCCTGTACTTCGAGCCGCTGACCCTGGAAGACGTGCTGGAAGTCTGCCGCGTCGAGAAGCCGAAAGGCGTGATCGTCCACTACGGCGGCCAGACCCCGCTGAAACTGGCGCGTGCCCTGGAAGAAGCCGGCGTGCCGATCATCGGTACCAGCCCGGACGCCATCGACCGCGCCGAAGACCGTGAGCGCTTCCAGCAGATGGTTCAGCGCCTGAACCTGCTGCAGCCGCCAAACGCCACCGTTCGCAGCGAAGACGAAGCCATCGCTGCCGCTGGCAAGATCGGTTACCCGCTGGTGGTTCGCCCGTCCTATGTGCTGGGCGGCCGCGCCATGGAGATCGTCTACGAACTGGACGAGCTCAAGCGCTACCTGCGTGAAGCGGTGCAGGTCTCCAACGACAGCCCGGTGCTGCTCGACCACTTCCTCAACTGCGCCATCGAGATGGACGTGGACGCGGTCTGCGACGGCACCGACGTGGTGATCGGCGCGATCATGCAACACATCGAGCAGGCCGGCGTTCACTCCGGCGACTCGGCGTGCTCGCTGCCGCCTTACTCGCTGAGCAAGGAAGTACAGGACGAAGTCCGCGTCCAGGTCAAGAAAATGGCCCTGGAGCTGGGCGTGGTCGGCCTGATGAACGTGCAGCTGGCCCTGCAGGGCGACAAGATCTACGTGATCGAGGTCAACCCACGCGCCTCGCGTACCGTGCCATTCGTCTCCAAGTGCATCGGCACTTCCCTGGCGATGATCGCGGCCCGCGTCATGGCCGGCAAGACCCTGAAAGAGCTGGGCTTCACCCAGGAAATCATCCCGAACTTCTACAGCGTCAAGGAAGCCGTCTTCCCGTTCGCCAAGTTCCCGGGGGTTGACCCGATCCTCGGCCCTGAGATGAAATCGACCGGTGAAGTCATGGGCGTCGGCGACAGCTTCGGCGAAGCCTTCGCCAAGGCCCAGATGGGCGCCAGCGAAGTGCTGCCGACCGGTGGTACCGCGTTCATCAGCGTGCGTGACGACGACAAGCCGCAAGTGGCTGGCGTTGCCCGCGACCTGATCGCCCTGGGCTTCGAAGTGGTCGCCACTGCCGGCACCGCCAAGGTAATCGAAGCGGCCGGCCTGAAAGTGCGTCGCGTGAACAAGGTGACCGAGGGGCGTCCGCACGTGGTCGACATGATCAAGAACGACGAAGTGTCGCTGATCATCAACACCACCGAAGGTCGCCAGTCGATCGCTGACTCCTACTCGATTCGTCGCAATGCGTTGCAGCACAAGATCTACTGCACCACCACCATTGCGGCCGGTGAAGCCATCTGCGAGGCGCTGAAATTCGGTCCGGAAAAGACCGTTCGTCGCCTGCAGGATCTGCATGCAGGACTCAAAGCATGAGCATTACCAAATACCCGATGACCGTCCAGGGCGCTCGCGCCCTGGAGGAAGAGCATCTGTTCCTGAGCAAGACCGAGCGCCCACGCCTGAGCCAGGCGATCGGCGAGGCTCGCGAGCTGGGCGATCTCAAGGAAAACGCCGAATACCACGCCGCCCGTGAGGAGCAGGGCATGGTCGAGGCGCGTATCCGCGATATCGAAGGCCGTCTGCAGAACTCGGTGGTGATCGACGTCACCACCATCGCCCACACCGGCAAGGTGATTTTCGGCACCACCGTGGTGCTGGCGAACACCGAGACCGATGAAGAGGTGACCTACCAGATCGTCGGCGAAGACGAAGCCGACGTGAAGCAGGGCAAGCTCTCCAGCGGTGCGCCGATCGCCCGCGCCATCATCGGCAAGGAAGAAGGTGATACTGTCGTCGTCAAGACGCCAAGTGGCACGGTCGAGTACGAGATTGTCGAAGTCAAGCACATCTGACCGGCGCCTGCGGGCGCCATCCCTCGAGGGGATCCTCTGGCAGCTGGCCCAGGTGTTCTGGGTCGGCGGCCTGTGGGTGTTCCACGTGGGGCTGGTGCCGGCGCTCAAGGTCAGTGGCCTGGCGCCTTTGCTGGTGCACGACGTGGCTGCGCAGATCGACCGCTGGTTGATTGGCGTGGCCATGCTCGGGTTGTTGACCCAGTTGGCAGTGCTGGCGAGGGTGGATGGCCTGGCGGCCTGGTGGCAGCAGTTCCGCGGCCAGATGCTGCTGCTCGGCTTCGGCGCCTGCGTCAGCTACTACACGCTGCGCTACGGGATCTCCGTGGGCGAGCGTTGGCAGATGTTCTGCTTCCTGGTGCTGGGCTTCTCCGGCATCGTGCTGGTGGCCCAGCCGGTCCCGGTCAGGGCGCGGCGGTAAGCGACTCAATATCGCCGGGGCCGCTTTGCGGCCCTTTCGCGATGCAAGGCCGCTCCCGCAGGGATTGCGCTGCGCCGGAGGTCGGTGCGGCCCCCTGTGGGAGCGGCCTTGTGTCGCGAAAGGGCTGCGCAGCAGCCCTGCTACCGTTACTTGTAACGGTGGATGTTGGACAGCTGCTTGTTCGGCTGTGGGTTCTTGCGGTAGATCAGCGCTTTCTTGCCGATGGTCTGCACCAGTTCGGCGCGGCCGGCCTTGCACAGTTCGGCGATGGTCTCGGCGCGTTCCTCGCGATCTTCCGAGCGAATCTCGACCTTGATCAGCTCATGGTCGACCAAGGCGCGCTCCAGTTCGGCGATCACGCCTTCATTCAAACCGTTGCCAGCAACGATCAGGACCGGCTTCAGGTCGTGACCAATGGACTTGTATTGCTTCTTCTGCTCGTTATTGAGCGGCATAATCTGACCCTTTTCGTCTGATTCTGTAAAATTGACGGGCATTTTACCCGAGGGCCTGTGGCTCCGCCCAGTCAAACACGACGCATATCATCGAGGTGCCCCGTGGTACAACGTTCCAAAAGCAGCGCAAACTGGCTGCGTGAACATTTCAACGATCCTTTCGTCAAGCAGGCGCAGAAGGATGGCTACCGCTCGCGCGCGAGCTACAAGCTGCTGGAGATCCAGGAGAAAGACCGCCTGATCCGTCCGGGCATGAGCGTGATCGACCTCGGTGCGGCTCCCGGTGGCTGGTCGCAGGTAACCAGTCGTCTGATTGGCGGGCAGGGCCGCCTGATCGCCTCGGACATACTGGAAATGGATTCGATCCCCGACGTTACCTTCATCCAGGGCGATTTCACCCAAGACGAAGTGCTGCAACAAATCCTGCAGGCGGTCGGCGATTCGCACGTCGACCTTGTGATTTCCGATATGGCCCCCAATATGAGTGGTACGCCTGCAGTGGACATGCCGCGCGCCATGTTCCTCTGTGAACTGGCCCTGGATCTTGCGACCCGTGTGCTCAAGCCCGGCGGAGATTTCCTGATCAAGATCTTCCAGGGCGAAGGCTTCGACATGTACCTCAAGGACGTGCGCAGCAAGTTCGACAAGGTGCAGATGCGCAAGCCGTCCTCCTCGCGAGACCGTTCCCGTGAACAGTACCTGCTGGGCAAGGGTTTCAAGGGCGCATGAAAGGCGTGTTGCGGGGTTGCCGATAGTTATTTCCAATCGGTCGTCCCGACTGGATCGTCCGAACTTCGTGTAGTCTAGCTTTCACAAAGGGTTACAGACGGTGCCTGCGGATGCGTGGGTAATGTAGTAAGTTAGGGCGATGAATATCATGCGAGGCACGGCTGCGTCGTGCGCCGGCCTCAGAGGGTAGCGAATTGAACGACATGGCAAAGAATCTGATCCTGTGGTTGATCATCGCCGCCGTCCTGGTGACGGTGATGAACAACTTCTCCAGCCCTAACGAGCCGCAGACCCTCAACTATTCCGACTTCATCCAGCAGGTCAAGGATGGCAAGGTTGAGCGGGTGACCGTCGACGGCTATATCATTACCGGCAAGCGCACTGACGGCGACAACTTCAAGACCGTACGCCCGGCGATTACCGACAACGGCTTGATCGGAGACCTGGTCGACAACCACGTCACCGTCGAGGGCAAGCAACCTGAACAACAGAGCATCTGGACCCAGTTGCTGGTTGCGAGCTTCCCGATCCTGGTGATCATCGCCGTGTTCATGTTCTTCATGCGCCAGATGCAGGGCGGTGCCGGTGGCAAGGGCGGGCCAATGAGCTTCGGCAAGAGCAAGGCGCGCCTGCTGTCCGAAGACCAGGTGAAAACCACTCTGGCTGACGTCGCCGGCTGCGACGAGGCCAAGGAAGAGGTTGGCGAACTGGTCGAATTCCTGCGCGATCCGGGCAAGTTCCAGCGCCTGGGTGGTCGTATCCCTCGCGGCGTGCTGATGGTCGGCCCGCCGGGTACCGGTAAAACCCTGCTGGCCAAGGCCATTGCCGGTGAAGCCAAGGTGCCGTTCTTCACCATTTCCGGTTCCGACTTCGTCGAGATGTTCGTCGGCGTGGGCGCCAGTCGTGTTCGCGATATGTTCGAACAGGCCAAGAAGCACGCGCCGTGCATCATCTTCATCGACGAGATCGACGCTGTCGGTCGTCATCGTGGCGCCGGCATGGGTGGCGGTCACGATGAGCGCGAGCAGACCCTGAACCAGTTGCTGGTCGAGATGGACGGCTTCGAGATGAACGATGGCATCATCGTCATTGCAGCCACCAACCGTCCTGACGTGCTCGACCCGGCGCTGCTGCGTCCCGGTCGCTTCGACCGCCAGGTGGTGGTTGGCCTGCCGGACATTCGCGGTCGTGAGCAGATCCTCAAGGTGCATATGCGCAAGGTCCCGGTTGGCGAGAACGTCAATGCGGCGGTCATTGCCCGTGGTACCCCGGGCTTCTCCGGTGCCGACCTGGCCAACCTGGTCAACGAGGCGTCGCTGTTCGCCGCCCGTGCCAGCAAGCGCCTGGTCGAGATGAAGGAGTTCGAACTGGCCAAAGACAAGATCATGATGGGCGCCGAGCGCAAGACCATGGTCATGTCCGAGAAAGAGAAGCAGAACACCGCGTATCACGAGGCGGGCCACGCCATCGTCGGTCGCGTCGTTCCCGAGCACGACCCGGTCTACAAGGTCTCGATCATTCCCCGTGGCCGCGCCCTGGGCGTGACCATGTTCCTGCCGGAAGAAGACCGCTACAGCCTGTCCAAACGTGCGCTGATCAGCCAGATCTGCTCGCTGTACGGTGGCCGTATCGCCGAAGAGATGACCCTGGGCTTCGACGGTGTTACCACCGGGGCCTCCAACGACATCATGCGCGCCAGCCAGATCGCCCGGAACATGGTCACCAAGTGGGGCCTGTCCGAGAAACTCGGCCCGCTGATGTACGCCGAAGAGGAGGGCGAGGTATTCCTCGGTCGCAGCGCGGCGAGCCAGCATGCCAGCGTCTCGGGCGAAACCGCCAAGATGATCGACTCCGAAGTGCGCAGCATCATCGATCAGTGCTACGCCACGGCCAAGCAGATCCTTACCGACAACCGCGACAAGCTCGACGCCATGGCCGAGGCCTTGATGAAGTACGAAACCATCGATGCCGACCAAATCGACGACATCATGGCTGGCCGTACCCCGCGCGAGCCACGTGACTGGGATAATGATTCCGGTACCTCCGGCAACCAGGCTTCCCAGGATGATCGTCCGGAGTCGCCGATCGGCGGTCCAGCGGCTCAACACTAAGGGTATCTATGAGCTTGACGCAGTACCCGACCCGGTTGCCTTGCGGCAACCGGGTTCTTGATTTGTCCCGTACCCATGTCATGGGTATCCTCAATGTCACCCCAGACTCGTTCTCCGATGGTGGGCGCTTCAGCCAGCGCGATGCGGCCTTGCGCCATGCCGAAGAGATGGTTGCGGCCGGTGCGACCCTGATCGACGTGGGCGGGGAGTCTACCCGTCCTGGGGCTCGCGCCGTCTCGCCTATCGAGGAACTGGAGCGCGTGGCGCCAATTGTCGAGGCGATCAGCAGTCGGCTCGACGTGATCATCTCGGTCGATACCTCGACGCCCTCGGTCATGCGCGAGACGGCCCGCCTTGGTGCAGGGCTGATCAACGATGTGCGCGCCCTGGAGCGTGACGGCGCGCTCGATGCGGCGGCCGATTCCGGCCTGCCGGTGTGCTTGATGCACATGCGTGGCGAGCCGGGCAACATGCAGGACAATCCGCAGTACGAGGATGTGACAGCCGATGTAACGCGCTATCTTGAGCAGCGTATGGCCGCCTGCGCGGCGGCCGGCATCGGGGCTGAGCGCATCATCCTCGATCCAGGGTTCGGCTTTGCCAAGACCCTTGAGCACAACCTGAGCCTTTTCAAACACATGGAAGCGCTCTATCGCCTGGGGCGCCCGCTGCTGGTGGGCGTTTCGCGCAAGAGCATGATCGGTCTCGCGCTGGGCCGTCCGGTCGGTGAGCGGCTCTATGGCAGTCTGGCCCTGGCCGCCCTGGCCATGACCAAGGGCGCGAGCATCCTGCGGGTACATGACGTCGCCGAAACCGTCGATGTCGTGCGCATGATCGCCGCGGTCCAGAGCGCCGAATAAGAACATTGGAGTCACTATGAGCAGAAAATACTTTGGTACCGATGGTATCCGCGGTCGCGTCGGCCAATTCCCCATCACCCCTGATTTCATGCTGAAACTCGGCTGGGCCGCCGGCATGGCCTTCCGCAAGCAGGGCAACTGCCGGGTACTGGTGGGCAAGGACACGCGGATCTCCGGCTACATGTTCGAATCCGCGCTCGAGGCGGGCCTGTCCGCCGCCGGTGCCGATGTGATGCTGCTCGGCCCGATGCCGACGCCGGCCATCGCCTACCTGACTCGCACTTTTCACGCCGAAGCCGGCATCGTCATCAGTGCTTCGCACAACCCCCATGACGACAACGGTATCAAGTTCTTCTCCGGTGCCGGCACCAAGTTGCCGGACGAAGTCGAACTGATGATCGAGGAGTTGCTTGACCAGCCGATGAATGTCGTCGAGTCCGGCAAGCTGGGCAAGGTCTCGCGCATCAACGACGCGGCGGGGCGCTACATCGAGTTCTGCAAGAGCAGCGTGCCCAGCAGCACCAGCTTCGAAGGCTTGAAGATCGTCGTGGACTGCGCCCATGGCGCCACCTACAAGGTCGCGCCGAGCGTGTTCCGTGAGCTGGGGGCTGACGTCACCGTGCTGCACGCCGCCCCGGATGGCCTGAACATCAACGAGAACTGCGGTTCGACCCATATCGAGTCGCTGCAGGCGGCGGTCCTGGTTGGCCATGCGGATATCGGCATCGCCTTCGATGGCGACGGCGACCGCGTGCTGATGGTCGATCACACCGGCGCCATCGTCGACGGTGACGAACTGCTGTTCATCATCGGTCGCGACATGCAGGAGCGCGGCAAGCTTCAAGGCGGCGTGGTCGGCACCCTGATGAGCAACCTGGGCCTGGAGCTGGCGTTCAAGGAACTGGACATCCCGTTCGTGCGGGCCAAGGTGGGCGACCGCTACGTCATGGCCGAACTGCTCGAGCGCGAGTGGCTGCTGGGTGGCGAAAACTCCGGTCATGTCGTCTGTGGCAGCCACACCACCACCGGTGATGCGATCATCGCCGCGCTGCAGGTGCTGATGGCGCTCAAGCGCCGTGGCGAAAACCTTGCCCAGGCCCGACAGGCCGTGCGCAAGTGCCCGCAGGTGCTGATCAACGTGCGCTTCGCGGCGGGCAAGAACGACCCGCTGGAAAACCCCCTGGTCAAGGAAGCCAGTGCCAAGGCCACCGAGGCCATGGCCGGTCGTGGGCGGGTGCTGCTGCGCAAGTCCGGTACCGAACCGCTGGTGCGGGTGATGGTCGAGGGCGACGATGAAAACCAGGTACGTGGCCATGCCGAGGCCCTGGCCAAGCTGGTCGAAGAAGTTTGTGCCTGAAAGAGGCTTGCCAGCGCAGATCGGGTTGGGTAAGATCTGCGCCCACTTTGACCGACGAGGTAAAGCATGCGTCGCCCCATGGTAGCTGGTAACTGGAAGATGCACGGTACCCGCGCCAGCGTCGTAGAGCTGACCCAGGGCTTGGGCAAGTTGTCCCTGCCGAGCGGAGTGGAAGTCGCGGTGTTTCCGCCATCCCTGTTCATCAATCAAGTGATTGATGGCTTGGAGGGAAAAGGAATCAACGTAGGCGCACAGAATTCTGCGGTACAATCTGAGCAAGGCGCGCTGACCGGCGAAGTTGCACCGAGTCAGTTGGCTGAAGTCGGTTGCAAATATGTATTGATTGGGCATTCCGAACGTCGCCAGATTATTGGTGAAAGCGATGAAGTGCTGAATCAGAAGTTTGCAGCCGCTCAGAAAAGTGGTTTGACGCCAGTGCTGTGTATAGGGGAAACTCTTGCAGAGCGCGAGGCAGGTGAGACGCTTGAAGTTGTAGGGCGTCAACTAAGCAGTGTTATCGACGTGTTCGGTATCAAGGCTTTCGCCAATACAGTTATTGCCTATGAGCCTGTTTGGGCCATTGGTACTGGTTTGACGGCCTCGCCACAGCAAGCCCAGGATGTGCATGCAGCCATCCGTAAGCAGTTGGCGGCGAAGGACGCCGAAGTTGCAGAAAACGTGCGACTTCTCTACGGCGGCAGCGTGAAGGCGGCCAATGCGGCTGAACTGTTCGGCATGCCGGATATCGATGGGGGGCTCATTGGTGGAGCGTCCCTGAACGCAGACGAATTCGGTGCAATTTGTCGCGCCGCAGGAAACTGAACAAATGCTGGAAACAGTCGTAGTTGTTTTTCATCTGTTGGCAGCGTTGGCACTGGTTGTAATGGTGCTGCTGCAACAGGGTAAAGGTGCGGAAGCAGGTGCATCTTTCGGCGCAGGTGCTTCAAATACTGTGTTCGGAAGCCAAGGTTCCGCTACCTTTTTGAGTAAAGTTACTGCTATACTTGCTGCCACTTTCTTTTTGACTGCACTTGGGTTAGGATATTTCGCCAAGCAGCAGGCTCACCAGCTGACTCAAGCTGGTCTGCCAGATCCAGCAGTGCTGGAAGTCAAAGAGCCAAAGCCGGCAGTCAATGATGATGTACCGGTGCTCCAGCAGCAGAAGAGCGAAACCACCAACTCTGGTGACGTACCTCCTCCAGCCAAAGAGCAGCAGTAACGGGTTTCAAGAAGTAGTATTGCCGAGGTGGTGGAATTGGTAGACACGCAACCTTGAGGTGGTTGTGCCCATAGGGTGTAGGGGTTCGAGTCCCCTTCTCGGTACCAATTGAAGCATGAGAGCCCGCTTTAGCGGGCTTTCTTGCAGGTGGAGGTCGGATTGACCCGGCAAAGGGTTCAGTCTTATACTTTCGCCCCAGCTTTGTCGCGGGGTGGAGCAGCTTGGTAGCTCGTCGGGCTCATAACCCGAAGGTCGTTGGTTCAAATCCAGCCCCCGCAACCAGCTTCAGCAGAGCCCCTTTTCAGGGGCTTTTTGCTAGCCGAACAGTTTTCGGCGCCGTTGTCCAACGGCGCTTTCAGGGATGGGCGCTTCGCCCATTTTTTATTTGCACAGCATGCACGAGGGGGTTCAGGTGTCGAGCAAGCTAGAACAGTTGCAGGCCTTGTTGGCCCCGGTTGTCGAGGGCCTGGGCTACCAATGCTGGGGGATCGAATACGTCTCCCAAGGCAAGCATTCGGTACTGCGTATCTACATCGACAAAGAAGACGGGATCCTGGTGGACGACTGCGAAGCCGTCAGCCGTCAGGCCAGCGCCATTCTCGATGTGGAAGATCCGATCAGCTCTGAATATACCCTCGAGGTGTCCTCTCCAGGCATGGACCGCCCGCTGTTCACTCTGGAACAGTTTGCTGCGCATGCCGGCGAGCAGGTGAAGATCAAGCTGCGTACGCCCTTCGAGGGCCGTCGTAACTTCCAGGGCCTTCTCCGCGGTGTGGAGGAGCAGGATGTGGTGGTCCAGGTGGACCAGCACGAGTTCCTGTTGCCGATCGACTCGATCGACAAGGCCAATATTATTCCCAGTTTTGACTGAGACGTGCCGGACCCGGCGAAACACCCGGGGCCAATGGCTTGCGCAAGGCGAGGCGTACGATGAGCAAAGAAGTACTGCTGGTTGTTGAATCGGTATCCAACGAAAAGGGTGTACCGCCCGGCGTCATTTTCGAGGCGCTGGAAGTGGCCCTGGCCACTGCAACCAAGAAACGTTTTGAGGACGAAGTCGACCTGCGTGTGGAAATCAACCGCCACACCGGTAGCTACGAGACCTTCCGCCGCTGGACCGTGGTCGACGAGAACGACCTGGACGATCCGGCGATCGAGACCTGGCTGGAAAAGATCCAGGACACGCACCCGGACGCCAAGATCGGTGACGTGATCGAAGAGAAGATCGAGTCGATCGAGTTCGGCCGCATCGCCGCCCAGACCGCCAAGCAGGTCATCGTGCAGAAGGTCCGCGAGGCCGAGCGCGCCCAGGTGGTCGACGCTTACCGCGAGCGCGTGGGCGAGATCATCTCCGGTACCGTGAAGAAGGTCACCCGCGACAACGTCATCGTCGACCTGGGCAACAACGCCGAGGCGCTGCTGGCCCGCGAAGACATCATTCCCCGTGAGACCTTCCGTGTCGGCGTGCGCCTGCGTGCGTTGCTCAAGGAAATCCGCACCGAGAACCGTGGTCCTCAGCTGATCCTGTCGCGCACTGCGCCGCAGATGCTGATCGAGCTGTTCCGCATCGAAGTGCCGGAAATCGCCGAAGGCCTCATCGAAGTCATGGCCGCCTCCCGTGATCCGGGATCGCGCGCCAAGATCGCCGTCCGCTCCAAGGACAAGCGCATCGACCCGCAAGGCGCCTGCATCGGCATGCGTGGTTCGCGTGTCCAGGCCGTATCCGGCGAGCTGGGTGGCGAGCGTGTGGATATCGTCCTGTGGGACGAGAACCCGGCGCAGTTCGTCATCAACGCCATGTCGCCAGCAGAGGTTGCTGCGATCATCGTTGACGAGGACGCCCATGCGATGGATATCGCCGTGGCCGAGGACAACCTCGCTCAGGCCATCGGACGTGGCGGCCAGAACGTCCGTCTGGCCAGCCAGCTGACTGCATGGACCCTGAACGTGATGACCGAGAAGGACATCCAGGCCAAGCAACAGGCTGAGACAGGCGACATCCTGCGTAACTTCATTGAGGAACTGGAAGTCGACGAAGAGCTGGCACAGGTGCTGGTCGACGAAGGCTTCACCAGCCTCGAAGAAATTGCCTACGTACCGTTGGAAGAAATGCTCAACATCGATGGCTTTGACGAAGATATCGTCAATGAGCTGCGCGCTCGTGCCAAGGACCGTTTGTTGACCAAAGCCATCGCTACCGAAGAAAAACTGGCAGACGCCCATCCGGCCGACGACCTGCTCTCCCTTGAGGGCATGGACAAGGACCTGGCGGCGGAACTGGCGGTGCGCGGCGTGGTTAACCGCGAAGACCTGGCCGAGCAGTCGATTGACGACCTGCTCGACATCGACGGCATCGACGAAGAGCGTGCCGGCAAGTTGATCATGGCCGCCCGAGCCCACTGGTTCGAGTAATTAGGCGCGGCCTGAGGAGAGAAGTGCATGACGCAAGTCACGGTGAAAGAACTGGCCCAAGAGGTCGAGGCACCGGTAGAGCGCCTGCTGCAGCAGATGCGTGAGGCAGGTCTGCCGCACACCGACGCCGGTCAGGTAGTGACCGACAATGAGAAGCAGACCCTGCTGACTCATTTGAAGAGCAGCCACAAGAGCAAGGCGGAAGAGCCGCGCAAGATCACCTTGCAGCGCAAGACCACCAGCACTCTGCGTGTCGCCGGTAGCAAGAGCATCAGCGTAGAAGTACGCAAGAAGAAAGTATTCGTGCAGCGCAGCCCGGAGGAAATCCAGGCTGAGCAGAAGCGTGAGCAGGAAGAGCGCCGCGCCGCCGAAAACGCCGCGCGCGAAAAGGTTGAAGCCGAAGTGCGCCAGCGCAACGAGGAGCAGGCCCGCCGTCAGGCTGCCGAGGCCCCGGCCGCTGCACCAGTGGCCAAGGCCGAGCCTGCACCTGTTGCAGCCCCGGTAATGGCCAACGCGCCGGTGTCCGAAGACGCCGCCGCTCGTGCCGCCGAGCGCAAGAAGGACGAGAGCCGTCGTAACGAAAGCCGTACCCGCGATGACGATCGTCGCGGTGGTGGCCCGGCTGCGGCCGGTCGTGGCGAAGCGCCGCGCATGTCGGTCAAGGTCAAGGTCAAGGAGAAGGAAAAGGCTCCGACTCCACGTGCAGCGCCACGCACCACCGACGAAGAGAGCGATGGTTTCCGTCGTGGTCGCGGCGGCAAGGGCAAAGGCAAGAAGCGCAACCAGCACGGCTTCCAGAACCCGACCGGTCCAGTCATTCGTGACGTGACCATCGGCGAGACCATCACCGTCTCGGAACTGGCGCAACAGATGTCGGTCAAGGCCGCTGAAGTCGTCAAGTTCATGTTCAAGCTGGGTACTCCGGTCACCATCAACCAGGTGCTCGATCAGGAGACCGCTCAACTGGTCGCCGAAGAGCTGGGCCACAAGGTCACCCTGGTCAGCGACACGGCCCTGGAAGATTCCCTGGCCGAATCGCTGAAGTTCGAAGGCGAGACCACATCGCGTGCGCCGGTCGTGACCGTCATGGGTCACGTTGACCACGGTAAGACCTCGCTGCTCGACTATATCCGTCGTGCCAAGGTTGCCGCCGGCGAAGCCGGTGGTATTACCCAGCACATCGGTGCCTACCACGTCGAAACCGACCGTGGCATGGTCACCTTCCTCGACACCCCGGGCCACGCTGCGTTTACCCAGATGCGTGCACGTGGTGCCAAGGCGACCGACATCGTCATCCTGGTGGTGGCGGCGGACGACGGCGTGATGCCGCAGACCCGCGAAGCCGTGCAGCACGCGAAAGCGGCTGGCGTTCCGCTGGTTGTCGCCGTGAACAAGATCGACAAGCCGGGTGCCGACCTCGATCGCATCCGTAACGAGCTGTCGGTCGAAGGCGTGACCTCCGAGGACTGGGGTGGTGACACGCCGTTCGTCAAGGTTTCGGCGAAGATGGGTACCGGCGTCGACGAACTGCTCGAAGCTGTCCTGCTGCAGGCCGAGATCCTCGAACTCAAGGCCACTCCGACCGCTCCTGGTCGTGGTGTCGTGGTCGAGTCGCGTCTGGACAAGGGCCGCGGCCCGGTGGCCACCATCCTGGTTCAGGACGGTACCCTGCGTCAGGGCGACATGGTCCTGGTCGGTTCCAACTATGGCCGCGTACGTGCCATGCTCGACGAGAACGGCAAGCCTGTGAAGGAAGCTGGCCCGTCGATCCCGGTCGAGATCCTTGGCCTGGACGGCACACCGGACGCAGGCGAAGAGATGTCGGTGGTTGCTGACGAGAAGAAAGCGCGTGAAGTTGCGCTGTTCCGTCAAGGCAAGTTCCGCGAGGTCAAGCTGGCCCGTGCTCACGCCGGCAAGCTGGAAAACATCTTCGAGACCATGGGTCAGGAAGAGAAGAAGACCCTCAACATCGTCCTCAAGACCGATGTGCGTGGTTCCCTCGAAGCGCTGCAGGGTTCGCTCGGCAGCCTGGGCAATGACGAAGTTCAGGTACGCGTCATTGGTGGCGGCGTCGGTGGTATCACCGAGAGCGACGCCAACCTGGCACTGGCCTCGAACGCGGTGCTGTTCGGCTTCAACGTGCGTGCCGATGCCGGTGCGCGCAAGATCGTCGAGCAGGAAGGTCTGGATATGCGTTACTACAACGTGATCTACGACATCATCGAAGACGTCAAGAAGGCCCTGACCGGCATGCTCGGCAGCGATGTTCGCGAGAACATCCTGGGTGTGGCCGAAGTGCGTGACGTGTTCCGTTCGCCGAAGTTCGGCGCCATCGCAGGCTGTATGGTCATCGAGGGTACCGTGTACCGCAACCGTCCGATTCGCGTACTGCGCGATGACGTGGTGATCTTCGAAGGCGAGCTGGAATCGCTGCGTCGCTTCAAGGACGACGCCTCCGAAGTGCGTAACGGCATGGAGTGTGGTATTGGCGTCAAGAGCTACAACGACGTCAAGGTCGGCGACAAGATCGAAGTCTTCGAGAAAGTCCAGGTGGCTCGCACCCTGTAAGGGCCGAGCCGGGTGCAGGCCCCGTCGCAAGGCGGCTGGCGGCGCCTCTGAAGGTAGCGCCCGGTCAGGCTTAAGCCTGACCGGGCGTTTGCCGCTTTACGTTACAGGTAGCAAGAATGGCAAAAGAATACAGCCGTACCCAACGTATCGGCGATCAGATGCAGCGTGAGCTGGCAGAACTGATCCGCCGTGAAGTCAAAGACCCGCGTGTCGGTCTGGTGACCATCACCGCTGTCGACGTCAGCCGTGACCTGGGTCATGCGAAGGTTTTCATCACCGTCATGGGCGAAGAAACGCCCGACGCAGTGAAGCAGTCGCTCAAGGCGCTGAACAGCGCCGCCAGCTTCCTGCGCCTGCACTTGGGGCGCTCGATGCAACTGCGCAGCGTGCCACAGTTACACTTCCACTTCGATGAAAGCGTCAGCCGTGGTGTCCACCTGTCTGCGCTGATCGAGCGTGCGGTGGCCGAAGACCGCCTGCACAAGGATGCCGACGAGCTGGACGCCAAGGAGTAAACGGTGGCCCAGGTCAAACGTATCCGCCGCAATGTCAGCGGCATCATCCTGCTCGACAAGCCGTTGGGATTCACCTCCAACGCCGCCCTGCAGAAGGTTCGTTGGTTGCTCAACGCGGAAAAGGCCGGCCACACCGGCAGCCTCGATCCGCTGGCAACCGGCGTGCTGCCACTGTGCTTTGGTGAGGCGACCAAGTTCTCCCAGTACCTGCTCGATTCCGACAAGGGCTACGAGACGGTCATGCAGCTAGGGCAGACCACCACCACCGCGGACGCCGAAGGCGAGGTCCTGCAGACCCGCGAAGTAACCGTTGGTCGCGCCGACATCGAGGCCGTGATTCCGCGTTTCAAGGGTGAAATCCTTCAGGTGCCGCCGATGTACTCGGCCCTCAAGCGCGATGGCCAGCCGCTCTACAAGCTGGCACGTGCAGGAGAGGTAGTGGAGCGCGAGGCGCGTTCTGTTACTATTGGCCGCTTGGAGTTGCTCGAGTGCGAAGGCACCCGTGCGCGCCTGTCGGTTGGATGCAGCAAAGGCACCTATATTCGCACCCTGGTGGAGGATATCGGTGAGGCGCTGGGCTGTGGTGCCTATGTCGCCGAACTGCGCCGTACGCAGGCGGGCCCCTTCGAGCTGGCACAAACGGTGACGCTCGAGGAACTCGAGCAAGCCCATGCCGAAGGCGGCAACGAAGCGCTTGATAGCTTCCTCATGCCTTCGGACAGCGGGCTGCAGGACTGGCCACTGGTGCTGCTGTCCGAGCACAGCGCGTTCTACTGGCTGCATGGCCAGGCGGTACGTGCGCCGGACGCGCCGCAGTTTGGCATGGTTCGGGTACAGGATCACAATGGTCGCTTCATCGGTATCGGTGAAGTGAGCGAAGACGGGCGCATCGCGCCGCGTCGGCTGATTCGGTCGGAATGACCGGAACCACGGGCAGAGGCTTCGGCTGAAACCGGTGGATACGAGGGTGGCTGTTATTAGGCACGGTCACACCTCTTCTTTTTAATACGGGGACTTGTCCCTGGCCTATTGGAGACCGTTCGCGGGATCCGTTTATCAGGAGAAGCCAAATGGCCCTCAGCGTCGAAGAAAAAGCTCAGATCGTTGCCGAATACCAGCAAGCCGCCGGCGATACCGGTAGCCCGGAAGTGCAGGTTGCTCTGCTGACCGCCAACATCAACAAGCTGCAAGGCCACTTCAAGGCCAACGATAAAGACCACCACTCCCGTCGTGGTCTGATCCGTATGGTCAACCAGCGTCGTAAGCTGCTGGACTACCTGAAGGGCAAAGACACCACCCGTTACAGCGCCCTGATCGGTCGCCTGGGGCTGCGTCGCTAATAGCGGCCTGGCCAGTGGTGTTGCATGGCGTGTCGCATGCATCGGCAGGGTTGCCCGGCAACCCTGGCGTTGGACACGCCACGCGATCTGCGAGGTTGGCAGCCTGGTCCGTCGTGCGGTTCATCCGCCCGGCGCCAGGCTCCCAGCCTCGTGTTGTATCTGGACGGTCAATGGGGCCGATTCCCCGTTCTGCCCAAGAATTCGCAAGAACCAGTTCCCCCAAGAGCCACTGAAAAAGGTAGGAAACCGTGAACCCGGTAATCAAGAAATTCCAGTTCGGTCAATCGACCGTAACCCTCGAAACGGGCCGCATTGCCCGTCAGGCCACCGGCGCCGTGCTGGTCACCGTCGACAACGATGTCACCGTACTGGTGACCGTGGTCGGTGCCAAGCAGGCTGATCCGGGCAAGGGCTTCTTCCCGCTGTCCGTGCACTACCAGGAAAAGACCTACGCCGCCGGCAAGATCCCAGGTGGTTTCTTCAAGCGTGAAGGCCGTCCTTCCGAGAAGGAAACCCTGACCTCGCGCCTGATCGACCGTCCGATCCGCCCGCTGTTCCCTGAAGGCTTCATGAACGAAGTCCAGGTCGTCTGCACCGTGGTTTCCACCAGCAAGAAGACCGATCCGGACATCGCCGCGATGATCGGTACCTCGGCTGCCCTGGCCATCTCCGGCATTCCGTTCGAAGGCCCGATCGGCGCCGCCCGTGTCGCCTTCCACGAAAGCACCGGCTACCTGCTGAACCCGACCTACGAGCAACTGGCTGCCTCGAGCCTGGACATGGTCGTTGCCGGTACCGAGTCCGCCGTGCTGATGGTCGAATCCGAAGCCCAGGAGCTGACCGAAGACCAGATGCTGGGCGCCGTGCTGTTCGCCCACGACGAATTCCAGGCCGTGATCAAGGCGGTCAAAGAGCTGGCTGCCGAAGCTGCCAAGCCAACCTGGGACTGGAAACCTGCCGTTGCCAACACTGAGCTGTTCAACGCCATCCGTGCTGAATTCGGCGAAGCCGTTTCCCAGGGCTACACCATCACCGTCAAGGCCGACCGCTACGCGCGCCTGGGCGAGCTGCGTGACCAAGCCATTGCCAAGTTCTCCGGCGAAGAAGGCCAACCGTCGGCCGGCGAAGTCAAAGAGATCTTCGGCGAAATCGAATACCGCACCGTTCGCGAAAACATCGTCAACGGCAAGCCGCGTATCGACGGTCGCGACACTAAGACCGTGCGTCCGCTGAACATCGAAGTCGGCGTTCTGCCGAAGACCCACGGTTCGGCGCTGTTCACCCGCGGCGAAACCCAGGCCCTGGTCGTCGCGACCCTGGGTACTGCCCGTGACGCCCAGTTGCTGGACACCCTCGAAGGCGAGAAGAAAGACCCCTTCATGCTGCACTACAACTTCCCGCCGTTCTCGGTGGGCGAGTGTGGCCGCATGGGCGGTGCCGGTCGTCGCGAAATCGGCCACGGCCGTCTGGCCCGTCGTTCGGTCCAGGCCATGCTGCCGGCCGCCGACGTGTTCCCGTACACCATCCGCGTGGTGTCGGAAATCACCGAGTCCAACGGTTCCAGCTCCATGGCTTCGGTCTGCGGCGCCTCGCTGGCCCTGATGGACGCCGGCGTGCCGATGAAAGCACCGGTTGCCGGTATCGCCATGGGCCTGGTCAAGGAAGGTGACAAGTTCGCCGTCCTGACCGATATCCTGGGTGACGAAGACCACCTGGGCGACATGGACTTCAAGGTAGCGGGTACCGCCAAAGGCGTCACCGCGCTGCAGATGGACATCAAGATCAACGGCATCACCGAAGAGATCATGGAAATCGCCCTGGGCCAGGCCTTGGAAGCGCGCCTGAACATCCTCGGCCAGATGAACCAGATCATCGGCGAGTCGCGTACCGAGCTGTCGGCCAACGCCCCGACCATGATCGCGATGAAGATCGATACCGACAAGATCCGTGACGTCATCGGCAAGGGCGGCGCCACCATCCGCGCCATCTGCGAAGAGACCAAGGCTTCGATCGATATCGAAGACGATGGCTCGATCAAGATCTTTGGCGAGACCAAGGAAGCCGCGGACGCTGCCAAGCAGCGCATCCTGGGCATCACCGCCGAGGCCGAGATCGGCAAGATCTACGTCGGCAAGGTCGAGCGCATTGTCGACTTCGGTGCCTTCGTCAACATTCTGCCGGGCAAGGACGGCCTGGTGCACATCTCCATGCTGAGCGATGCTCGCGTCGAGAAAGTCACCGACGTGCTGAAGGAAGGCCAGGAAGTCGAAGTGCTGGTACTGGACGTGGACAACCGCGGCCGTATCAAGCTGTCGATCAAGGACGTTGCCGCTGCCAAGGCATCGGGCGTCTAAGCCTTCCCAGGCTGAAAGGAAGGACCCTTCGGGGTCCTTTTTTTATGCCTGCGGCTTTGTCTTGTGGACTTGCATCTTGCATGCAGGATTTTGCCCGGGCTTGCAAAATGCACGACCAGCTATCTAGTGGTTAATTGTTAACTTATTGATTTAAAAGATAAAAAATAAAATCAAAAAGCTGGCACACGCCCTGCAACATCACTTCTACCTGACGCCAGGAACCACGGCGCAGACCTTTCGAAAAAACAGGAGTGACCCACATGAAGAAGTTCGCCATTGCTGCCGCTACTGCCACCGCTCTGACCCTGACCATGGCTAACGCGGCGTTCGCTGCCCAGTCCACCCAGGCCCCGATGACGCTGGCGGCCGGTGAGGTGACCAAAGCCAAGGAAGCTACTTCCGACACCTGGATCACCACCAAGGTGAAGGCCGACTTGATGACCGAGAAAGGCGTGCCAGGCAGCGACATCAAGGTCGAAACCAACAAAGGCGTAGTGTCCCTGTCCTCGGACGTGGCCATTACCGATGCGCAGAAGGAGATGGCGGTTGCCATCGCCAAAAAGATCAAGGGCGTGCAGGCCGTGTCTGCTGATGGCCTGAAGTCGGAATAAGGAATGTCCCGTCGGCCAAAAGGATTTGGCCACCCCTTCAAGCAAAAGCCCCGGCATTAGCCGGGGCTTTTGCTTGCGCTCATGCAGGCGCGCTTCAGTTCACCGGATTGCGTGCGATCACATCGCTCTCGAAGCACACCTGCTCCACGATCAACGGTTCCACCAGCGGCCTGCTGTCCCGGAAATGCGCGGTCTGGGTATGGGTCTCATACGCAGCGTCGTCCTGGTAGATCTCGTACAGGTAGATCACATCTGGATTTTCCCGATCCTGGGCCACATCGAACACCAGGCAGCCCGGTTCGGTAGCCACCGAAGCGGCGGCGTTGGCCTTGATTGCAGTGAGGAAGGCTTCGGCAGTACCGGGTTTCACGCGGGTCTTGATAAACAGACAGTACACAGGAATCTCCTTTTGTTTTAAATTCTTTTCTGAATTGTATACAAAAATAGGAGTCGCGATCATGTCCCAACTACCTGTGCGACCAGGCCGCCTGAATGGCCTGCGTCATATCGCCTTGCTGGTCCCCAATCTGGAGGAATGCGAGCGCTTCTACGTGGATGTTCTAGGCATGGAGGTGCTGAACCGCGCCAATGAAGACCTGGTCTACCTGACCTGTGGCAACGACAACTTGTCACTGGGGCGCGGAGCAGGGGCGGCCAATGGGCTGCAGACACTGGACCACTATGGCTTCATCGTCGACAGCGTGGAGGAGCTGGAAGACTGGTACCAGTACTTCAAGGCCCATGGCGTGACGTTGCTGGATCGCCCGTTCAATCACGGCGATGGGGCGCGCAGCTTCCATTTGCTGGACCCGGCGGGGAACAAGGTGCAGCCGCTGTATCACCCGGCGGTGTCGGGGCAACGGCTGGCCTGATGGTATTGATCGCCAGCGCTACCCTCATCGCCGGCAAGCCGTCGATGAGGGCGATTGGGTCGAGATGCTTTACTCGGCATCCAGGTGCATCGGCGTCACCACGCGGCCATCGCTCTCGGCTTGGCCGAGGTTGGTGTCGATGAAGTACACCCGGTCATCTTCCAGCTGGCCCTTGTCCACGAGGTAGTCCTTGATGCTGCTGGCCCGCTCCTGGCCCAGATTGCGCAGCAGCACGGTACTTTCCGCCCAGGACTTGATCACCGCCTCGCGCAGCTTGGCGCTACGCTCGTCACGGCTCAGGTCCTGCCATTCAGCCGGGGGCTGCTGTTTCAAGCGGGTACGGTAGATGCCTTCGAGCATTGCCGGCTTGTCGCTGTCGTCCACCACCAGCAGCGAGGCGTTGGCCGGTACCTTGTCGCCGCGGCGCTGGAGGATCTTGTACCAGGTGGCCTGGTACTCGCGCTCCAGGCGCTGCTGGGCGATTAGCGGGCCGTCGCTGCTCTGGGCGGCGGTGCCTTCGATCTCCAGGCGCAGTTCGGGGCGTGCCTTGAGGGCTGAGGCGAGCTTGTCGAGGGAGGCCTGCACATCAGGGGTCAGGTCGCTGGAGCCCGCCGCGAAAGAGACGTTGCCCAGGTCTTGCGCGCCGCCGCCGGAGACCAGCCCGCCGAGCAGCTTGAACGGCGCCTGTGCCGCGCGCAGCACCAGGTTGCGCAGGGTCTGCCAGACGATCGGCATCACGCTGAATTGCGGGTTGTTGAGGTCGCCCGACACGGGCAGCTCGATGGAGATCCTGCCTTCGGTGTCCTTGAGCAGCGCCACCGCCAGGCGGATCGGCAGGTCCACGGCGTCCGGGCTGTCGACTTTCTCGCCCAGTTGCAATTGCTCGATCACTACCTTGTTCTCGGCCTTGAGCTGACCGTTGGTGATCAGGTAGTGCAGGTCCAGGTTCAGCCGGCCCTTGCGGATGCGCATGCCCGCGAACTTGCCTGAATAGGGGGTGAGGGTGGTCAGCTCGACACGCTTGAAGCTGGTGGCGATGTCCAGGCTGGCCAGCGGGTTGAACGGGTTGAGCGCGCCCTTGATGGTGACCGGCGCGTAGCGGTCCACCTTGCCCTTGATGTCCACTTTGGCCGGCAGCGGCTTGCGGTTGTCGATGGTGCCGATCTGGCCATTGAGCTGCTGCACGGCGGTGGCGAAGTTGGGTGTAAGGGTCAGGTCGGCGAAGTTGGCCGAACCGTCATTGATGCTGATCTGGCCGATACGAATGCCCAGTTCCTTGCCACCGCCGGACGCCGCCGACTTGCTCGGCGCCGCAGCCGGTTTGTCCGCGGGTTGCGGGATCAGCAGGTCGTCGACGTTGGTGGTACGGTCTTCGTTGATGATGAAGCGCGCATAGGGTTGCAGCAGAGTGACCTTGTCGATCGACAGGGCATCACCGTGCACGTAGGACAGGCCATCGACGTTGACCTGCTGCCATTTGACGAAGTCGCGGTTCTTGATGGTGTCCAGGGTGTGCAGCTGGTTGGCCTGGGCCTTGCCGGTGATGCTGAAGGCCAGTGGTTCGGTGCTCTTGAGGTCGACCTTGAGGTCGCTGGAGAGCATGCCGCTGCGCAGCTCCAGGCGGATGAACGGGCTGATGTAGGCCTGGGCGACCCGCAGGTCGATGTCGCGGGTGGCCACGTCGAGTTTCGCCGTGACCGGTGCCAGGTTGACCTGGCCGGCGGCCTGCAGCTTGCCCTGCTTGCCCACGCCGGTGTCGAGCTTGAGGGTGAAGGGTGACTGGTTGAGGCTGTCGAAGTTCTGCAGGTCGAGGTTGAGCGGGCCGATATCCAGGGCCACGGGCTCCTTCTGGCTACGGTCGGCCAGGTGGACCAGGTAGTTGCGCGCCTGCACATCCTTGAGCAGGACCTGCCAGGGCTTGCCCGGCTCCTTGGCGGCCTGCTCTTCAGGGGTCGGCTCGGCGGCGGCGGGCTCGGCCTTTTCCTTCGGCGTGGCCTTGGCGGGCTGGCTGGCGAACAGCTTCTGCCAGTCGAGCTGGCCGTCCTTCTCCAGGGCTGCCCAGGTCTCCAGCTTCTCGCTACGGATCTTGCCGACGGTGACCAGCTGTTTGGCCAGGTCGATGGAGGTCTCGCTGACTTCCAGGCTGGCCAGGCGGGCCAGCGGGCGACCGTCCGGGGCCTTTATGGCAAAGGGCGCGACCCGCACCGAGGTGTTGTCGAGCAGGAACTCGGTTTCCTTGGCGAGGTTGAGCTTGTAGTGGGTGTCGAGGCTGACCATGCCGTCTTCCAGCACCAGCGGCACGGCGTCACGCACATAAGGCCAGAACAGCTTCATCTTGCCGTCGGTGACCTTGAGGGTGCCTTCGGAGGCGATCGGCGTCAGGCTCAGGGTGCCGCTCCAGTCGATGCGCCCACCTGACGGGCCGTTGGCCACCAGGGTCATGTCGGCGTTGTCGTCGGGCAGGGTGCTGAGGTTCTTCAGTTCCAGGTTCATCGAGTCGTAGAGGAACTCGATCGGCTCGCTCGGGCGCAGGTCCTGGAAGTGCAGGTAGCCCTCGCTGAGCTTGATGCTGGCGATGCGCAGCGGGAACGGATCGCTGGGCGGCTCGTCCGGCTTGGGCTCGCTCGGCGGAATCTTGAACAGCTGGGTCAGGTTGAGGCTGCCGTCCTTGGCGAACAGCAGCTCGGTGCGCGGCTTGTCCAGTTCCACGGCGTCGAGGCGCAGGGCCTTGGTCCACAGGCTGTCGAGGGCGAGGTTGGCGTACAGGCGTTCGAAGCCGACCTGCTCCTTGCCGGGTTCGCCGATCTGCAGACCCCAGAGCGTCAGCTCAAGGCTGAACGGGTTGAGCTCGATGCGCTGCAGGTGTGCCGGCACCGTGGCGTATTGCGCCAACTGCTGGTTGGCAATGCGCAGGGCGACACCTGGAAGAATGAAAAAGCCGAGCAGGCCGTACAGGGCCACGAGGGCCAGCAGTGCGCCGATAGCGCGGGTCAATCCTTTGGGCATGTGTCGCATCGTCTGTATCAGGCTGGAGTGCTTGGAGTATGGCACGTTAAATCGGTTCCGATGAACGGAGCAAAATACCTCATTCGAGGCCCATGCGCCGCCGTGCTCGGTGCGCCGAACCGTCGCGCATGGCCCAGCGCAGTACCGGGGCGGTGTTGTCCAGGCCCAGGCGGATCATGCGCCGTTCGACCGCGCCCAGGTGCAGGCCGAGCATGGCGCAAGCCCACTCTGGCAGCAGGTCGATGCCGGCCTTGAGCATCAGCTTGCCCACCGGTTCTGCCATCCGGCTGGGCGCCGGGGCCTTGAGCAGGATGTCCACCACCTCCAGGCTGCGTGCGTCGCACTGCAGTTGTGGGCGCATGCGTTGCAGGTACTCGTCGACCTCGGCGCAGGAGCGTGGCACGTCACGTGCACCGAGGCGTTCGGCGATCAGTGCGATCTCGTCGTAGTAGGCGTCCTGTTCGGCACGCGGCAGGCGGGGGTTGCGATAGCGCAAGTGGGCGGCGAGGAAGCTGCTGACTTCGGCCACATGCACCCAGGTCAGCAGGTCTGGGGCGCTGGCCGCATAGGGGCGGCCGTCGGGCGCGGTGCCGGTAACCTTGAGGTGGATGGTGCGGACCTTGTCGATCAGCCACTCGGCGTCGCGGGTGGAGCCGAAGGTGGTGCCGGAGATGAACTGACTGGTGCGGCGCAGGCGTCCTAACAGGTCCTGACGGAAATTCGAATGATCCCACACCCCGGCCAATGCCAGCGGGTGCAGCAGTTGCAGCATCAACGCGCTGATCCCGCCCACCAGCATGCTGGGGAAGTCGCCATGTACCCGCCAGCTGATGCTCTGTGGGCCGAACAGGCCGGGATCGCCTTTGGGCGATTCCAGGTCGAGCTGGCCGAGGGCCAGCCCGGTGAGGCTCATTACCTGGGTTTCGATGCGACGGCGTAGGACTTCCATGGCGACCTGTGCTGGCCGCCATGGCGGCCGTCTATGAATTGAGGCGTTTATCGTTCAGCCGGTCATCAGCCGGGCCTGAGGTGGAGCGCGTCTCGAACGTGCCACCCTGGACATGATAAACCGTGGGCTCCTCGGAAAAATACGGCGACAGGTGGGCCATGAAGACCTGGTGATCTTCACTGGCCTCGAAGCCAGGCGTGTGATCCTCGAGGGATTGCCACTGCACGATCAGGTTGAATTGATAGGGTGCTTCGATCCCTTGCGCGAGCAGGTGGCTGATGTGCCCATTGGCCCGGCTGAGCAGAGGGGCCACTTCGGCGAAGGCGTGCCTGAAGCTGTCGATATGTGCCGGCTGGATGGGAAGTATGGCGATTTCGTAGATCATGGCAGTTCTCGTTGGGTGATGGGGGCGTCAAACGCTGGCTGGGGTGTTCGCAGGCACGACCGCAATGGCGATCTTTCCTTGCAGGCCATTGTTGGGGCTTTGCAGCCGGGCGTGGGCGAGCGCAACGTCGGCCAGGGGGTAGACGGCGCCCACATGTGGCCGCAGTTGGCCGCGTTCGACCAGCGCGCTCAGCTCATCGAGCTTGCCGCGCTGCTGGCGGGTAAAGACAAAGTGATAGCTCGCATTCTTGCCCCAGGCCTGCAGGAGGTTCTGCGGTTGCGCAATGTCCACGATCGACACCACGCGGCCCAACTGGGCCAGGGCGTCCGGGCTGCGAGACAGCGCATCGCCGCCGATGGTGTCGAACACCACGTCGACGCCATGGCCTGCGGTTTCCTTGAGGATGACATCGACATAGTCCTGGCGCTCGTGGTCGATGACCACATCGGCGCCCATGCGCCGCACGAATTCGGCGTTCGCTTCGCGCGCCGTGGTAAAGACCCTGGCGCCCATGGCCTTGGCCAGCTGGATCGCCACATGACCGACTCCGCCGGCACCGCCATGCACCAGGATGCTCTCGCCCACCCTGAGCGCCGCGCGGACCACCAGCGCCTCCCAGGCCGTGCCGCCGACCAGGCTCAGGCTTGCCGCCTCGAGATGGCTCAGCGACGGCGGCTTCAGGCCGACGATGCCTTCGGCGGCGACGTGGTATTCGGCATAGCTGCCGGCGCCTTCGAAGATCTGCGGGGTGTACCACACTTCGTCACCGGGGCTGAACGCCGTCACCCCAGGCCCGACGGCTTCGACGACGCCGGAGACGTCGTGCCCGGTGATGGCCGGCAGCGGCACCAGGTCGGGATAGTCGCCGCGGCGGACCTGGTAGTCCAGCGGGTTGACGGAGGTGGCATGCACCCGGACCAGCACCTGCCCGGCCTTTGGCACCGGTTTGGCGGTGTCACGATAGACGAACGCATCCGGGCCGCCGAAGGCATCCAGTATTAACGCTTTCATGGTGTTTCCTCGCTTCGATAAAAAGGGATATCGAGAAATATCGATATAATAAGTGGGATCAAACTGCCTTTCTGGTTCTGGGCGCCTGGCAGGCACCTCGGTGATTGCTCCGTGGTTTCGTTAAAACGGGATATCGGGAAATGCCGATATATTGAGATAAAAGCAAACCCTACAGTTCGCTCCCGATCAGCTCCGCGAGCGCGCTGATGGCCGTTTCGTTGCGCTTGTAGTAGGTCCACTGGCCAATGCGGCGGACCTCGACCAGGCCTGCACGCTGCAGGGTGGCCAGGTAGTCGGACACCGTTGACTGCGACAACCCCACGCCTTCCTGGATACTGCTCACACAGACACCCACGGTGTGAACGTCACCTTCGTCCTGCGGAGGAAAGTGTTTCACCGGGTCTTTCAGGCCTTTGAGGATCTCGAGGCGTGTGCGGTTCGAGAGTGCCTTGAATACGTCGAGCAGTTCCATGACGCGATAATATCGGGATTTACCGATATGTCAAATCGCCCCAGGGCGGCCGGCAGAGACCGCCCTGTGAAGCTGCTTACTGATTCAGGCGTTTGTCGATCAGCCCCTGGACCACACTCGGGTCGGCGAGGGTGGACGTGTCGCCCAGGTTGTCCAGTTCGTTGCAGGCGATCTTGCGCAGGATGCGCCGCATGATCTTGCCCGAACGAGTTTTGGGCAGTGCGGGCGCCCACTGGATCAGTTCAGGCTTGGCGAAGCTGCCGATCTCCTTGCTGACCAGGGCCAGCAGTTCGGCCTTGAGCGCGTCGTCCGGCACGACGCCGTTCATGGGGGTGACGAAGGCGTATACCCCCTGGCCCTTGAGGTCATGGGGGTAACCGACCACGGCGGCCTCGGCGACGCTGTCGTGCAGCACCAGGGCGCTCTCCACCTCGGCGGTGCCGATACGGTGGCCGGAGACATTGATCACGTCGTCGATGCGCCCGGTGATCCAGTAGTCGCCATCGGCGTCGCGGCGGGCTCCGTCACCGGTGAAGTAGTAGCCGGGCATCGGCTTGAAGTAGGTGTCGACCATGCGCTGGTGGTCGCCGTAGACGCTACGGATCTGCCCGGGCCAGCTGGCCTTGATCGCCAGCAGCCCGGCGCCGGGGCCTTCGATCAACTTGCCTTTGTCGTCCAGCAGTACCGGTTGCACGCCGAACATCGGCTGGGTGGCGCAGCCCGGCTTGAGCCTTGGCGTGCCGGGGAGGGGGGTGAGCATGATGCCGCCGGTCTCGGTCTGCCACCAGGTGTCGACGATGGGGCAGCGTTTCTGTCCGACGGCCTCGAAGTACCATTCCCAGGCTTCCGGGTTGATCGGCTCACCGACACTGCCGAGCAGGCGCAGGCTCTGGCGCGAGGTACTTTGCAAGGGCTCGGAGCCTTCGCGCATCAGCGCGCGCAGGGCGGTGGGCGCGGTGTAGAAGATGTTCACCCGGTGCTTGTCGACCACCTGCCAGAAGCGCGAGGTGTCGGGGTAGTTGGGCACGCCCTCGAACATCAGCGAGATCGCGCCATTGGCCAGCGGGCCGTAGACGATATAGCTGTGGCCGGTGACCCAGCCGACGTCGGCGGTGCACCAGAACACCTCGCCGTCACGGTAGTCGAACACGACCTTGAAGGTCATGGTCGCCTGCAGCAGGTAGCCAGCGGTGGTGTGCAGCACACCCTTGGGTTTGCCGGTACTGCCCGAGGTGTAGAGGATGAACAGCGGGTCCTCGGCGTTCATCGGTTCGGCCGGGCAGTCGTCACCGGCTTTTTCCGTCACCTCGTGGTACCAGAGGTCGCGGCTTTCGCTCCAGGCCACGTCAGCGCCGGTGCGCTTGATCACGAATACGCTGCTCACCGCCGGGCAACTGGTAAGGGCCTTGTCGACGTTCTGCTTGAGGGGGATGCGCTTGTCGCCACGCACGCCTTCGTCGGCGGTGATCACTGTACGGCAGTCGGCGTCGAGGATACGGTCGCGCAGTGCGTCGGGGGAGAAGCCGCCGAACACCACCGAATGGATGGCGCCGATGCGCGTGCAGGCGAGCATGGCGTAGGCGGCTTCGGGGATCATCGGCATGTAGATGCAAACCCGGTCGCCTTTTTTCACGCCACGGGCTTTCAGGGCGTTGGCCAGGCGGCAGACCTGGCGGTGCAGTTCGCGGTAGCTGATGGCCTTGCTGTCCGCGGGATCGTCGCCCTCCCAGAGCAGGGCGGTCTGCTCGCCGCGCTGGGCCAGGTGGCGATCGATGCAGTTAAGGCTGACATTCAGCTGGGCGCCGTCGAACCAGCGGGCGCTGCCAGTGTTCAGGTCGCATTGCTGCACACTCGACCAGGGCTTGATCCAGTCCAGGCGCCTGGCCTGTTCGGCCCAGAAGGTGTCGGGGGCATCCACCGACTGGCGGTAGAGGCGGCGGTAGTCGTCGTCGCTGAGGGCGGCGGACTGGCTCACGGCCAGGGCTTGGGGATAGTCGCGGAGATCGAACATGGCGGGTGGTCCTGCTCTTGTTAGGGGCGAGGGACTGCAACGGCTTATTCGATGGACAGTGTAGAAGGTGGGGGTGTTCCCGGGTGCAAAGCATCGCGGGGCAAGTCGCATCGGCGCACCGATGCGACTTGCCCCGCGATTGGTCTTGCTGGTCGATCAGCCGCGGTGACGGCCGCGGAAGTAGTTGATCAGGCCCTGGGTCGAACCATCCTCGGCGTTGTCCTCTTGGGCGCCGACCAGGCGCTGGTAGACACCCTTGCCCAGTTCCTTGCCCAGCTCGACGCCCCACTGGTCGAAGGCGTTGATGCCCCAGACCACGCTCTGCACGAACACTTTGTGCTCATACATCGCCACCAGCGCACCAAGACGGCGCGGGCTGATGCGCTCGACCACCAGGGTGTTGCTCGGACGGTTGCCCGGGATCACCTTGTGCGGTGCCAGCTTGGCGATATCGGCCTCGTTCAGGCCCTTGGCGCGCAGCTCGGTCTCGGCTTCCTCGCGGGTCTTGCCGAGCATCAGCGCCTGGCTCTGCGACAGGCAGTTGGCGTACAGCCACTGATGGTGGTCCGCCACCGGGTTGAAGCTCACCACCGGAACGATGAAGTCGGCCGGGATCAGCTGGGTGCCCTGGTGCAGCAACTGGTGGTAGGCGTGCTGGCCGTTGCAGCCGACGCCGCCCCAGATCACCGGGCCAGTGTCGGTCTTCACCGGGCTGCCGTCCTGCAGAACGCTCTTGCCGTTGGATTCCATGTCCAGCTGCTGCAGGTGCTTGGTGATGTTGCGCAGGTAGTGGTCGTACGGCAGGATCGCATGGGCCTGGGCACCCCAGAAATTGCCGTACCACACGCCCAGCAGGGCCAGCAGCACCGGCATGTTCTTTTCGAACGGCGCGGTCTGGAAGTGCTGGTCCATGGTGTAGGCGCCGGACAGCAGTTCCTTGAAGTTGGCGGTGCCGATGGCCAGGGCGATTGGCAGGCCAATGGCCGACCACAGCGAGTAGCGGCCGCCGACCCAGTCCCACATCGGGAAGATGTTCTCTTCGCGGATGCCGAAGGCCACGGCCGCGGCCTTGTTGCTCGACACGGCGATGAAGTGACGGTACAGCTCTGCCTCCGAACCGCCCTGGGCGAGGTACCAGGTGCGCGCGGCCTGGGCGTTCTTCAGGGTTTCCAGGGTGTTGAACGACTTCGACGAGACGATGAACAGGGTGGTCTCGGCGCGCAGGTTGGCCGACAGCTCGTGGAACTCGCTGCCGTCGATGTTCGCCAGGTAGTGGCAGCGCACGCCGCGCTGGGCGTAGGGCAGCAGCGCCTCGGAGACCAGCTCGGGGCCGAGGAACGAGCCACCGATGCCAATATTGACCACGTCGGTGATCGGTTTTTCGCTGTAGCCGCGCCACAGGCCGTCGTGGATGCGGCCGACCAGTTCGGTGATCTGGTTCAGTACCTTGTGCACTTCCGGCATCACGTTGACGCCGTTCACGCTGAGCTTGTCGCCGACCGGGCGGCGCAGGGCGGTATGCAGCACCGGGCGGCCTTCGGAGGCGTTGATGATCTCACCGCTGAACATCGACTTGATGGCCGCTTCCAGGTCGACTTCCTTGGCCAGGTTCACCAGCAGGTCACGGGTCTGCTCGGTGATCAGGTTCTTCGAGTAGTCGAGGAACAGGCCGCAGCTGCTCAAGGAGAACTGCTCGAAGCGCTTGCCGTCGGCGGCGAAGGCTTCGCGCATGCTGAAGCCCTGCATGGCGTCGCGGTGTTGCTGAAGCGCCTGCCAGGCGGGCAGCGCCGTCACATCGTGGGGGGTACGGTAATACGCCATTGCGGGTGGTTTCCTTGGTGCATGGTCAGGCTTGGACAGCGGCATTCGTTGCCGGTTGCAAGCTGGACATTATAGGCATTGGCGCCAAGGCGGGAATGGGGCGAGGCAAACGGTGTGGATTAAAAATTGTCACCGCCTGGATACCTGGCGTGCGTGGGGCGACGATTCGCCGCGCCCACGCGCGGATGTCAGGCGGTCTGCTCTTCCAGGTGCAGGTATATGTTGTCGATCAGACGGGTATTACCCAGGTACGCCGCCGCGATCACCACGAGGTCACGGTCGTCGATCATCGCCGGGCGCAGCGTCAGGGCGTGGCGCACTTCCAGGTAGTCCTTGCGCAGGCCTGCCGCTTCCAGTTGCGCCTGGCCCTCGGCGATCAGTGCCGCGAAATCGCGCTGGCCATGGCGCAGGGCCTCGGCGATGCCGTTCAGGGTGCGGTACAGCGCCGGGGCGGTGGCTCGCTGTTCTGGCGTCAGGTAGCCATTGCGCGACGACAGCGCCAGGCCGTCCTCGGCGCGCACGGTCGGCTCGCCGATGATCTGGATCGGCATGTTCAGGTCGCGCACCATGGCGCGGATCACCGCCAGTTGCTGGAAGTCTTTTTCGCCGAACACGGCCAAGTCCGGCTGGACCATGTTGAACAGCTTGCTGACCACCGTCGCCACGCCTTCGAAGTGGCCGGGGCGGCTGGCGCCGCACAGGCCTTCGGAGAGCTGCGGCACGCTCACCCGGGTCTGCACCGCCATGCCGTCGGGATACATCTCCTCGACGGTGGGGGCGAACAGCAGGTGGCAGCCGGCCTGGAGCAGTGTTTCCTGGTCGGCGGCGAGGGTGCGGGGGTACTTGTCCAGATCCTCGCCGGCGCCGAACTGCAGCGGGTTGACGAAGATGCTGGCGACCACGAAGTCGGCGCGCTGGGCGGCCTTGGTCACCAGGGCGGCGTGGCCGCTGTGCAGGTTGCCCATGGTCGGCACGAAGGCGATGCGCTTGCCTTCGCCACGGGCGCGGGCTACGGCGGCGCGCAGTTCACGGACGGTCTTGACGGTATTCATGCGCTGAACCCATGTTCGCTGCCTGGGAAACTGACTTCCTTGACCGCACGGACATAGGCGGCCAGGGCACTCTGGATGTCCGGCTGGCCGGCCATGAAGTTCTTCACGAACTTCGGCACACGGCCGCTGAGCGACAGCCCGAGCATGTCATGCAGGACCAGCACTTGGCCATCGGTGGCGCTGCCGGCGCCGATGCCGATCACCGGAATGCTTACCGCCTGGGTGATTTCCGCCGCCAGTTCGCTGGGCACGCACTCAAGCAGCAGCATGGCCGCGCCGGCCTGCTCCAGGGCGATGGCGTCGGCGCGCATTTGCCGGGCCTGGGCTTCCTGGCGACCCTGGACCTTGTAGCCCCCCAGCACATTGACCGTCTGCGGGGTCAGGCCCATGTGCGCGCACACCGGCACGCCGCGCTCGGCCAGCAGGCGAATGGTTTCGGCCAGCCAGGCGGCGCCTTCGATCTTGAGCATGTGGGCGCCGGCGCGCATCAGTTCGGCGGCGTTGGCAAAGGCCTGTTCGGGAGTGGCATGGGCCATGAACGGCAGGTCGGCGAGGATCAGCGCGCCATCATTGCCGCGTTTGACGCACGCCGTGTGGTAGGCCATGTCGCGGTTGGTGACGGGCAGGGTGCTGTCATGGCCCTGCAGGACCATCCCCAGGGAGTCGCCCACCAGCAGGACTTCCACGCCGGCCTGGCTGGCGACCTTGGCGAAGGTCGCGTCGTAGCAGGTCAGCATGGTGATTTTTTCGCCCTTGGCCTTCAGGCCGTGCAGGGTGGTCAGGGTTACTTCAGGCATGTAGGGGAATCCTCGTTCAGGCGCTGTGAACAACAACTGCGTACAACGCGTGTATTCATCTTCCGGAGCGGCACATCATCGTCTGTGATGTTCGGGCACAGGTCCGTCCGGGCCTAAATGGGTGATTGCGGCAGAGTGGCGCCGCGGGACGCCTATAGTCGTGAGCGAGGTGGGGGAAGTCAACCAGGCGTGTTACCGCATTGTTACGGCACCGGTGTTACTGGCGTTACCGCGGTCGGAAACGCCCGAATTACAGGCGTTCCAGGCCGACGAACGGACAATCTTCGAGCAGCTGCGCCAGTGCGCGACCGTCGGCGAGGCGGAATTCGGCGGGCACCAGCTCGGCGAGCGGGTACAGCACAAAGGGGCGGGCATGCATGTGATAGTGCGGCACCTGCAGGCGCGGCACGTCGATGACCTGGTCCCCGAACAACAGCACGTCGAGGTCGAGGGTGCGTGGGCCCCAGCGCTCCTGGCGCACGCGGCCCTGGTCGTTCTCGATGGCTTGCAGCGCGTCAAGCAGCTCCAGCGGCGCCAAGGCCGTGTCGATGGCCGCCACGGCATTGGTGTAGCGCGGCTGGCCGGGCAGCAGCGAGTCGCTGGTGTAGAGCGCCGAGGCCGCCGCCAGGCGGGTGTCGGCGATCAGGTCCAGCGCCTGCAGGGCGCTGCGCAGCTGCTCGGCGGGCTCATCCAGGTTGCTGCCCAAGCCGATGAACGCACGGGTGTTCATGCTCAGTCCCAGGCCTGCTCGTCGTCGCGCTTGCGTTTGCCGCCGCTGCGCTTGCGCTTGCGTGGGCCGGCAGTGCCGCCGGCACCGTCGTCGCGGCTGCCTAGCTCGCGGATCATGTCGCGGCGCTGGCTGTCGTTGGCGTCCTGGTAGTCGGTCCACCATTCGCCCAGACCGTCGGTTTCCTCGCCGGCGCTTTCACGCAGCAGCAGGAAGTCGTAGCCGGCGCGGAAGCGCGGGTTGTCCAGTAGCATGTCGGCGCGCTTGCCGCTGCGCCGTGGCAGGCGCTCCTGCATGTCCCAGATCTCGCGGATCGGCAGGGTGAAGCGTTTGGGAATGGCAATGCGCGCGCACTGCTCGGCGATCAGGTCGTGGGCCGCGCCGTTCATGGCCGGGATCGGCGGCACGCCTTGGCTCTGCAGGTACAGCGCACGTCCCGGCAGGGCCGGCCAGAGCAGGGCGGCGAAGAGAAACGCCGGGGTCACCGGCTTGCCCTGTTTGACGCGCAGGTCGGTGTTGCTCAGGGCCTGGCTGATCAGGGTGTGGGTGTAGGTCGGGCGCTCTTCCAGGGCCTGGCTGCTGGCTGGGAACAGCGGCTCGAACAGTTGCAGGTCGACCAGCATCTCGAAGGTGATCGCGCCCTGGCCGTTGAGGAACAGCTTGAGGCTTTCCTCGAACAGGCGTGCCGGCGGAATGTCACGCAGCATGGGCGCCAGCTCGCGGATTGGCTGCACGGTGTGCTTCTCGATGCCGAAGTCCAGCTTGGCGGCAAAGCGCACGGCGCGCAGCATGCGTACCGGGTCTTCCTGGTAGCGGTGCGTGGGGTCGCCGATCAGGCGCAGCAGACGATTACGGATGTCATGGACACCGTTGGCGTAGTCGAGGATGCGCTCGCTGACCGGATCGTAGTACAGGGCGTTGATGGTGAAGTCGCGGCGTTGCGCGTCTTCTTCCAGGGTGCCGTATACGTTGTCGCGCAGGATGCGGCCGCTGGCGTTATGCGACGAGCGGTGGCTATCGGACTGGTCTTCATCCGAGTGCGGGGCACGGAAGGTGGCGACCTCGATGATGTCACGGCCGAAATGCACGTGAACCAGCTTGAAGCGCCGACCGATGATGCGGGCGTTGCGGAACTCCGCGCGGACCTGCTCGGGCGTGGCGCTGGTGGCGACGTCGAAGTCCTTGGGCGTGATGCCCAGCAGCAGGTCGCGGACACAGCCACCGACCAGGTAGGCCTGGTAACCGGCTGCCTGCAGACGCTCGACGATGCTCACGGCATGGCGGCTGAACTGGCTGCGCTGCAGCGAGTGCTGGCTCTTGTTGATCACTTCAGGCGTGGTGCGCCTGTGGTGCTGGCCACGAACGGGCGGGCGGAACGACTGGAACAGCTTCTTCAGCATGGGATGCACTGTTTGAAGGAATGATCGGCCAAGGATAGGAGAATGGCCGCATGATGGGCGGGGATTCTAGCATTTACTGGGGGAATGGTGTAGGCGGTGTCGCAGGGGGTGATACGAAGGGGAGAAACGACATGGGGAGCCGAAGCTCCCCATCAAGTCGTTGCGTGCTCTTATTGTTTTTTTTACGGGCTTCTTGTTTTTGTTGAATGCCCTGTCCACAAATCTGAAAGCTTGTGGACGACCCCCAAACCAGGGGTGAAGAGCAAACGGATTGCTTTGGTCGCCGAGTTGATGCTGATCTGTCGATCCAATCAGTTCAGGTGCTGCTTTTTAGTGCAGTTTTTGTTGTTCTCTGCCTGATCGTGGGGCAAGCCCCAAACACAACGCCTCTCCAAAAGAATCAGTTAGCTGCGCCTCCGCCGTCTTGTTCTTATTGTGCGTGAGTCGTTTCGTCTTGTTCTTATTCTGAGTTGCAGTGCTTGTTATTGTTCTTGTACCAGACATATAGCAGGTGCCGTGCCAACTTTTGAAAACCCAATGAAATCGGGGGGTTCAGTGATACAGGCAGGTTTTGGGGCGGGGCAAATGTAGAAATTTCGTTACCTTACGCCTCGGAGATGTTACGCCTGACAGGGTGGGGTAACAGATTTTTGCGGGAACTGATGTGTTACCGCGCAAACGCATCGCGGGGAATGCCCGCTCCCACGGACCAGGCAAGGCTGGCGTGGGAGCGGGCATTCCCCGCGATCTGTCGGCGTTGAATCAATTGTCGCTGGTGGCGTTGCTCTTGCGCCGCGGGATGCCCAGGCGCTGGCGGCGCTCCCACAGGCATTTGCGGCTGACGCCCAGCTTGCGCGCCAGTTCGGTCTCGGTCATATGGTCCTGGTGCTCGAGAACGAAATGCTGGAAGTAG
Organism: Pseudomonas mosselii; assembly: GCF_019823065.1. Lineage (NCBI taxonomy): Bacteria > Pseudomonadati > Pseudomonadota > Gammaproteobacteria > Pseudomonadales > Pseudomonadaceae > Pseudomonas > Pseudomonas mosselii. Next base: position 801,390 of record NZ_CP081966.1, read on the forward strand.
TCCTCCAGCGACAGGTCCTCGGTCGGCTCGTGGCTGGCGTTGTTGGCGCTGGCCAGGCTCGGCAGGTTGTCCAGTACGTCGTCGTCTTCCAGGTCGCTCAGCTCGATGTCGATGCCCAGCAGCTCGGCAGAAATTTCCGCGCTCTCGCTAAGGATCACCGCGCGCTCCACGGCGTTCTCCAGTTCGCGCACGTTGCCCGGCCAGCTGTAGTGACGGATGGCCTGCTCGGCCTCGTGGGAGAAATGCAGGTCGTCGCGGCCGATGCGCGCGCTCTGGCGGGCGAGGAAGGCATTGGCGATCTCGTTGACGTCGCTGCCGCGCTCGCGCAGGGCCGGCAGCTTCAGGGCAATTACGTGCAGGCGGTAGTACAGGTCTTCGCGGAACTGCCCGGCCTTGGCCAGGTTCTTCAGGTCGCGGTGGGTCGCGGCGATCAGGCGCACATCGACCTTCTGCGACTGCACCGAACCGACCCGGCGGATCTCGCCTTCCTGCAGCACGCGCAGCAGGCGGGCCTGGGCCTCAAGGGGCAGTTCGCCGATCTCGTCGAGGAACAGGGTGCCGCCGTCGGCGGCCTCGACCAGGCCCGCGCGCCCGGCGCTGGCACCGGTGAACGCGCCCTTCTCGTGGCCGAACAGCTCCGATTCGATGAGCGTTTCCGGAATCGCCGCGCAGTTTACCGAGATCATCGGTGCCTTGGCCCGGCGCGAAAGGTTGTGCAGGGCGCGGGCGACCAGCTCCTTGCCGGTGCCCGACTCGCCCTGGATCAGCACATTGGAGTCGGTCGGGGCGACCTTGCGAATCTTGACGTACATGTCCTGCATGGGCGGGCACGAGCCGATGATGCCGATCTCGCCGTTGGCGGCCGCGCTACCGGCCTTGTCGCTGACGGCCTTGGCGTTGGCGGCACGAGGTTCGGCGGCAGGCGCGGTGGCCGGGGCGTTGTGTCGGTCGCGCAGGATGCGGGCCACGGCCTGGAGCATCTCGTCGTGGTCGAAGGGCTTGGCGATGTAGTCCACCGCGCCCATCTTCATCGAGTCCACCGCCGAGCGCAGGCTGGCGTAGCTGGTCATGATCAGCACCGGTGTGCCCTGGCCGAGCTTGATCAGCTCGGTGCCCGGGGCGCCCGGCAGGCGCAGGTCGCTGACGATCAGATCGAAGGTGGCAATGCTGAAGCGTTCCTGGGCTTCCTGCACCGAGCCGGCTTCGCTGACCTGGTACTGGTTCCGTTCAAGCAGGCGACGCAGGGCCGAACGGATGATGGTTTCGTCTTCGACGATCAGAATGTGCGGCATTGATTCAATTCTCTCGACGGTCTCGAATTTCAGGGGACGTCGCTACGACATGCCGGGGCAGGGTCACGCGGATCCGGGTACCACGTTGGCGCTCGATGTCGGCCGGGCTGTCGATGGTGATTTGCCCATAATGCTCTTCCACGATGGAATAGACCAGAGCGAGCCCCAGTCCGGTTCCTTCGCCCGGGTCCTTGGTGGTGAAGAAGGGTTCGAAGAGGCGGTCCATGATGCTTTTCGGGATGCCGCTGCCTTCGTCCTCGACGATCAGGTCGACGGTGTGTTCGTTCACTTCGCTGCGCACGCGCACGGCGCTGCCGGGCGGGGAGGCGTCGCGGGCGTTGGAAAGCAGGTTGATCAGTACCTGGGCCAGGCGCTGCGGGTCGCCCTCGACCCAGTGCTGCGGGTCGCAGAGGTTGAAGAACTGTACTTCGAAATTGCGCCGGTTCAACGCCAGCAGACCAATGGCGTCCTGCGCGACTTCGGCCAGGCACACCGGCTCCTCGCTGTTCTGCTGGCTGCCGCCGGCATGGGCGAAGCTCATCAGCGACTGGACGATGCGCGACACGCGCTTGGTCTGTTCGAGAATCTGGCTGGACAACTCGATGATCTCGCCGTCGCCTTCGCGCTCCTCGCGCAGGTTTTGCGCAAGGCAGGCGATGCCGGTGATCGGGTTGCCGATCTCGTGGGCCACCCCCGCCGCCAGGCGGCCGATGCTGGCCAGTCGTTCGGAGTGCACCAGCTTGTCTTCCAGCGCCTGGGTCTCGGTGAGGTCCTCGACCAGCAGCACCAGGCCGCTGTTGCCCGGGGCCAGCGGCTCATCGATGGCCGCCTTGTGCAGGTTGAGCCAGCGCGGCTGGCCATCGAGTGCCAGCCGCTGCTTGTGCAGGTGCTCGTCGGGCACGTTGATGAAGCCTTGCAGCAGGCCGCGCCAGGGTTCGCCGATAGTCACCAAGCGTGAACCGACCACGTGCTTGGCGGCGATCCCGGTGAGCTCCTCCATGGCTTTGTTCCACATCAGGATCTCCTGGTCCTTGGCCAGCGAGCACACGCCCATGGGCAGTTCCTGCAAGGTCTGGCGGTGGTAGCGGCGCAGGGCGTCGAGCTCGGCTGCAAGGCCGGTCAGGCGTGAGTGGTAGTCCTCGAGGCGGCTCTCGATGAAGTGGATGTCCTCGGTGACGTAGTTCTCGTTGCCGGACTTGTAGGGCAGGAAGGTCTCGACCATGTCCTGGGCCACGCTCGGGCCCATCAGGCCGGAGAGGTTGGCCTCGATGCGGTCGCGCAGGCGGCGCAGGGCATAGGGGCGGCGTTCGTCGAAGGGCAGGTAGAGGTCGCGCAGGGCCTGCTCGACCTCCTTCTGCGCGGCCTTGGCGCCCAGTGGCTTGGCCAGCTGGGTGGCGAACTCCTGGGGCGAGGCAGCGTGCAGCTCGCGGCGCTGCGGGCGACGCACGTTGTCCACCGCGCAGGCCTCGGCGGCGCTGACTTCTTCGCTGCTGGCGTTGGTGAACAGCGAGATCAGGGTGAACAGCAGGACGTTGGCCGCCAGCGAGGCGATGGCCGCCATGTGCCAGCTGGTGTCGTCCAGCACGTAGATCATGTCCAGCAGCGGGATGTAGAAGCCCTGCAGGTTGCCCAGCAGTGGCAGCAGCATGGTCACCATCCACACCAGCATGCCGGCCAGCAGCCCGGCGATGAAGCCGCGGCGATTGGCGGTCGGCCAGTACAGCACCGAAAGCACGCCGGGCAGGAACTGCAAGGTGGCGACGAAGGCGACGATGCCCAGGTTGGCCAGGCTCTGGTGGGTGTTCTGGGTCAGGTAGAAGACGAAGCCGGCGGTGATGATGGCGACGATCAGGGCCCGACGGGTCCATTTCAGCCAGCGGTAGATGTTGCCTTCGGCTGGCGGCTGGTACAGCGGCAGCACCAGGTGGTTCAGGGCCATGCCCGACAGCGCCAGGGTGGTGACGATGATCAGCCCGCTGGCGGCCGACAGCCCGCCGACATAGGCCAGCAGCGCCAGCGCTTCGTTGTTGGCGGCGATGCCCAGGCCCAGGGTGAAGTACTCGGGGTTGGTGCTGGCGCCCAGGCGCAGGCCGGCCCACAGCACCAGCGGCACGGCCAGGCTCATCAGCAGCAGGAACAGCGGCAGGCCCCAGCTGGCGCTGACCAGCGAGCGTGGGCTCAGGTTCTCGGTGAAGGCCATGTGGTACATGTGCGGCATGACGATCGCCGAGGCGAAGAACACCAGTAGCAGGGTGCGCCACGGCCCCTCCTGCAGTGGCGTGTGCAGGGCGGCGAGGGCGGTCTGGTTCTGCAGCAGCCAGACTTCCAGGCCGTGGGGGCCGCCGAACACGCCGTACAGCGCGTAGAGGCCGACGCCGCCGAGGGCCAGCAACTTGATCACCGACTCGAAGGCGATGGCGAAGACCAGGCCTTCGTGCTTCTCGCGGGTGGCGATATGGCGCGAGCCAAAGAAGATGGTGAACAGCACGATCAGCACGCAGAAGGCGAACGCCACCCGCGCCTTGACCGGCTCGCCGGTGAGGATGCTGATCGAGTCGGCCACCGCCTGGATCTGCAGGGCCAGCAGCGGCAGCACGCCGATCAGCATGAAGATGGTGGTCAGCGCGCCGGCCCAGGTGCTGCGGAACCGGAATGCCAGCAGGTCGGCCAGCGACGACAACTGATAGGTGCGGGTGATCTTGAGGATCGGGTAGAGCAGCACCGGTGCCAGTAGGAACGCCCCCGACACACCCAGGTAACAGGCGAGGAAACCGTAGCCGTACTGGTAGGCCAGGCCGACCGAGCCATAGAAGGCCCAGGCACTGGCATAGACGCCCAGCGACAGGGTGTAGGTCAAGGGGTGGCGGATGACCGCGCGCGGGATCAGCCCACGTTCGCTGATCCAGGCCACGCCGAACAGCACCAGCAGGTAGGCGGCGCTGATCAGGATCATCTGGGTCAGACTAAAGCTCATCGGCATCTCGTTGGCTCTGCAGGATGAAGGTGACGACGATCAGGATCAGCCAGAGCAGGTAGGGGCGGTACCAGGCTCCGGTCGGCTCGATCCACCAGTCCATGATGGCCGGGGAGAACAGATAGATCCCCACGACCAGAAGCAGGACCAAACGATAGATGTACATGCTGGCCTCGATGGGTTGGGCGCTGCGGGCTTGGACTTATTATTGGCGCAAATGGCTGGGGCGATGCTAGCGGGAATCGGTAGGGTTCGCCAAGGGGTTGAATTTGTTGGGCTTTTGATTTTGGTATTGCGTGTTCTGGCCCTATCGCGGGGCAAGCCCGCTCCCACGATGCCAATGTGGTCTGCGTGGGAGCGGGCTTGCCCCGCGATAGGGTCGGTACTGCTTTAGCGCAATTGCGCCTCGGGCACCGTCATCTGCCGCGCAATTTGCTCCGGCCGCCATTGCTGCCGGGCCGCCGCAAGCACTTCACGTGGGCTGGCCCCCGCCAGTGCCGGATCTGCCTGCTGTCCCAATGCCCGCAGGGCGCGCAGCAGCAATGGCGTCGCCTGGTCCGCCTCCAGTGGTGGCGAGCGGTACGACTTGCCCAGCTTGTGCCCGTCCGGCTGCACGATCAATGGAATGTGCAGGTAACGCGGCTGCGAGAACCCCAGCAACTCCTGCAGGTACAGCTGGCGCGGCGTGTTGTCCAGCAGGTCGGCTCCGCGCACGATATCGGTGACACCCTGCCAGGCATCGTCCAGCACCACCGCCAGCTGGTAGGCATACAGCCCGTCGCGACGCTGGATGACGAAGTCGCCCACCTCGCGCCCCAGGTGTTGCTCGAACGTGCCCTGGACCCGGTCGCTGAATCGGTAGATCAGCTCCGGCACCCGCAGACGGATCGCCGCGCCTTCGCGGGCGTGCCCGGCGTTGCGGCAAAAACCCGGGTAGATGCCGTTGTGGCCTTCCAGCTGCTTGCGCGAGCAGGTGCAGGCATAGGCCAGGCCCATGTTGAACAGGCGGTCGACTACCGTGGCATAGGCATCGTGACGCTGGCTCTGGAACACCACCTCGTCGTCCCACTCCAGCCCGTAGCGCTCCAGTGTCTGCAGGATCGCGTCACGGGCGCCGGGCATCTCCCGGGGCGGGTCGGTGTCTTCCATGCGCAGCAGCCAGCGACCGTTGACGGCGCGGGCGTCGAGCCAGGAGGCGAGGGCGGCGACTAGCGAGCCGAAGTGCAGGAAGCCGCTGGGGGTGGGGGCGAAGCGGCCGATGTAGCGGGAGTCGTTCATGGATTGCACAGCTATATAAATGAAGACGGGGCGTACCCGTCGTAGAAAGCGGGCTAGCCTGCTTCCACAACCGATACGCCCCGTCTGCGAGGGTCCGGGATCAGCCTTTACCGACAGTCTTTTCCTTCTTCTCTGCAATTTCCTTGCAGTCGAAGCACAGGTCGGCGGTCGGACGGGCTTCGAGGCGGCGCAGGCCGATCTCGATGCCGCAGGAATCGCACCAGCCGTACTCGTCGGCCTTGATCTTGTCGAGGGTCTTGTCGATCTTCTTGATCAGCTTGCGCTCGCGATCGCGGTTGCGCAGCTCCAGGGCGAATTCTTCTTCCTGGCTGGCACGGTCCGCCGGGTCGGGGAAGTTGGCTGCTTCGTCCTTCATGTGGTCCACGGTGCGATCCACGCTGACCATCAGCTCGCCTTTCCAGGCGTTGAGGAGCTTGGTGAAGTGCTGCTTCATGAGCTCGCCCATGTACTCCTCACCCTTGGTCTCTACGTAGGGTTCGACACCGTACATGGTCTGGACTTTTTGCTTTTCTACGGTGGACATGAATAGACCGCCTCTCACTCATCTGATCCAATGCGCAGGCTGCTTCCATCTCCGGCGCCCGCCGGCCCTGCGACTGCGAGCCGCCGAACTTACCAGATAGATCCGGGGTGCGCTACCCCGCCCTATGCCTGCTTTTGACAGCGGCATCACCGGCGCGTTCGTTGGCGTGCACAGGTAGAATCACCAGTTTAGACCCAATTGAGAGAAGGCCCATGGCTCAGCCACACAGTGCGCGCAGTCGCGCCATCGAACCCTTCCACGTCATGGCCCTGCTGGCCCGTGCCAACGAGCTGCAGGCCGCGGGCCACGACGTGATTCACCTCGAGATCGGCGAGCCGGACTTCACCACCGCCGCGCCGATCGTCGCCGCCGGCCAGGCCGCCCTGGCCGCCGGGCACACCCGCTACACGGCGGCCCGTGGCCTGCCGCAACTGCGCGAGGCGATCGCCGGGTTCTATGGCCAGCGCTACGGTGTGGACCTCGATCCAGAGCGCGTGCTCATCACCCCGGGCGGTTCCGGCGCGCTGCTGCTGGCCAGCAGCCTGCTGGTCGATCCGGGCAAGCACTGGCTGCTGGCCGACCCGGGTTATCCGTGCAACCGGCATTTCCTGCGCCTGGTCGAAGGCGGTGCGCAACTGGTGCCGGTGGGGCCGGACGTCAATTACCAGTTGACCGCCGATCTTGTCGATCGCCATTGGGACAAGGACACCGTCGGCGCCCTGGTCGCCTCGCCGGCCAACCCGACCGGCACGGTGCTCGACCGCGACGAGCTGGCCAGCCTTTCCAAGGCCACCCGCGAGCGTCATGGGCATCTGGTGGTGGACGAGATCTACCACGGTCTCACCTACGGCATGGATGCGCCGAGCGTGCTGGAGGTGGACGATGAGGCATTCGTCCTCAACAGTTTTTCCAAATATTTCGGCATGACCGGCTGGCGCCTGGGCTGGCTGGTGGCACCGCCGTCGGCGGTGGGCGACCTGGAAAAGCTGGCGCAGAACCTCTACATCAGTGCCCCGAGCATGGCCCAGCACGCCGCGCTGGCTTGCTTCGAGCCGCAAACCCTGGCCATCCTCGAGGAGCGCCGCGCCGAGTTCGCCCGTCGCCGCGACTACCTGCTGCCGGCTTTGCGCGGGCTGGGCTTCGGCATTGCCGTGGAACCCCAAGGGGCCTTCTATCTGTATGCCGACATCAGCGCGTTTGGCGGCGATGCCTTCGCGTTCTGCCGGCATTTCCTGGAAACCGAGCACCTGGCGTTTACCCCGGGCCTGGACTTTGGCCGACACCAGGCCGGTCATCATGTGCGTTTCGCCTACACCCAGAGCCTGCCGCGCCTGGAAGAGGCGGTACAGCGCATCGCCCGTGGCCTGCAGAGCTGGCAGGGCTGACCGATGCAGTTTCCGCCCCTGGAACAGGCGCGCCTGCTGCGCCGTTACAAACGCTTCCTGGCCGACATCGAGCTGGCCAGTGGCGAGCAGATCACCATCCACTGCCCCAACACCGGCTCCATGCTCAATTGCATGCACGAGGGCGGGCAGGTGTGGTTCAGCCGCTCCAACGACCCCAAGCGCAAGTTGCCGGGTACCTGGGAAATCAGCGAAACGCCCCAGGGCCGGCTGGCCTGCGTCAATACCGGGCGCGCGAACGCCGTGGTGGAGGAGGCCCTGCGCGCCGGCGTGGTCGGCGAGCTGGCCGGCTTCACCACGCTCAAGCGTGAGGTGGCCTATGGCGAGGAGCGCAGCCGGATCGACTTCTACCTGGAATATGCCGACGGAGCCAAGGCCTATGTCGAGGTCAAGAGCGTGACCCTGGGTTACCCCGACACGCCGGTGGCGGCCTTCCCCGACGCCGTCACCCAGCGCGGTGCCAAGCACCTGCGCGAGCTGGCCACCCTGGCGCGCCAGGGGATCCGCGCGGTGCAGCTGTATTGCGTGAACCTGACCGGCATCGAGGCCGTGCGCCCTGCCGAGGAGATCGACGCCGCCTATGCCCAGGCCCTGCGCGCCGCCGTGGCGCAAGGGGTCGAGGTACTGGCCTACGGCACCCGCCTGGATGCGCAGCAACTGGTCATCGACCGTCCGCTGCCGGTGCTGCTCACTCCGTGAGCCAGATGCCCTGGCTGTCTTCCCGGCAGTCCAGGGCCTCCAGCCACTCGCCCGCGCAGGGGCCAGTGATGCATTCGCCGCTTTCTATGAGGAACTGGGCCCCGTGATGGGCGCACTGGATCAGGCTCGCGCTGTCGTCGAGAAAGCTGTCCGCCGCCCAGTTCAGCGGGATGCCCCGGTGCGGGCAGCGGTTGCGGTAGAGGTGGACCTTGCCCTGGCGGCGCACGCCGAACAGCGGCACGCCGGCTACGCTGAAGGCGCGGCTATGGCCCTCGGCGAGGTCGTTGGAGGCGCAGAGAAAATGCATTGCAGCGGAGTTTCCGGTTAAGCCGTGTGACAAAGGGATGGCTTGACGCTTCAATGCGAATAATTATCAAATTGCCCGCATTCGTCGCGCCAGGCTGTCTATGGTGCGCACTTGTGCCGCCCGCCACAAGGTGTGCTGCCCGCCCTCTGCAAAGGAATCCGATGATGCGCCGTCCCGCTGCTTTGATTGCCCTGTGCGCCGGTCTTGCCCTGTCCGCCCACACCATGGCCGCCGAGCTGCCGCAGCGCTGGGTCAGCGCCGGTGGTGCCCTGAGCGAGTGGATCAGCGCCCTGGGCGGAGAGCAGCGGCTGGTCGGTGTCGACACCACCAGCCAACACCCCGAGTCGCTCAAGGCGCTGCCCAGCATCGGCTACCAGCGCCAGTTGTCGGCCGAGGGCATCCTCAGCCTGCGCCCCGATGTGCTGGTGGGTACCGAGGAGATGGGGCCGCCGCCAGTATTGGCGCAGATCCGCAAGGCCGGGGTACGAGTCGAGTTGTTCTCCAGCAAGGCTGAGCTTGATGCGGTGGACGAAAACCTCAAGCACCTGGGGGCGTTGCTGGATGACGAGAAGAAGGCCCAGGCACTGGCCTCCGACTATCGTCGGCAACTGGAGGTGCTGCACAAGGAGGTCGAACAGGCCCAGGCCGGGCACAAGGCGCCCGGTGTCCTGCTGCTGATCGGCCATGCCGGCGCCAAGCCGATGATCGCGGGGCAGGGTACCGCCGGGGATTGGGTGCTGCGCCAGGCGGGAGGACGCAACCTCGCCGATCACCAGGGCTACAAGAACTTCTCGGTGGAGGCCCTCGCCGCGCTGAATCCGGACGTGGTGGTGTTCTCCGACCGAGCCCTCAGCGGCGAGCAGGCCTTGCAGGCACTGATCAAGGAAAACCCGACCCTGGCGACTTCGCGCGCGGCGCGCGACAAGCGCCTGCTGTCGCTCGACCCGACGCTGCTGGTCGGCGGCCTGGGCCCACGCCTGCCGGCCACCCTGCATGAGCTGGCCGCCAGCTTCTATCCTGCCGCCAAGGCCAGCTTCACCCCATGAGGCAGCGGGTTCGACCACGTACGTTGTTCATTACCCTGGCGTTGCTGTGCCTGCTCGCGGTCTGGCTGTCGCTGGCGCTGGGCCCGGTCAGCCTGCCGTTGCTCGATACCCTGCGCGCCGGCCTGCGCCTGGTCGGCTTGCCGGTGCCCGGCGAAGGCCTGGAGCAGGCCGAGATGATCCTCGGCCAGATCCGCCTGCCGCGCACCCTGCTGGGGCTGGCGGTCGGTGCCGTGCTGGCGTTGTCCGGGGTGGCGATGCAGGGGCTGTTCCGCAACCCGCTGGCCGACCCGGGGCTGGTCGGCGTCGCCAGTGGCGCCGCCCTGGGCGCGGCGGTGGCGATCGTCGGCGGCAGTTGGCTGGGGGGCATTCCCGACTGGTTCGCGCCTTACCTGCTGTCGCTCTGCGCCTTCGTCGGTGGGCTGGGCGTGACGGCGATGGTCTACCGCCTGGGGCGGCGTGACGGCCAGACCAATGTGGCCACCATGCTCCTGGCCGGTATCGCGATGACCGCGCTCGGCGGCTCAGCGGTGGGCCTGTTCACCTACCTGGCCGACGATGCCACGCTGCGCACCCTGACGTTCTGGAACCTGGGCAGCCTCAACGGCGCCAGCTATGAGCGGCTATGGCCCCTGCTGCTGGTGGCGGCGGCCGTGGCCCTGTGGCTGCCGCGCCGGGCGCAGGCACTCAACGCCTTGCTGCTGGGCGAGTCGGAAGCCCGTCACTTGGGCATCGAGGTCGAAGGGCTCAAGCGCGAACTGGTGTTCTGCACGGCGCTGGGCGTGGGGGCGGCGGTTGCCGCCGCCGGCCTGATCGGTTTCATTGGCCTGGTGGTGCCGCACCTGGTGCGGCTGGTGGCGGGACCGGACCACCGGGTGCTGTTACCGGCCTCGTTGCTGGCGGGCGGTACCCTGCTGCTGTTCGCCGACTTGATCGCGCGCCTGGCCCTGGCCCCGGCGGAATTGCCTATCGGCATTGTCACCGCGTTCATCGGGGCGCCATTCTTCCTGTTCCTGCTGGTGAAGGTGCGCAGCTGATGCTCGACGTCCGAGGGCTGTCTCTCAAGCGTGGTGGCAGCCAAGTGCTGCACGACATCAACCTGACGCTGCGGCCCGGGCAGGTCCTCGGCGTGCTCGGGCCTAACGGTGCCGGCAAGAGCAGCCTGCTCGGCGCCCTGTGTGGCGAACTGGCGCCCAGCGCCGGGCAGGTGCAACTCGATGGTCGCAGCCTTGATGGCTGGCCGGGCCAGGAACGGGCACGGCGACTGGCGGTGTTGCCGCAGGTGTCCAGCCTGGGCTTTGCATTCAGTGTCGATGAGGTGGTCGGCTTAGGTCGACTGCCCCATGCCAGCGGCCGTCAGCGTGACCGGGAGATCGTCGATGCGGCGCTGGCGGCGGCGGATGCGGGGTATCTGGTCGAGCGCAGCTACCTGGCGCTGTCCGGCGGCGAACGCCAGCGCGTGCACTTGGCGCGGGTGCTGGCCCAGCTGTGGCCCGGCGAGCCCGGCACCACGCTGCTGCTCGACGAGCCCACCTCCGCGCTCGATCCGCTGCACCAGCACACCACGCTGCAGGCGGTGCGCAGCTTCGCCGACCGTGGCGCGGCGGTGCTGGTGATCCTGCATGACCTGAACCTGGCGGCGCGCTACTGTGACCATATCCTGCTGCTGGAGCAGGGCCGCTGCCATGCCCTGGATACGCCGCAACAGGTGCTGACGCCGGCGGCGCTGCGGGCAGTGTTCGGTATCGATGTCCTGGTCCAGCCGCACCCGGAGCGCGGCCATCCGCTGATCATCACTCGCTAAGAGGCTTGCACCATGCGCCATCCCCTGCTGTCCATCTGTCTGGTGCTGGCGCTGGGTGGTTGCCAGGCGAGCCTGCCACCCGTGCCGGCCTGGCAGGGTACCGAGGGCCGTGCCAACGCCCAGTTGGGACGGATCATCGACTTGTCCAGCGGCCAGGCATTGAGCCCCGGGCAGTTGGTCCAGCGCCTGGCCGATGCGCCACGGGTGCTGGTGGGTGAAAAGCACGACAATCCCGACCACCACCGCCTGCAGCTCTGGTTGCTGCGTGCCCTGGAGAGCCGCCGGCCACAGGGCAGCCTGCTGCTGGAAATGCTCGAGCCGCGACAGCAGGCCCTGGTCGATGCGCAGAAGGGCAAGGTGTCGCCGGCAGCCGACCTGCCCAAGGCCCTCGACTGGCAGCCCGGCTGGAACTGGGCGCTGTACGGGCCGATGGTCCGCGAGGCCCTGGCCCAACCTTACCCGCTGCTGGCCGCTAACCTGTCGCCGGAGGAAGTCCGCCAGGCCTATCGGCAGCCAGCGACACCCCCGGGCGAGCGCTCCAATGCGCCGGCAGTGGTGCAGGCGCTGCTGGCCCAGGTGCGCGCCGGCCACTGCAACCTGCTGCCGGAAAGCCAGCTACCGGCGATGCTGGCGGTGCAGCAGCAGCGTGACCGACGCATCGCCGAGCGGCTGCTGGCCGCGCCACAGCCGGCACTGCTGCTCACCGGCAGCTACCATGCGCGCAAGGACCTGGGCGTGCCCCTGCACCTGGCCGATCTCGGCGCCAATGCCGAGGGCACGGTGCTGTTGCTGGCGGAAGTGGGGGAGGCGGTCGAGCCAGCCATGGCTGACTTCGTCTGGTATACCCCGGCGACGCCGGAGCAGGACTACTGCGCCCAGCTGCGCAAGGCGCACTGAATCGCGGGCAAAAAAAGACCCGGCAAAGTGCCGGGTCAATAACCGTGATTAGCCTGATGAGGAGATAATCTGAGCGTCCGAACCAGGGAGCATTCAGGTTACCCAACCAGTCTCGCGACCAGTTGTGATAATCATAACGATTCTCATTACGAGGTCAATGCCTTTTGCGAATTATTTTTCGTTTTTCTGTGCCGGGCACTTCGCGTCGAGCTGCTGGTTCAGCGCTTGCTTGCGTTCGGCCGGCAGGTCGTTCCAGTGCATGTCCAGCAGGGCCCCCTCGATGGCGTACAACAACACCTTCGAAGCCCGGAATCCTCGCGTTCTCACGGCTTGATAGGCACCCACCGCGCCGAGCCGGCGCAGGTCCGAAGCACTGTGGATACCGACGGCGTGCAGCCATTGCGCGGAGGTCTTGCCAAGGTTTTTCAGATGCTGCAATTCATCGTTCATCGAGCCTCCTTGCGATGGCTGAACGGGTCGTGGGGATAAATCGCGAGCAGGTCAATGAGGAGTGTAGCGGGGGTTGTGAATAACGCGGCCTTTTGCCATCGGCGCCGACGGGATGCAGTCGTTTCGATGGACGCAACCTTTATGGGGCTGAGGCGTGGGAACGGGCCAAGCCCGCTCCCACAGGTCTCTTATTTTTGGTGAGCACTGCGATATCGCATCCGCGTCCCGAACTTCACTGACATCAGGATTTCGTCGGCGCTGAGCTCAGCCGGGAAGTAGGTCCCGGAGATCTGCGCGTGGGCGAGGCTGGCGCCCTCCAGGCCGTTTTCGCGCAGGTCGAGCCCACGCAGGTCAGCGGCGCGAAAGTACGCGTCGGTGAAGTCGATGCCGCGCACATCCAGGGCGCGCAGGTCCAGGCCGCGGAAATCACCGCCTCGAAAGTCGATAGTCGTATCGCTGGGCTTCTCGCGGTTGAACGCCGCGATCTTCTCGTCGCGGATCATCGTGTACAGGACGTTGTCCAGCTGACGGGGCTGATTCATGGCGGCGCCTCCTCCGTGGGGTGTGATGATATTGTAATGACATCACTGGAGGGGCGCCTGACTTCAGGCGTGAACTGTCGACTGCTTCACGCCTTGTGGCTCAAAGGCCGGGCAGGTGCTGGCGGATCTGCTCGATCAGCTGGTCCATGCTGGCGCTTTCCTGGGTGTTCACGCGCTTGCTGTGCTTCTGCTCCTCGGCATCCAGCGGGTCGCGGCTGGCCTGCTGCGCCTGGATCACTTCCAGGGTGGCGTCCGACGGGTCGATGGCTTCGGCCTGGCGCTGGGCCAGCCAGCTGGCGATCACCGCGTCGGGGGCCTGGCAGTCGAGAATCAGGAACGGCACGCCGGTCTCGCTGGCGACGTCCGCCGCCGCCTTGCGCTGGTCATGCTTGAGGTAGGTGGCGTCGAGTACCACCGGGAAACCGGCGTGCAGGATGATCGCCGCCAGCTCATGCAGGCGCTGGTAGGTGGCGATGCTGGCTTCCTTGTCGTAGATGCCCGCCTCGAGCTGGCCCGCGTCGGCCGCCGACTGCTTGCCGAACAGACGCTTGCGCTCCACGTCCGAACGCACGCGCACCGCGCCCAAGGCCTCGACAAGACGCATCGCCACATGGCTCTTGCCCACCGCCGAGACGCCCTGGGTGACTGCCAGCAGGCGCGAAGGGATAGTGCTGTAGCTTTCGGCCAGGTTGGCGTAGTTGCGGTAGGTGCGCAGGGTGGTGGCGCGCTGCACGCCGTCGGCGTCGGGCGACAGGCTGAACAGCGCGACCTTGGCCCGCACCAGGGCGCGATAGGCCTTGTAGAAGTTCAACAGTTCCAGGCCTTGGTAGTCACCGGTCAGTTCCAGGTACTGGCTGATGAAGCGTCGCGACAGGCACTTCAGGCCGCGGTCCTCGAGGTCCATGGCCAGGAAGCCGACGTCAGCGTAGACATCGGTCAGGCGGAACGGCTCGTTGAACTCGATGCAGTCGAAGATCACCACCTTACCGTCGATCAGGGTAGCGTTGCCCAGGTGGATGTCGCCGTGGCACTCACGAATGAAACCATTGGCCTTGCGCGCCTCGAGCAGGCTATGCAGGCGCTTGAAGCTGTCCTGAGCCCAGGCCTGCAGGTTGTCCAGTTGCTGCAGGTCGACCTTGTCGGTCAGGAACGGGCGGATCTGCTCGAAGTTCTGCTCCACCGGCGCCATGACCGCGTCCGGGGTGCCCAACGGATGGTCGACCGGCACTTTCGGCGCCTGCAGGTGGAACTCGGCGATCTGCCTGGCCATCTGGTCGATGTGACCGGCGTTCAGCTCGCCGTTGGCCTGCAGGGTGCTGAGCATCTGGTCCTGGGGGAACTGGCGCATCTTCAGCGCGTACTCGATCGCCGGGCCTTCGCCGCCGACCTGTGGGGCCTCGACGCTGCCGGTGATCGGCAGCACTTCCAGGTACAGGCCTTCGGTCAGGCGCTGGTTCAGCCGCAGCTCTTCGTTACAAAAATGCCCGCGCTGGTCCAGGCCGGTGAAGTCGAGGAAGCCGAAGTTCATGGGCTTCTTGATCTTGTAGGCGTACTCGCCGGTGAGCAAAACCCAGGAGATGTGCGTCTCGATGAGCTGGAAGCCCGCAACCGGGTGCGGATAGAGGGCGGGGTTCTGCAGCGCGCTGATCAGGGCTTGGCTCACGGATCATCCTTCAGGAGTCAGGGAATTCGAATCGGACATTATGGTCAATGGTGCCGTCCCTGCAAACCGCCGAGGGGCGTCTGCCCCCCTTTTCCAAAGTGCGTATAATCCGCCGCCATGACACGTACCCGAAATTCCCGCACCCCTAAAAAACGCCCGACCGGCCGCGCCCGCGCCTGGCTGGGCTGGGCACTCAAGCTCAGCCTGGTTGGCCTGGTGGTGATCGCCGGCTTCGCGGTCTACCTCGATGCCACCGTCCAGGAGAAGTTCTCCGGCAAGCGCTGGACCATCCCGGCCAAGGTGTATGCCCGGCCGCTGGAGCTGTTCGTCGGCCAGAAGCTGAGCAAGAACGACTTCCTCACCGAACTCGATGCCCTGGGCTACCGCCGCGAAGGCGTGGCCAATGGCCCGGGCGCAGCGTCGGTCAACGGCAACAACGTCGACCTCAACACCCGTGGCTTCCAGTTCTATGAAGGTATGGAGCCAGCGCAGTTCGTGCGTGTGCGCTTTTCCGGCGACTATGTCGCGGGCTTGAGCGGCGCCAATGGCGGCAAGCTCGACGTGGTACGCCTGGAGCCGCTGATGATCGGCGGCATCTACCCGAAGAACCTTGAAGACCGCATCCTGATCAAGATCGACCAGGTGCCGCCGTACCTGGTGGAAACCCTGATCGCCACCGAAGACCGCGATTTCTACAGCCACTTCGGCGTGTCACCCAAGTCCATTGCCCGGGCGGTGTGGGTCAACACCTCCTCCGGCGCCATGCGCCAGGGCGGCAGTACCCTGACCCAGCAGTTGGTGAAGAACTTCTTCCTGACCAACGAGCGTAGCCTCAGCCGCAAGCTGACCGAGGCGATGATGTCGCTGCTTCTGGAACTGCACTATGACAAGCGCGAGATCCTCGAGGCCTACCTGAACGAAGTGTTCATCGGCCAGGACGGCCAGCGCGCGGTGCACGGCTTCGGTCTGGCCAGCCAGTTCTTCTTCAGCCAGCCGCTGCAGGAGCTCAAGCTGCACCAGATCGCCCTGCTGGTGGGCATGGTCAAGGGCCCGTCCTACTACAACCCGCGCCGCTACCCCGAGCGCGCCCTGCAACGGCGCAACCTGGTGCTCGACCTGCTCGCCGAGCAGGGCGTGGCCACGCAGGAGGTGGTCGACGCGGCGAAGAAGATGCCGCTGGGCGTGACCAAGCGCGGCAGCCTGGCCGACAGCTCGTTCCCGGCCTTCCTCGACCTGGTCAAGCGTCAGCTGCGCCAGGACTACCGCGATGAAGACCTGACCGAAGAAGGCCTGCGCATTTTCACCAGTTTCGACCCGATCCTGCAGATGAAGGCCGAGACCGCCATGAGCGAGACCTTCAAGCGCCTTGCCGGGCGCAAGGGCGCCGACGAAGTGGAATCGGCCATGGTCGTCACCAACCCCGAGACCGGTGAAGTGCAGGCATTGATCGGCAGCCGCCAGTCGGGCTTTGCCGGTTTCAACCGCGCCATCGACGCCGTGCGGCCGATCGGCTCGCTGGTCAAGCCGGCGGTCTACCTGACCGCGCTGGAGCAACCGAGCAAGTTCACCCTGACCAGCTGGGTGCAGGACGAGCCGTTCTCGGTCAAGGGCGCCGACGGCCAGGTGTGGCGTCCGCAGAACTACGATCGCCGCCCTCACGGCACCATCTACCTGTACCAGGGCCTGGCCAATTCCTACAACCTGTCGACCGCCAAGCTCGGCCTTGAAGTCGGCGTGCCCAACGTGATCAAGACCATCGGTCGGCTTGGCGTGCAGGTCGACTGGCCGGCGTTCCCATCGATGCTGCTGGGCGCCGGCGGCATGTCGCCGATGCAGGTGGCGACCATGTACCAGACCATCGCCAACGGTGGCTTCAACACGCCGATGCGCGGTATCCGCAGCGTGCTCACCGCCGAAGGCGAGCCGCTCAAGCGCTACCCGTTCCAGATCCAGCAGACCTTCGATCCGGGTTCGATCTACCTGGTGCAGAACGCCATGCAGCGGGTGATGCGCGAAGGCACCGGTCGCTCGGTCTACAGCGTGCTGCCGAGCTCGCTGACCCTGGCGGGCAAGACCGGTACCAGCAACGACTCGCGCGACAGCTGGTTCTCCGGCTTCAGCCAGGACCTGCTGGCGGTGGTCTGGCTGGGCCGCGACGACAACGGCAAGACGCCGTTCACCGGTGCCACCGGCGCGCTGCAGGTGTGGACCAGCTTCATGAAGAAGGCCGACCCGCTGCCGCTGGACATGCCGCAGCCGGACAACGTGGTGCAGGCCTGGATCGATCCATACAGCGGCCAGGGTTCCGACGGCAGCTGTCCGGGAGCGGTGCAGATGCCGTATATTCGTGGCAGTGAACCACCCGCTGGCGCCACCTGTGGTGGCGAGCAGAACCCGGCCGAAGAGGTGATGGACTGGGTCAAGGGCTGGATGAATTGAGCGCGAGCTTCTGAAGAGGGTGTGAAGTGAACAAGTGGTGGATTCCTGCCGTGGCGGCAGTGACCGTGCTGCACGGCTGTGCCAGCGTCCCGCGTGGCAACATTCCGGTGGTCGATTCGAGCACCCGGGTCTCCAACAGCGAGCGCGTCTCGGCCAACCGCACGTCGGCCTATCCGACCAGCGGTGGCAGCAGCCAGGCCCAGTCATTGCCGGAAGACTCCGGCGTCACCGTGATGATCCCGCAAGGGACCGGCGGCGCGCCGATCCAGTCGTTCCCGGCAGGCACCGGGCCGGCGCCGATCAGCACCGGCCCGATCACCCCGGGCCCGGTCAGCAGCGGCCCGATCACGACCAACCCCAACCCGATCGCCGACGAACCGTTCGATATCGCCTCGATGAGCAATCCGGCGCCGGTGACCAGTGCCCCGACCGGTATCCCGCGTGGCAACACGTCCGGCGGCGGCCTGTCCGCCGACGAACAGCTCGACGGCCCGGTGCTGGCGCTGCTGACCACCGCCCAGCAGCAGCAGGGCAGTGGCGACTTCAACGGCGCCGCGTCGAGCCTGGAGCGTGCCCAGCGCATCGCCCCGCGTGAGCCGCAGGTGCTGTTCCGCCTGGCTCAGGTGCGCCTGTCCCAGGGCGATGCGGCGCAGTCCGAGCAACTGGCACGCCGTGCGCTGACCTACGCCAACGGTCGCCCAGACCTGCAGGCCCAGCTGTGGAACACCATCGCCCAGGCCCGCGAGAAGCAAGGTGACAGCGCAGGTGCCGCCCTGGCGCGGCAGAAGGCGCGGGTCAACCTGTGATGGAGCAGCGCATCCTCGATATCGCCGACCACTTGCTGCTGATCGAGCGCGAGCTCAAGGTCCAAGGTTGGTGGAGTGATGCCACGCCTAGCGCCGAGGCGCTGGCCAGCGTGGTGCCGTTCGCCGTCGACAGCATGGCCTTCGAGCAGTGGCTGCAGTGGATCTTCCTGCCGCGGATGAAACTGATTCTCGAGCACGGTCACCCGCTGCCCAATGCCTCGGGCATCCTGGTCATGGCCGAGACGGTGTTTGTCGGTCGTCCGGAACAAAGCCGCGAGCTACGGCGCCTGTTGGCAGCATTCGACCATTTGATCAGCCCCTCCGCCTGATTTCTTCTCTTTTTCCATCAAGGGCCGCAGATTGTGGCCCTTTTTTATGAAAATCTTCTTATATCTGCTGCTGCCGGCCTTTTTAGTGGTGGCGGAGATTCATCTTGCGGAAAAATTGGCAATAATTTCTCTTGACTTGTGCGCGCCGAATCACAAGAATCCAGATTCCGCTGTAGAGGGACTGCCAGAAGCAGACCCGCTAAGCAGATCATGAGGCGCACACCCGCGCCGACTTGTAACACCCCGCAACGCGTTACCTCGCGCTGGGTGGGAAGGCCCGCAACACACCAGGGCACTCCCAATACTTGCTCAGTCAGTGCTGACGTTCGCTCATGCTCTGCTTGGCAGTAAACCTATTAAGACCCGCTCAGTGAGGGCGGTATTCTGGCGTTTTAGAGGTGAACAACGTGGAGCTTTTATCTGGCGCTGAGATGGTCGTCCGCTTCTTGCGTGACGAAGGCGTTAAGCACATCTACGGGTACCCTGGCGGTGCTCTCCTTCATGTTTACGATGCCCTGTTCAAGGAACCGGAAGTCCAGCACATCCTGGTCCGTCACGAGCAGGCTGCCACCCATATGGCGGACGGTTACGCCCGTGCCACCGGCAAGGCCGGCGTGGTCCTGGTGACTTCCGGTCCGGGCGCGACCAATGCCATTACCGGCATTGCCACCGCCTACATGGATTCCATTCCGATGGTCATCCTGTCTGGCCAGGTGCCCAGCACCATGGTCGGCACCGACGCGTTCCAGGAAACCGACATGATCGGTATCTCCCGGCCGATCGTGAAGCACAGCTTCATGATCAAGCACGCCTCGGAAATCCCCGAAGTCCTGAAAAAAGCCTTCTATCTTGCGCAGTCCGGCCGTCCCGGCCCGGTGGTGGTCGATATTCCAAAAGATATGACCAACCCGGCCGAGAAGTTCGAGTACATCTACCCGAAAAAGGTCAAGTTGCGTTCGTATAGCCCGGCTGTTCGTGGTCACTCCGGGCAGATCCGCAAGGCGGCCGAGATGCTCCTGGCGGCCAAGCGCCCGATCGTCTACTCCGGTGGTGGCGTGATCCTCGGCGGCGGCTCCGAAGCCCTCACCGAAATCGCCAAGTCGCTGAACCTGCCGGTCACCAACACCTTGATGGGCCTCGGCGGCTTCCCGGGCACCGATCGCCAGTTCCTCGGCATGCTCGGCATGCACGGCAGCTACACCGCCAACATGGCCATGCACCACGCCGACGTGATCTTCGCCGTCGGCGCGCGGTTCGACGACCGCGTGGTCAACGGCCCGGCCAAGTTCTGCCCGAACGCCAAGATCATCCACATCGACATCGACCCGGCGTCGATCTCCAAGATGATCAAGGCCGATGTGCCGATCGTCGGCCCGGTCGAGAGCGTGTTGAGCGAGATGCTCACCATCCTCAAGGAGATCGGCGAGCAACCCGACAAGGCGGCGCTGGATGCCTGGTGGAAGCAGATCGACGAATGGCGCGGCGACGGTGCACTGTTCCCCTACGACAAGGGCGACGGCAACCTCATCAAGCCGCAGCAGGTGATCGAGACCCTGTGCGAAGTGACAAAAGGCGATGCCTTCGTCACCTCCGACGTGGGCCAGCACCAGATGTTCGCGGCCCAGTACTATCGCTTCAACAAACCCAACCGCTGGATCAACTCCGGTGGCCTGGGCACCATGGGCTTCGGTTTCCCGGCGGCCATGGGCATCAAGCTCAACTTCCCTGACCAGGACGTGGCCTGCGTCACCGGTGAAGGCAGCATCCAGATGAACATCCAGGAACTGTCCACCTGCATGCAGTACGGCCTGCCGGTGAAGATCGTGAACTTGAACAACGGTGTGCTGGGCATGGTCCGCCAATGGCAGGACATGGCCTACAACGGTCGCCACTCGCACTCCTACGTCGAGTCGCTGCCGGACTTCGTCAAGCTGGCCGAGGCCTATGGCCATGTGGGCATCCGCATCACCAGCCTGAAAGACCTCAAGCCGAAACTGGAAGAGGCTTTCGCGATGAAGGACCGCCTGGTGTTCATCGACATCGCGGTCGACCGGACCGAGCACGTCTATCCGATGCAGATCAAGGACGGCTCGATGCGTGACATGTGGCTGAGCAAGACGGAGCGTACCTGATATGCGGCACATCATCTCCCTGCTGCTGGAAAACGAACCCGGTGCCTTGTCTCGCGTGGTCGGTCTGTTCTCCCAGCGCAACTACAACATTGAAAGCCTGACCGTGGCACCGACCGAAGACCCGACTCTGTCGCGTCTGACGCTGACCACCGTTGGCCATGACGAGGTGATCGAGCAGATCACCAAGAACCTGAACAAGCTGGTCGAAGTGGTCAAGCTTGTGGACCTGTCGGAAAGCGCCCACATCGAGCGCGAACTGATGCTGGTCAAGGTCAAGGCCACCGGTGCCCAGCGCGCCGAAATCAAGCGCACCACGGATATCTTCCGTGGCCAGATCGTCGACGTGACCGCCAGCGTGTACACCGTGCAGCTGAGCGGCACCAGCGACAAGCTGGACAGCTTCATCCAGGCCATCGGCACCGCATCGATTCTCGAAACCGTGCGCAGTGGCGTCACCGGCATTGCCCGTGGCGACAAAGTGCTCAGCATCTAACTTCAAAAACTAGCGATGGCTCCGCTGGGGCCGAGATATAACAGGGGTATTTTCATGAAAGTTTTCTACGACAAAGACTGCGACCTTTCCATCATCCAGGGCAAGAAAGTCGCCATCATCGGTTACGGTTCGCAAGGTCACGCCCAGGCGTGCAACCTGAAGGACTCCGGTGTGGACGTTACCGTCGGTCTGCGTAAAGGGTCGGCCACCGTTGCCAAGGCAGAAGCCCACGGCCTGAAAGTGGCTGACGTGGCTACCGCCGTCGCCGCTGCCGACCTGGTCATGATCCTCACCCCGGACGAATTCCAGGGCCAGCTGTACAAGAACGAGATCGAGCCGAACATCAAGAAGGGCGCCACCCTGGCCTTCTCCCACGGCTTCTCGATCCACTACAACCAGGTCGTTCCGCGTGCCGACCTCGACGTGATCATGATCGCGCCGAAGGCCCCGGGCCACACCGTGCGCTCCGAGTTCGTCAAGGGCGGCGGCATCCCTGACCTGATCGCTGTCTACCAGGACGCCTCGGGCAACGCCAAGAACGTCGCCCTGTCCTACGCCGCTGGCGTCGGTGGCGGCCGTACCGGCATCATCGAAACCACCTTCAAGGACGAGACCGAAACCGACCTGTTCGGTGAGCAGGCCGTTCTGTGCGGCGGTACCGTGGAACTGGTCAAGGCCGGTTTCGAGACCCTGGTCGAAGCGGGCTACGCCCCGGAAATGGCCTACTTCGAGTGCCTGCACGAGCTGAAGCTGATCGTCGACCTCATGTACGAAGGCGGTATCGCCAACATGAACTACTCGATCTCCAACAACGCCGAGTACGGTGAGTACGTCACCGGCCCAGAAGTCATCAACGAAGAATCCCGCAAGGCCATGCGCAATGCCCTCAAGCGCATCCAGGACGGCGAGTACGCGAAGATGTTCATCAGCGAAGGCGCCACCAACTATCCTTCGATGACCGCCAAGCGTCGCAACAACGCCGCCCACGGCATCGAAATCATCGGCGAGCAACTGCGTTCGATGATGCCTTGGATCTCGGCCAACAAGATCGTCGACAAGACCAAGAACTGAGTCTTGCGTCGATAAATGAAAAACGCGGCTTCGGCCGCGTTTTTTCGTTTGCGCGGTCAGCTTCTGGTATAAAGCGACCAGTGGCTCGCTGTTAGAACGGTTTTGCCGAGCCCATGTCGAACATATTCCACCCTGTTGCAAGGTACTTTTCATGAGCGAACGTCCCGAAGAGCCGAACAAGCCCTCCGACGCCGAAAGCCTGCTACCTGTCGATGAGCACGTTGAAGAAGGTCACGACGCCGAAGGGCGCAAGGTGCGTCACCGCGGTATCTATCTGCTGCCCAACCTGTTCACCACCGCGAACCTGTTCGCCGGCTTCTATTCCATCATCAGCTCGATGAGCGCGCAGAGCGCCCTGAGCGCGGGTGATCCACGGGAGGCGAGCAAGTATTTCGCCTTCGCCGCCATCGCGATCTTCGTCGCCATGGTCCTCGACGGCCTCGATGGCCGCGTGGCCCGCATGACCAATACGCAAAGTGCCTTCGGCGCCGAGTACGACTCGCTGTCGGACATGGTCGCCTTCGGCGTGGCCCCGGCGTTGCTGGCGTTCGGCTGGGCCCTGGGGGACATGGGCAAGGTCGGCTGGATGGTCGCCTTCATCTATGTGGCCGGCGCCGCGCTGCGCCTGGCGCGTTTCAACACCCAGGTCGGCACCGCCGACAAGCGCTACTTCATCGGCCTGGCCAGCCCGGCGGCGGCCGGCGTGGTGGCTGGTACCGTCTGGGCGTTCAGCGACTACGGCATCCAGGGCTCCAAGCTGTCGTTCCTGGTGGCGCTGCTGGTGGCGGCCGCGGGCATGCTGATGGTCAGCAACATCAAGTACAACAGCTTCAAGGAACTCGACCTCAAGGGGCGCGTGCCCTTCGTCGCCATCCTCGCCGTGGTGCTGGTGTTCGCCGTGGTGTTCAGCGATCCGCCGCGCATCCTGCTGCTGATCTTCCTTGCCTATGCTGCATCGGGGCCGATCCAGTTCCTGTTGCGGGCGCGCCGTCGTAAATCCTGACAAGGATTTAATCGCGGAATAACCTGCAGGCTCCATAGTCTTACGTGTACATCAGTGACCCGTACTGTGGAGCCGCCATGCTCATCAAGCTTCCCCGACCATCCGACTGCAAAGCCTCGGAGATCACCCCCGAATCCATCTACTTCTCCCGTCGCACCTTGCTAGGCGCAGGCCTGGCGGGCGTGGCCCTGGGCGCGTTGCCGCGGTTGGGCGCGGCTGCCGAGGTGTCCCGCTATGCCGATGTCGAGGGCGGTGCCGCCCCCGGCTGGTTCAGCGACAAGCTGGTCAGCACCCGCTGGCAGGCGGTCACCGTCAGTGGCGAAGCGATCACGCCGTTCAAGGACGCCACCCACTACAACAACTTCTATGAGTTCGGCCCCGACAAGGGCGATCCGGCGGCCAATGCCGGCGGTCTGAAGACCGAACCCTGGAGCCTGGTGGTCGATGGTGAGGTGGCCAAGCCCGGGCGCTATGCGCTGGAGGACTTCATCAAGCCTTACCAGCTCGAGGAGCGGATCTACCGCCTGCGCTGCGTGGAGGCCTGGTCGATGGTGATTCCCTGGTTGGGCTTCCCCTTGGCGCAGGTGCTCAAACAGGTCGAGCCTACCTCGAAGGCGCGCTACATCCGTTTCGAAACCCTGGAAGACCCCAAGAGCATGCCCGGCCAGCGTTCCGGCTTCGCCCTGATCAACTGGCCGTATGTGGAGGGCTTGCGCCTGGATGAGGCGATGAACCCGTTGGCGATTCTGGCGGTGGGCATGTATGGCCGCGAGCTGCCCAACCAGAACGGCGCGCCGCTGCGCCTGGTGGTGCCATGGAAGTACGGATTCAAGAGCATCAAGTCGATCGTGCGCATCAGCCTGGTGGCGGAGCAGCCGCAGACCACCTGGCAGGGGCTGGCGCCGGACGAATACGGCTTCTATGCCAACGTCAACCCGACGGTCGACCACCCGCGCTGGACCCAGGCGCGGGAGCGCCGCTTGCCCAGCGGGCTGTTCAGTCCCAATGTGCGCGATACGCTGATGTTCAACGGCTATGCCGATGAAGTGGCGTCGCTCTATACCGGTCTCGACCTGCGGAAGAACTACTGATGCGCTATCCCTGGTTTCGCCTGGCGATCTTCGTCGTGGGGTGCCTGTTTCCACTGTGGTGGTTCTATGAAGCTGCCATGGGGCTGCTTGGGCCGGATCCTGGGAAGATCATGATGGACCGACTTGGTTTGGGGGCGTTGGTGTTTTTGCTTATCACCCTGGGCATGACGCCGCTGCAGCGGCTGACGGGGTGGTCGGGGTGGATTGTGGTGCGGCGCCAGCTGGGGCTGTGGTGCTTTGCTTATATAGTCCTGCACATGACGGCGTACATGGTGTTCATCCTGGGGCTGGATTGGGGGCAGTTCGGCGTCGAGCTGCGCAAGCGGCCCTACATCATTGTTGGCGCCTTGGGTTTCCTTGGCCTGCTGGCGCTTGCGGTTACCTCCAACCGTTACAGCCAGCGGCGCCTGGGGGCGCGGTGGAAAAAGCTGCACAGGCTGGTCTATGTGATTCTCGGGCTGGGGCTGTTGCACTTCCTGTGGATCGTGCGCTCGGACCTGAAGGAATGGGCGGTGTATGCCGCTATCGGAGTCTTGCTGCTGGTGCTGCGCATTCCCCCGGTATGGCGGCGTGTTCCACGATTGATGGGGCGGGGGAGGGCGGCCTGAAATCTTTCTTTAATAAAAGCTTGACGCCCTCTCAGATTCCCTTACAATGCGCCCCACTTCCAGCGACATCGGAACGAAAAACTCCTTGAATATCAATGAGTTGATTGTTGAAGAGGGTGGCGGAGGTGCTTCGGTCTAACGATCGGCAGCGGTGAGAAAGGCAGTTGACAGCAGGTTGTAACGCTGTATGATTCGCCTCCCGCTACGAGAGATCGCAGCGAGTCAAGTGTTTGAAGTGAAACGAGTTCTTCGTTAAAAACCTCAAAATAAACGCTTGACAGCAAATGAGGAAAGCGTAGAATGCGCGCCTCGGTTGAGACGAAACGCTCTTGGCCAAACGCTCTTTAACAAATTGAATCAAGCAATTCGTGTGGGTGCTTGTGAGTACGGACTGATCGTCGCCAAGATTATCAGCATCACAAGTGGCCATGCGAGAAATCACATAGTCATTTGAGATTGCTGAGCCAAGTTTAGGGTTTCTTAAAAGCCCAAGCAGTATTGAACTGAAGAGTTTGATCATGGCTCAGATTGAACGCTGGCGGCAGGCCTAACACATGCAAGTCGAGCGGATGACGGGAGCTTGCTCCTTGATTCAGCGGCGGACGGGTGAGTAATGCCTAGGAATCTGCCTGGTAGTGGGGGACAACGTTTCGAAAGGAACGCTAATACCGCATACGTCCTACGGGAGAAAGCAGGGGACCTTCGGGCCTTGCGCTATCAGATGAGCCTAGGTCGGATTAGCTAGTAGGTGAGGTAATGGCTCACCTAGGCGACGATCCGTAACTGGTCTGAGAGGATGATCAGTCACACTGGAACTGAGACACGGTCCAGACTCCTACGGGAGGCAGCAGTGGGGAATATTGGACAATGGGCGAAAGCCTGATCCAGCCATGCCGCGTGTGTGAAGAAGGTCTTCGGATTGTAAAGCACTTTAAGTTGGGAGGAAGGGCAGTAAGTTAATACCTTGCTGTTTTGACGTTACCGACAGAATAAGCACCGGCTAACTCTGTGCCAGCAGCCGCGGTAATACAGAGGGTGCAAGCGTTAATCGGAATTACTGGGCGTAAAGCGCGCGTAGGTGGTTCGTTAAGTTGGATGTGAAAGCCCCGGGCTCAACCTGGGAACTGCATCCAAAACTGGCGAGCTAGAGTATGGTAGAGGGTGGTGGAATTTCCTGTGTAGCGGTGAAATGCGTAGATATAGGAAGGAACACCAGTGGCGAAGGCGACCACCTGGACTGATA
>NZ_CP081966.1:5357500-5485000 GCF_019823065.1 Pseudomonas mosselii
TGTCGGGGGGCAAGTCGCAGCAGCGAACCGCCGCTCCCGCGATGAGAGAGCGAGCTCAATCGGACTGGGCGCGCATCCAGGCGTGATACTCGGTAACACCCGCTTCGCCTTCACGCGGCGCCCAGTGAGCGTGCTCTCCCTCGCCCACCGGCCGGTACGGCCCGGCCTTGCACTCGAACATCACGCTGTCTGCCTCGAGCACCACCAAACCGTGGTAGGTCCCGGGCGCCAGGTCGACCCCCAGGCACTCGCCGCCCGCCAGCAGTACACGCTTGTCGATTACCTCACCCTGATCATCAAAGATCAACAGCCCCAGGCACCCTTTGAGCACGATCAGAGCCTCGGCCTTGTCATCACTCAGGTGCCGGTGCGGCGGAATGTAGGTGTGCGGCTGCAACCCCACTGCCATGCGATGGCAAGGTTCCTCCATCTGGTGGAAGTTGTGGTGTTGACGCCCACGCGGGCTTTCGCTGGCCTTCTGCGCCAGCCCGTCGAACAACGACTGATCGAGGAACGCAGGCTGGCGCATGATCACAGCCCCTTGACCGCGAAGATACCGTTGGCGTTGCGCCAGTAACCCTTGTAGTCCATGCCGTAGCCGAAGATGTAGCGGTCGATGCATGGCAGGCCGCTGTAGGTGGCCTTCAGGTCCGGACTGGCCTTGCGGTCGTGGTCCTTGTCGATGAGCACGGCGGTATGCACCGCACGGGCGCCGGCGTGCTTGCAGAACTCGATGATGGCGCTGAGGGTGTGGCCCTCGTCAAGGATGTCGTCGACGATCAGCACGTCGCGGTCGATGAACGACACTTCCGGCTTGGCCTTCCAGAACAGCTCGCCGCCGCTGGTGGTGTTGCGGTAGCGGGTGGCATGCAGGTACGAGGCTTCCAGCGGGAACTGCAGGTGGGTCAGCAGCTTGCCAGAGAAGATCAGGCCGCCGTTCATCACGCAGAAGACCACCGGGTTCTTGTCGTGCAGGTCCTGGCAGATCTGCTTGCCGACCTCGGCGATGGCGGCCTCGACCTCGGCTTCGTTGTACAGGCAATCAGCCTCGCGCATCACTTGACGGATATGCTCGAGATCGGCGGACATGGCGCTCTCCAGGGGGTGCGTTTTGGAAAAGCGGGCAAAGGTACGCAT
Organism: Pseudomonas mosselii; assembly: GCF_019823065.1. NCBI lineage: Bacteria > Pseudomonadati > Pseudomonadota > Gammaproteobacteria > Pseudomonadales > Pseudomonadaceae > Pseudomonas > Pseudomonas mosselii. The sequence continues at coordinate 5,358,638 of NZ_CP081966.1, forward strand.
CCGCTCGTCCCAGATCAAGCCTTTATGGACTAACGTGCACAATGACTGCACGACATCAAGGAATGAATAGATTAATCTAGCGCGGTTTTTTTGGGTTCATCGCGCTTTCCCGGGGAAGGCAGCCTTGATTTTCAGGAAAAAGTATTCCGAGTCCCGAAAACCATAGGCCATACGCTTGATCACCTTGATGCGGTTGTTGACGCCCTCAAGGACGCTGGTATGCATATGGAAGTTGGCACTGGCGAGGATGCCTCGGGCGTATTTGCGCAGGTTGCGAGCGAAGCGCTGTAGCGGCGCGAGGCCGCTGTCCCGGGCGTGCCGCAACCAGGTTCGCCAGCGGCGCCAGCCCTCTCGTACGCTGGGGGCGAACCAGACATCCTTCAGCGCATCCTTGAGGACATAGACCGTAGCCAGCGGCTGGTTGGCCGCGAGTAGTTCTTGAAGCTGCACGGCTTGTCCGTCCTTCAGGTTGTTGCGATTGCGCAGCAGCAGCCAGCGGCTTTGCTTGACCGCCTTTCGTGCCGGCTTGTCTTCGCGCAGGAGGTTGGCCTGGTCAACCCGGATACGGTCGATCACATCCCGACCGTAGCGCGCGACGACGTGAAACAGGTCGTACACCACTTCGGCTTGCGGGCAATGCTTCTTCACCTCCAAATCAAAAGCCGTGTTCATGTCCATGGCCACCGCCTCTATCTGCTGGCAGTGCTTGCCGAGCAATTCAAAGAACGGGCGGACCGCCTCGCGGCTGTTGCCGTGGCCGACCCACAATACCCGCGTTCGCTCGGCATCCATGATGACCGTGGCATAGCGATGCCCTTTGTGCAGGGCGAACTCGTCCATCACCAGGCGGCGGACACCGGTTGAATCGAAGTTGCCTACCTCGGCTTGAAGGCGTCGTTTATCGAGCGTTTTGAGGGTGTGCCAATGCAGGCCGGTGAGCTGGCTGACGTGGCTGATCGGCAGCAGCCGCAGCAAGCTTTCGAGCCATATCCGTAACCGCTGGGTCAGCCGAGATGCTGGCTCCAACCAGTCGATCCGCTCGGTCACCCGCCCACAACTCAGGCAATCGACTCGGCGCACTGGTAGTTGAAGCAGGACGCGCTGATCGAACAGATCACGATCACGCACCAGACGAATCCGGCGATCGTGAATCAACGGGCTGAACTGGCCACAACGCCCGCACTTAGGAAGAGAGCCGGCTTGAGGTTCAAGCTCAATGAGGAGGGTGTTATCGGTAGATGGGCGACAGGTAACGGCGTCGTAGCCTGGCCAGAAAGCGGCAAGATCAATAGGATGCACGGCGACAGCAGGGACAGGTGAAGGGTGTGTTTGGCGACTGCCAATTTACCTGCTTCCCTGACTGTCAACTCGCTCTTCCCCCAGACTCCGCGAAGAACCTTTTTTTGCCCGCCTCCCGGAGCCCTCCCCCTATGCCTACTCGTGAGATCCGCCATCCGCTGATCCGCCACAAGCTCGGCCTGATGCGCCGTGCCGATATCAGCACCAAGAATTTTCGCGAACTCGCCCAGGAAGTCGGTGCACTGCTGACCTATGAAGCCACCCAGGACCTGCCGCTCGAGACCTACGAGATCGACGGCTGGTGCGGCAAGGTGCAAGTCGAGAAAATCGCCGGCAAGAAGATCACCGTCGTGCCGATCCTGCGCGCCGGCATTGGCATGCTCGACGGCGTGCTCAGCCTGGTCCCCGGGGCCAAGGTGAGTGCCGTGGGCGTTGCCCGCAACGAGGAAACCCTCGAAGCCCACACCTACCTCGAGAAACTCGCGCCGGACATCAACCAGCGCCTGGCCCTGATCATCGACCCGATGCTGGCCACCGGCGGCTCGATGGTCGCCACCATCGACCTGCTGAAAAAGGCCGGCTGCAAGGAAATCCGTGCCATGGTCCTGGTCGCGGCCCCCGAAGGCATCGCCGTGGTGGAGAAAGCCCACCCCGACGTGCAGATCTACACCGCCTCGATCGACCAACGCCTGAACGAACACGGCTACATCGTCCCAGGCCTGGGTGATGCCGGCGACAAGATCTTCGGCACCAAGCAGAAGGACGCCTGATCATGCAGGACGGCTTCAACGACCCGCTCTGGCGTCAGGTCGTCTCGGGCGCGCAGATGCTCTTCGTGGCATTCGGCGCGCTGGTGCTGATGCCGCTGATCACCGGCCTCGACCCCAACGTGGCCCTGTTCACCGCAGGCATCGGCACCCTGCTGTTCCAGCTGGTCACGGGCCGCCAGGTCCCGGTGTTCCTGGCCTCGAGTTTTGCCTTCATCACCCCGATCATCCTCGCCAAGGGCCAGTTCGGCCTGGCCGAGACCATGGGCGGCGTGATGGCGGCAGGCTTCGTGTACACCTTCATGGGCCTGATGGTGAAGATCAAGGGCACCGGTTTCATCGACCGCATGCTGCCGCCGGTGGTGATCGGCCCGGTGATCATCTCCATCGGCCTGGCCATGGCGCCGATCGCCGCCAACATGGCGATGGGCAAGGCCGGCGACGGCAGCGTACTGCTGCCGTACAAGACCGCCATGATGATCTCCATGCCGGCGCTGTTGACCACCATGATCGTGGCCGTGTTCGGCAAGGGCATCTTCCGCCTGGTGCCGATCATCGCCGGCGTGCTGGTGGGCTTCGCCCTGTCGTTCGCCTTCGGCGTGGTCGACACCGCCAAGATCGCCGCGGCCCCCTGGCTGGAGCTGCCCAACTTCACCGCGCCGGCCTTCAACTGGCAGGCCATCCTGTTCATCGTGCCAGTGGCCCTGGCCCCAGCGATCGAACACATTGGCGGTGTGATCGCGGTGGGCAGCGTGACCGGCCGCGACTACCTGAAAAAGCCCGGCCTGCACCGCACGCTGCTGGGTGACGGCCTGGCCACCACCGCCGCCGGCCTGTTCGGCGGCCCGCCCAACACCACCTACGCCGAAGTGACCGGCGCGGTGATGCTGACCAAGAACTACAACCCGAAGATCATGACCTGGGCGGCGGTATTCGCTATCACCCTGGCCTTCATCGGCAAGTTCGGCGCGCTGCTGCAGAGCATTCCGGTACCGGTGATGGGCGGCATTCTCTGCCTGCTGTTCGGCTCGATCGCGGCGGTGGGCATGAACACCATGATCCGCCACAAGATCGACCTGGCCGAGGCGCGCAACCTGGTAATCGTTTCGGTGACCCTGGTGTTCGGCATCGGCGGCGTGCTGATCGGCAGCGGCGACGGCCCGGACGATTGGGGCCTGAAGGGCATCGCCTTGTGCGCCGTGGTGGCCATTGCCCTGAACCTGATCCTGCCGGGCAACGATGGCTGGAAGAACAAGAAACTGGATGACCAGTTGCCTTGAGTCTTCATTGAAATCCTGGGGCCGCCTTGCGGCCCCTCGTTTCAAAGCCAGGCGAGTTTCTCAGGCCTTCTCGCACATCCCCGCCAACACCCTCACCCACTCCGGGTGATCATTCAGGCACGGCACCAGCACCAGCTCCTTCCCGCCCGCCTCGATGAACTGCTCCTTGCCCCGATCGCCAATCTCCTCCAGCGTCTCGATGCAATCGGCGACGAACGCCGGGCACATAACCAGCAGCTTCTTCACACCCGCCTTGCCCAGCTCATCCAGGCGCGTCTCGGTGTAGGGTTCGATCCACTTTGCCCGGCCCAGGCGCGACTGGAACGACACCGACCACTTGCCGTCCGGGATGCCCATCTTCTGCGCGAACGCCCTGGCCGTGGCCAGGCACTGGCCGCGATAGCACACCGCACGCATCTCGGCGCTGGCGTCCTTGCAGCAGTCGGCGGCCTGGAAGTCGTGGTTGCCGGTGGGATCGAGCTTCTTCAAGTGCCGCTCGGGCAAACCATGGAAGCTCAGCAGCAGGTGATCATAATCCTGTTCCAGATACGGGCGGGCGCTGGCCACCAGGGCATCGATGTAGTCTGGGTGGTCGTAAAACGGCCGCAGAATGCGGGTCTGCAAAGGCAGCTTGCGCTCGGCGATGGTCTGTTTCGCCAACTCCACGACCGTGGTCACGGTGCTGTCGGCGAACTGTGGATAGAGCGGCGCCAGCGTGACCTTGCGCACCCCTTGCGCGGCCAGGCGCTCCAAGACTTCCGGCAGCGCCGGTTGGCCGTAGCGCATGGCGATCTCCACCGGCCCATGGGGCCAATGGGCCATCATCGCCTGCTGCAGACGGCGGGTCAGCACCACCAGCGGCGAGCCCTCGTCCCACCAGATCGAGGCGTAGGCATGGGCCGACTGCTCGGGGCGCTTGATCAGGATCAGCGACACCAGCAATCGCCGCACCGGCCAGGGCAGGTCGATCACGTACGGGTCCATGAGGAACTGGTTGAGGTAACGGCGCACGTCGGCCACCGAGGTGGAGGCCGGCGAACCCAGGTTGACCAGCAGCAGGGCGTGATCAGTCATGCAGCGTCCTATGTCAGAGGCGGCTGGACAGGTTGTCCAGGGCCGATTGCAGATCGTTGAAACGGAACGTGAAGCCCGCCGCCAGCAGCCGCACCGGGCGCGCGCGCTGGCCACCGAGCAGCAGCGTCGACAGCTCGCCGAGCCCGGCCTTGAGCAGCAGCGCCGGCATCGGCATGAACGCCGGGCGATGCAAGGTGCGCCCCAGGCGCTTGGCGAACTCTCGATTGCGCACCGGCTCCGGCGCGCAGGCATTATAGGGACCGCTGGCTTCGTTGTGCTGCAAGAGAAAATCAATCAGGCCGATTTGGTCGTCGATATGCACCCAAGGCATCCACTGCCGACCATCGCCCAGCGGCCCCCCCAGGCCCAGCTTGTAAGGCAGACGCAGGCGCGACAAAAAGCCGCCATCGGCGGCCAGCACCAGGCCGGTGCGCACCAGCACCACGCGGATTCCCAGGGCCTCGGCACGCTGGGCGGTTTCCTCCCAGGCGATGCACAGCTGGCTGGCGAAGTCCTCTTTCACTGGCGGCGAAGCCTCAGTCAGCTCACGCTCGCCACCGTCACCGTACCAGCCCACCGCCGAGCCGGAGATCAGCACCTGCGGCCGGCGCTCACGGCGCTCCAGCCAGGCCAGCAACTGCTCGGTGAGGGTCACCCGGCTGGTCCAGAGCAGATTGCGTCGCGCTGCGGTCCAGGGCCGGTCAGCGATCGGCGCACCGGCCAGGTTGACCACCGCGTCGACCTCGTCTTCATCGGCAATGTCCTCCAGCCGGGCGACGCCCCGCACGCCGGTGCCACAGATTTTCGCCACCTGTTCAGGGCGCCGGCTCCAGACCGTCAGGCGATGCCCTTGCTGGCGCCACACCTGGCACAGGTGTTGGCCGATCAGGCCGGTACCGCCGGTCAGCAATATATGCATGGCTGTGTCCTCACACTGGGCGGCCGTGGTCTATTTTTAAGATCAAGGCACTTTTTTGACCGAACGCTCTCGGATAAACATAGGCCAACCTGCCTATCGAGCGGAATAACCTTATACAAACATCGTGCATTGTACAGGTTTACCTGGCAGCGTAGGCTGCGTATAGCTAGGTTCGAAGAGGCCATCATGACAGTACCTATTGCCATCATCGGTGCCGGAATCGCCGGTTTGTCCGCCGCCCAGGCCCTGCAAAAGGCCGGACAGACCGTTCATTTGTTCGACAAGGGCCACGGCAGCGGCGGACGCATGGCCAGCAAGCGCAGCGATGCCGGCGCCCTGGACCTCGGTGCCCAGTACTTCACCGCCCGCGACCGGCGCTTTGTCGAACAGGTCCAGCAATGGGTGGCCAATGGCTGGGCTGCGCAGTGGAAACCGCAGCTGTACAACTACCGCGATGGCGAACTGACCCCCTCCCCCGACGAACAAACCCGATGGGTTGGCGTGCCGCGCATGAGCGCCATCACTCGCGGCCTGCTCAAGGATGTCACGGTGAACTTCGGCTGCCGCATCGCCGAGGTGTTCCGCGGCAAGCAATACTGGCACTTGCAGGACACCGAAGGCTGCAGCCATGGGCCGTTCAGCCAGGTGGTGATCGCCGTGCCGGCGCCCCAGGCCACCCCGTTGCTGGCCGCCGCACCCAAACTCGCGGCGGTTGCCGCCGGGGTGCAAATGGAGCCGACCTGGGCCGTTGCCCTGGGCTTCCAGACACCACTGGAAACCCCTATGCAGGGCTGCTTCGTGCAAGACAGCCCGCTCGACTGGCTGGCGCGCAACCGCAGTAAACCGGGCCGTGACGAGCACCTCGACACCTGGGTGCTACATGCCACCTCCAACTGGAGCAAACAGCATATCGACCTGCCCAAGGAAGAAGTGATCGAGCAGTTGTGGGGAGAATTTGCCGAACTGGTCGGCTGCGTCGTCCCCGCACCGACCTTTGCGCTTGCCCACCGCTGGTTGTACGCACGCCCTGCCGTCAATCATGAGTGGGGCACGCTGGCCGATGCCGACCTGGGCCTGTATGCCTGTGGCGACTGGTGCCTGTCCGGTCGGGTCGAAGGGGCGTGGCTCAGCGGCCAAGAAGCCGCTCGACGCCTGCTGGAGCATCTGGAATAATCGACAGCGAATTTATACAAAAAAATATTCTTGTATAAGTTTTCATCTGTGCTGGAATAGACTTGTACAAACCGTGCAGCCTGTACAAGTCATTCCGGAGACCGCGATGAACGCTTTCCCGCCCAGCGGCAAGCCACGTCTGGCCATCAGCGCCTGCCTGACTGGCCTGAACGTACGCTACAACGCCGGCCACAAAGCCTCCAGCCTCTGTCTTGAACTGCTCGACCAGCATTTCGACTGGGTCCCACTGTGCCCCGAGGTCGCCATTGGCCTGGGCACGCCCCGGGAACCCATTCGCCTGGTGGGCGATCCCGAGCACCCGGCTGTCACCGGTACGCGTAACAATGTCACCGATTTCGCCGGCCCGTTGCGTGCCTACGGCGCGCAGATGGCCGACGAACTCGACGATATCTGCGGCTACATCTTCATGCAAAAGTCACCGTCCTGTGGCCTTGAACGGGTCAAGGTCTACCAGGAGGACGGCCGCCCGGCCCACCAGAATGGCCGGGGCGCCTACGCCGCGGCATTCTGCGAGCGGCGCCCGGACCTGCCGGTCGAAGAGGAAGGCCGGCTGCACGATCCGGTGCTGCGGGAAAACTTCATCGCCCGCGTCTACGCCTACGCCGACTGGCGCCAACTGCTGCGCCAGGGCCTGAGTCGCGGCGCGCTGATCCGTTTCCATGCCCGCTACAAGTACCTGCTGATGGCGCACAATCCCCAGGCGTACCGCGGCCTTGGGCGCCTGCTCGGGAGCATGAGCCGCGACGATGATCCAGCGCAGCTCGGTCCGCGCTACTTCAGCCAGCTGATGCAGGCGCTACGCCGCTGCGCAAGCCGCGGCACCCACGGCAACGTGCTTCAGCACCTGAGCGGCTACCTGCGCAACGACCTCGGCCAGGCGGACAAGGCCGAGCTGCAACAGGTCATCGGCCAGTACCAGAAAGGCGTGGTGCCTTTGGTGGTGCCCTTGACCCTGCTCAAGCACCATCTGCGCCGTCATCCCGATCCCTACCTGCTGCAACAGGCCTACCTGCAACCCCATCCGGAAGACCTCGGACTGCGCAATGCCATCTGACCCCTTGCTGCCCATCGGCGAAGTGGCCCGCTTGACCGGCGTCAACCCAGTCACCCTGCGCGCCTGGGAACGCCGCTACGGCTTGATCACGCCGCAGCGCACGCCCAAGGGGCATCGTCTTTATCCCCAGGACCAGGTGCAGCGCGTCCAGGCCGTGCTGCGCTGGCTGGAGCGTGGCGCCGCGGTGAGCCAGGTGCGCGAACTGCTGGACAATGCCACGCACGCCACCGCGCCGATCCAGGGCGAATGGGGCGAGCGTATCGAACAGCTGATCAAGGCCATCGCCCGGCTTGCCCAGCGTCCGCTGGACCAGCTGATCAACCAGATGATCGCCCTCTACCCTGCTGTGACCGTCTGCGAGCGTCTGCTGCTACCGCTGCTTGAAGCCCTCGAACAGCGCTGGCAAACGCATTTCGACGCCCGGCTGGAACAAGTGTTCTTCCAAGGCTGGCTGCGCAGCAAGCTGGGGGCACGGGTCTATCACGACAGTCACTCGCTCGGTGGCCCCTGCGTACTGCTTGCCCGCACCGACGATGCACCTTTCGATCCGCAATTTTGGCTCTGCGCCTGGCTGCTGAGCAGCAACGGCTACGCTCTGGAGATCCTCGAGTGGTCAGTCGAGCCCCGCCAACTGCGCCAGGCCGTGGAGCAGTTGCGGCCGCAAGCGCTGCTGCTGCACCTCGGTCGCCGCCCCGACCTCGCCGCACTGGGCCGTGCGCTGCAGGACATCAACACGATGAAACTCCTGGGTGGCAACACAGTCACTCTCCATAAGGCGCAATTGCAGGCACTGTCGTTGACTGACCTACACCTGTTCGACAGCCCGCAAACCGCCTTGCGCCGTCTTCAGCAATCCCGACCTTGAGCCTTCCCCCCATGCAACTGATCTGGCTGCGCAGCGACCTGCGCATCGACGACAACACTGCCCTCGCGGCCGCCTGTCAACGTGGCCCGACCGTGGCCCTCTGGATTGCCAGCCCCGGCCAGTGGCAGGCCCACGACGATGCGCCGTGCAAGGTCGATTTCTGGCTGCGCAACCTGCGACTGCTACAACAGTCGCTGGCGGCACTGAACATTCCACTGCTGATTCGCACCTCCGACACCTGGGCAGATGTCCCTGAATGCGTGCTCGGTGTCTGCCGTCAGCACCGCATAGAGGCCGTGCACTGGAACGACGAATACGGCATCAACGAGGCACGGCGGGACCAAGCGACATATGAAGCGCTGCAGCAAGCCGGGATCAGCGCCACCGGCCACCTCGACCAGCTGCTGTTCAGACCCGGCAGCGTGCTGACCCGCACTGGCCAGTACTTCCAGGTATTCAGCCAGTTCAAGCGAGTCTGCCTGGAGCACCTGCACCGCAGCCTCCCGCCGCTGGTTCAATCGGTACAGGCCCAGCAGTCCCTCGGTATTCATGGCGACGCCATCCCGCTGCAGATCGAAGGCTTCGAGCCCCCTTCCGATACCCTGCGCCAGCACTGGCCTGCAGGCGAGGATGAAGGCAGGCGGCGGCTACAGCGCTTCGTCGACGAAACCATCGACGACTACGCCCAACTGCGCGACCTGCCTGCCAAGGCAGGCACCAGCCAGTTGTCCCCCTATCTCGCCGCTGGCGTGCTCTCGCCGCGCCAGTGCCTACACGCGGCACTGGCGAGCAACAGGGGCGAATTCGACAGCGGCAGCGTCGGCGTGCAGACCTGGGTCAACGAGCTGCTGTGGCGCGAGTTCTACAAGCACACCCTGGTGGGCTACCCCCGAGTCTCCCGGCACCGCGCCTTCCGCCCGCAGACAGAAGCATTGCCCTGGCGCGACGCACCCGCCGACCTGCAGGCCTGGAAAGAGGGCCGAACCGGCTTCCCCCTGATCGATGCCGCCATGCGCCAGCTGCTGCACACTGGCTGGATGCACAACCGCTTGCGCATGATCGTCGCCATGTTCCTCAGCAAGAACCTGCTGATCGACTGGCGGCAGGGCGAACGGCATTTCATGCGTCACCTGATAGACGGGGACCTGGCCGCCAACAACGGTGGCTGGCAGTGGAGCGCCTCGACGGGGACCGATGCGGTGCCCTATTTCCGAATCTTCAACCCCGTTACCCAATCGCAGCGTTTCGACCCCAAGGGAACCTTCATCCGTCATTGGTTGCCTGAGCTGGAAGAAAAAGATGATCGATCGATCCATCAACCGGTGAAATCTACGGATCTATTTGCTACTAATTATTACCTGAGCCCGATAGTCGATCTCGATAGCAGTCGCCAAAGAGCACTGGAGGCCTTCAAAGGCTTGTCCAACTGGCAGGATCAGAGGGCATAACGCATGACACGTCGTTTCTGGGTCACAGGAGCCAGCCACGGAGTTGGGCTGGCGTTGGTGGGACAGTTGCTCGCATCGGGGCATCAGGTTGCCGCCAGTGGCAGGGATAGCCAGGAACTGGACACACTGGGCCAACAGCACGGCGCACGCCTGCTGCGCCTTCCCGCCCCCTTGCCGGAAGCGAGCCAACGGCTTCTGGCGAAATGGGGCGCACTCGACAGCCTGATCATCAACGCCGGCACCTGCGACTACCTGCCAGATGCTGTAGCGGATGGGGAGGTGTTCGAGCAGATCATCAGCAGCAACCTGCTGGCCACGCAGCAGTGCCTGGCCGGCGCCCTGCCACTGCTGGCCAAGGGCGAGAAACCACAGGTCATGGCCATCCTCAGTCGCTACTCGGCGTTGCAGCTGTTCGAGCCGAACCAGCCGCTCAGTGGCGGCAACAGCCTGCCGAAGTGGTTGAGCGAGCAACGCAACTCCTTGCACGCGCTGGGCATCGACCTGACCGTGGTGGCGCCTCAATCGCTGAAAAACCCGGTGAGCTCGGTGCAGGCCATTCCGGAGCCCTGGACGGCGCAAAGCGCGGCGCAGGAGTTGCTGGCACGCCTGGATCAGCGCCAACCCGAGCTGGTACTGGAGGTGCTCAACCCAGGCGAACTCTGGCCACTGCCGAAGAGCAGCTGACTGCAGGCTTCAAGGCAGGAAGCGCTGCACGCTGCCGGATTGGTTCCACAACAGCGGCAGGACTTTCTGCAGGTTGCCTGGCTCGCCACTGCTCCAGAACGCCGTCGGCTGCGCCGGCCCGTCGCCGAGCAGCCCGCGAGCATCCAGCAGACGTTGCAGTTGGCGCGCCACGGCAGCGCCGGTGTCGATGATCGCCACATCCGCCGGCACCATCTCGGCCAGCATGGGCCGTAGGAACGGATAGTGGGTGCAACCCAGGATCAGGGTGTCGCAGCCGGCCGCCAGCAACGGTTTCACATAACCCGACAGCAACTGGCGCAGTTGCTCGCTGACCAGGTCCCCCGCCTCAATACGCTCGACCAGCCCAGGGCAAGGTTGGGTGATTACCCGCACGTCATTGGCGAAGCGGTCGAGCAAGGCAGCGAACTTGGCGCTTTGCAGGGTACCGGTGGTGGCCAGCACGCCGACCACGCCGGAACGGGTTGCCGCGGCCGCCGGCTTGACCGCCGGCTCCATCCCCACCAACGGCCAGTCCGGGTAAAGCTCGCGCAGGTCGGCCACCGCCGCCACCGTAGCCGTGTTGCAGGCCAGGACCAGCGCCTTGGCGCCCTGCTCATGGAAAAAACCGGCGATTAGTCGCAGGCGCTGGCGAATGTAGTCCGGCGACTTCTCGCCATAGGGCACATGGCCGCTGTCGGCCAGATAGAGCAACGACTCGTTGGGCAGCAGGCGCTGGATCTCGGCCAGCACCGACAAACCGCCAACGCCGGAGTCCATCACGCCCACCGGCGCCGAACGCTCAGCCATGGCGATTGCCACACACGGCACAGGCGGGGTCGCGCTTGACCCGCAATTCGCGCATGCGGGTGCTCAGGGCGTCGATCAGCAGCAGGCGGCCGATCAGCGGCTCGCCGAAACCGGCCAGCAACTTCAGCGCTTCCAGTGCCTGCAGGCTGCCGACCAGCCCCACCAGCGGGCCGATTACCCCGGCCTCGCTGCAGGTCAGCTCGGCCTCGCTGCCATGGCCATACAGGCAGTGATAGCAGGGGCTGGTGTCGCGGCGGGTGTCGAACACCGACAACTGGCCCTCAAGGCGGATCGCCGCGCCGCTGACCAACGGTTTGCCCGCAACCACGCAGGCAGCATTGACCGCCTCGCGGGTGCCGAAGTTGTCGGAGCAGTCGAGCACCACATCGACCGCCGCCACTGCGGCGGCCAGCGAATCCTCATCCAGTGCCCGACGATGGGCGACCAGGCTGATCTCCGGGTTGATCGCCTGCAAACGCCTGATGGCCGAATCGACCTTGCTCATGCCGACGCTGTCGCTGTCGTGGATCACCTGGCGTTGCAGGTTGGTCAGGTCGACGGTGTCGAAATCGGCCAGATGCAGCCCGCCGACACCTGCCGCGGCAAGGTACAGCGCCACCGGCGAGCCCAGCCCGCCGAGGCCGATGACCAGGGCCTTGCCGTGTTTCAGGCGCAACTGCCCATCGATATCCACCTGCGACAGCAGGATCTGCCGGCTGTAGCGCAACAGCTCCTGGTCGCTCAGCATGACAGGCGCCCCAGACTGATACGTTCGTGGCCGCCCAGGTCGACACGGCTGGCGACATCGATGAAGCCCGCCGCTGCCAACAGGTCGCGTACAGCAGGCGCCTGGTCATAGCCGTGCTCGAGCAGCAGCCAACCACCGGGCTGCAGGTGTGCCGGGGCCTGGGCGACGATCACCCGCAGGTCGTCCAGCCCGTCTTCGCCGGCCACCAGGGCACTGCTGGGCTCGAAGCGCACGTCACCAGCCACCAGGTGCGGATCGGCGGCGCGGATATAGGGCGGGTTGCTGAGAATCATGTCGAAACGCTCACCCACAAGGGCATCGAACCAGTGGCTGGCGCGCACCTGGACATTGCCCAGGCCCAGGCGCTCGCGGTTGCGCTCGGCCAAGGCCACGGCCTCGTCGATGCGGTCCACCGCCGTGACCTGCCACGCCGGGCACTCACTGGCCAGGGCCAGGGCGATGGCCCCGGTGCCGGTGCCCAGGTCGAGGACCCGGGCAGGCGTGGGCGGCACGAGTTCGAGGGCGGTTTCCACCAGCAGCTCGGTGTCCGGACGCGGAATCAGCGTGTGTGGCGCGACTTCCAGATCCAGTTTCCAGAACCCCTGCTGGCCGAGGATATAGGCCACCGGCTCACCGGCGCGACGCCGCTCGAGGTAGTCGGCGAACACCTGCGCCGCCTCGCTGCTGACGATGCGCTCGGGCCAGGTGTGCAGGAAGCTGCGCGACTTGCCCAGGGCCGCGGCCAGGAGCAACTCGGCGTCCAGCCGCTCGGTCGGCGAGTCCGGCAACTGCGCGTTACGCAGCAGGCTGGCGATGATGGTCATTCAATCCCCCAGGGCGGCCAGCTGATCGGCCTGGTATTCGGCCAGCAACGGCTCGATCACGGCCTCCACGCCACCGGCGAGGATATCGTCCAGGGAGTAGAGCGTAAGGTTGATACGGTGGTCGGTGACCCGGCCCTGTGGATAGTTGTAGGTGCGGATGCGCTCGGAGCGGTCACCCGAACCCACCAGCAGCTTGCGCTCGCTGGCGATGGCGTTCTGCGCGGCGCTGGTCTGCATGTCGTTCAGCTTGGCCGACAGCCAGGACATGGCGCGGGCACGGTTCTTGTGCTGCGAACGCTCTTCCTGGCACTCGACCACGATGCCGGTGGGCAAGTGGGTGATGCGGATCGCCGAGTCGGTCTTGTTGACGTGCTGGCCGCCGGCGCCGGAGGCGCGATAGGTGTCCACGCGCAGGTCAGCCGGGTTGATCTCGATCGCCACCTGCTCATCTGGTTCGGGCAGCACCGCCACGGTGCAGGCGGAGGTATGGATGCGGCCCTGCGATTCGGTTTCCGGGACTCGCTGCACACGGTGCGCGCCGGACTCGAACTTGAGCTTGCCGTAGACGCTGTCGCCTTCGACCCGGGCGATGATCTCCTTGTAGCCGCCGTGCTCGCCCTCGTTCTCGGAGAGGATCTCCAGGCGCCAGCCGCGTTTCTCGGCGTAGCGCGAGTACATGCGGAACAGGTCGCCGGAGAAGATCGCCGCCTCGTCGCCGCCGGTGCCGGCGCGGATCTCGAGGAACACGTTGCGCCCGTCGTTGGGGTCCTTGGGCAGCAGCATGCGCTGTAGTTGCGACTCCAGGCCCACCAGTTGCTCTTTCGCCTCCCGCACTTCTTCGACCGCCATCTCGCGCAGGTCGGGGTCGGCGTCCTTGAGCAGCGCCTGAGCGCCTTCGAGGTCGTCCTGGACCTTGCGCCAGCCTTGATAGCAGGCGATCACCGGCTCGACTTCGGCGTACTCGCGGGAGTAGGCGCGAAAACGCGTCTGGTCGGAAATGACTTCGGCGTCACCGAGCAGCGCGGTGAGTTCCTCGAAGCGATCCTGGAGCGTGTCCAGTTTGTTCAGCAGCGACGCTTTCATTGCGGGGATTTGTCCGTCGAGCCCTCGTGGAGGGCGAAGAGTTCCTGGGCCATGGCCAGCGCATCGAGGCGGCCTTCGGCGGAGAGCTTTTTCAGTTGCACGCTGGGGGCGTGCAGGAGCTTGTTGGTCAGGCCCCGGGCCAGCTGCATGAGCACGTCCTCGGGGTTGCCGCCGTTGCCGAGCAGGCGCAGGGCCTTTTGCAGTTCTTCGTCGCGCAGGCGCTCGCTCTGCTGGCGGTAGGCCTTGAGCACATCCACCGCCGCCAGCTCGCGCAGGCGCACCATGAAGTCGTCGGCACCGGCCGAGACCAGCTCTTCGGCGGCCTGGGCCGCGCCCTGGCGGCTCTTGAGGTTTTCCGCGACGACTTCGTGCAGGTCGTCGACGGTATAGAGGTAGACGTCGTCCAACTCGCCCACCTGCGGCTCGATGTCACGCGGCACGGCGATGTCGACCATGAAGATCGGCTTGTGCCGGCGCTGCTTCAGCGCGCTCTCCACCGCGCCCTTGCCGAGAATCGGCAACTGGCTGGCGGTGGAACTGATGACGATGTCGCTGTTGGCCAGTTCCTGCGGGATATCCGATAGCAGCACGGCATGGGCGCCGAACTGCTCGGCGAGAATGCTGGCGCGCTCGAGGGTGCGGTTGGCCACGACGATGCGACGCACGCCCTGCTCGTGCAGGTGACGGGCGACCAGGGTGATGGTCTCACCGGCGCCGATCAGCAGCGCCTGGCTGCGGCCCAGGTCGGAGAAGATCTGCTTGGCCAGACTGACCGCGGCGAACGCCACCGAGACCGGGTTTTCGCCGATGGCGGTGTCGGTGCGCACCTGCTTGGCGGCGCTGAAGGTGGCCTGGAACAGGCGCCCCAGCAGCGGCCCGACGGTGCCGGCCTCGCGGGCCACGGCGTAGGCTGACTTCATCTGGCCGAGGATCTGCGGTTCGCCGAGTACCAGCGAATCGAGGCCGGAGGCCACGCGCATCATGTGCCGAACCGCATCGTGCTCTTCATGGACGTAGGCGCTGGCACGCAGTTCGTCGAGGCTCAGCTGGTGGTAGTCGGCCAGCCATTGCAGCACGGTGTCGGCGGCGAGGTGGTCCTGCTCTATATAGAGTTCGCTGCGGTTGCAGGTGGACAGGATCGCCGCCTCGCGGCTGGCGGTCAGTCGGCAGAGCTGCTGCAGGGCGTCGACCAGCTGCTCGGGCGTAAACGCCACGCGCTCGCGTACGTCTACCGAGGCAGTCTTATGGTTGATACCAAGTGCAAGAAAGGCCATGCAAGGTCGCTGGTTGGGACGTGAAGCCGATAATTGTCCTACTTCGCAGGTTTTAGAACAACCACCGTTCGCTATTGTGGCGATGCGGCGTGCCTATCGCTCCACACCGCCACCCATCCCTGCCGTTGCCGTTGCCGATCTGGAGTCTAGCGCCATACCCAGCTAGCGACAGCTGCGCCAGTCCAGGCGCCGCCCGTACTTTCGCGACTTCAGGAGGCCGAACGCAGGCCTAGCGAAGGGAGGTGACGGGCATGGATGCCCATCAAGCGCTGCGCAAGAACTCCGCTCGGCCTCCTGAAGTCGCAATTGGCGTTGCCTGAACTACCGCGCGCTCAGAAGCAAAAACAAGGGCAAGGGCAAGGGCAAGGGCAAGGGCAGGATGCCTTGGGCTGGTTGCGAACCACCGCCCCGGCGCATTGTCCCTATACTCCGAAGCACCGCTTCACACCACGACCTTCGCAGGTGGGTTTGCCATCGCGCTTGTGTCATCATGCTCCGACCGCCGGTTTAGCCTCTTTAATAAGCCTCTATGAACAAATCCTACGCATTGCTGCTTGCCCTCGCCCTGCTTCAAGGCTGCCAGAGCCTGGCCCCGAAGACGGACGCCCAGTCGCCCGCCACCGATGCCGGCAAGAGCGCGGAAAAGCCCGTGGTGTATGGATCGTTCAAGCAAGACACCCTGTACAGCCTGCTGGTGGCTGAGCTGGCCGGCCAGCGCAACCGCTTCGACATCGCCCTGGCCAACTACGTCGACCAGGCCGAAAAGACCCAGGACCCGGCCGTCTCCGAGCGTGCCTATCGCATCGCCGAATACCTCGGCGCCGACGAACCGGCCCTGGACTCCGCGCTAATCTGGGCCCGCAACGATCCGCAGAATCTCGACGCCCAGCGCGCCGCGGCCATCCAGCTGGCCCGCGCCGGACGCTACGACGAATCCATGACCTACATGGAAAAGGTACTGCAGGGCCAGGGCGACACCCATTTCGACTTCCTCGCCCTGGCGGCGGCCGAGACCGACCAGAACACCCGTGATGGCCTGATGCAGAGCTTCGACCGCCTGCTGGTGAAATACCCCGACAACGGCCAGCTGGTGTTCGGCAAGGCCCTGCTGCTCAATCAGGACGACAAGCCGCAACAAGCCCTCGACCTGCTCGAAGCCCACCCGCCGCAGAACGGCGAGATCGCCCCGGTGCTGCTGCGCGCCCGCCTGCTGCAGGCCCTGGACCGTGGCCCAGAGGCCCTGCCGCTGCTGCGTGGGGCGATCCGCGACAACCCCGAGGACAAGCGCCTGCGCCTGACCTACGCCCGCACCCTGGTCGAGCAGGACCGCATCGACGACGCCAAGGCCGAGTTCGAGAGCCTGCTGCAGCAGTACCCCGAAGACGACGAGATCCGCTACTCGATGGCCCTGGTATGCCTGGAGACCAAGCACTGGGACGAAGCCGAGGGTTACCTGCAGGAACTGGTCGAACGTGACGCCAACGTCGACGCCGCCCACCTCAACCTGGGCCGCATCCGCGAAGAACGCAGCCAGCCGGCAGCCGCCCTGCGCGAATACGCCCTGGTCGGCCCCGGCCCGGACTACCTGCCAGCGCAACTGCGCCAGGCCGATATCCTCATCGCCAACGGTCGCAGCGCCGAAGCCTCGCGGATACTCGCCGAAGCCCGCGAAGCCCAGCCGGACTACGCCATCCAGCTGTACCTGATCGAAGCCGAAAGCCTGGGCAACAACGGCAAGGAGGCCCAGGCCGGACAAGTGCTGGAGCAAGCGATCAAGCGCTACCCGGACGACCTCAACCTGCTCTACACCCGCGCCATGCTCGCCGAGAAGCGCAACGACCTGGCGCAGATGGAGAAAGACCTGCGCGCCATCCTGGCCCGCGAGCCAGAAAACGCCATGGCCCTCAACGCCCTGGGCTACACCCTGGCCGACCGCACCACCCGCTACAGCGAGGCCAAGGCGCTGATCGACAAGGCGCACCAGCTCACCCCAGACGACCCCGCGGTGCTCGACAGCCTGGGCTGGGTGGCCTATCGCATGGGCAACCTCGAGGAAGCCGAACGCCAGCTGCGCCTGGCCTTCGAGCGCTTCCCCGACCACGAAGTCGCCGCCCACCTGGGCGAAGTCATCTGGGCCAACGGCAAGCGCCGCGAAGCCCGCCAAGTCTGGGCCAAGGGCTTCGAAGCCCAGGCCGACAGCCCCATCCTGCGCAAGACCTTGCTGCGCCTGACCGGATCCGAGAGCCTTTAAACCATGTTCCTGCGTCATTGCATCACCTTCACCCTTATCGCCCTGCTCGCCGGTTGCGCCGGCTTCGGCAGCAAGGAAGCCGTACAGGGCCAGGGCAACCCGCAGCTGTGGCGCGAGCACAAACAGCAGCTCGGCAGCCTCGACGGCTGGCAGATCAATGGCAAGGTCGGCATCCGCGCCCCGCGCGACTCCGGCAGCGGCACGCTGTTCTGGCTGCAACGCCAGGACTACTACGACATCCGCCTGGCCGGCCCCTTGGGCCGCGGCGCGGCGCGCCTGACCGGGCGCCCCGGAGGCGTTGTGCTGGAAGTGGCCAACCAGGGCCGCTACGAGGCCGCCAACCCCGAGGCGCTGCTGGAGGAACAACTGGGCTGGCGCCTGCCGGTATCG
The DNA here is from genome assembly GCF_019823065.1 of Pseudomonas mosselii. Lineage (NCBI taxonomy): Bacteria > Pseudomonadati > Pseudomonadota > Gammaproteobacteria > Pseudomonadales > Pseudomonadaceae > Pseudomonas > Pseudomonas mosselii. Next base: position 5,376,599 of record NZ_CP081966.1, read on the forward strand.
CACCTGGTCTGGTGGGTACGCGGCCTGCCCGCCCCGGACAGCAAGAGCCAGCTGACTCTCGACGGCGACAGCCGCCTGGCCAGCCTTCACCAGGATGGCTGGCAGGTCGAGTACCTGAGCTATGTGGAGCAGAACGGCTACTGGCTGCCCGAGCGCCTCAAGCTGCACGGCGAGAACATCGACGTGACCCTGGTGGTCAAGGACTGGCAGCCACGCCAGCTGGGGCATTGAACCTATGAACAAGCTGACCCTGCCCGCCCCGGCCAAGCTCAACCTCTGGCTGCACATCACCGGCCGCCGCGCCGACGGCTACCACGAGCTGGAAACCGTGTTCCAGTTCCTCGAGCACGGCGACGAGCTGAGCTTCGCCCTGCGCGAGGACGGCCAGATCCGCCTGCAGACTGAAATGGAAGGAGTGCCCCACGACAGCAACCTGATCGTCCGCGCCGCGCGCCTGCTGCAGGCACAGTCCGGCACGCCGCTCGGCGCTGACATCTGGCTACACAAGGTGTTGCCCATGGGCGGCGGCATCGGTGGCGGCAGCTCGGACGCTGCTACCACCCTGCTGGCGCTCGCGCACCTGTGGCAGCTGGACTGGGACGAAGACCGCCTGGCCAGCCTGGGCCTGTCGCTCGGCGCCGATGTGCCGGTGTTTGTCCGGGGCCACGCGGCCTTCGCCCAGGGTGTTGGCGAGCAACTGACCCCGGTCGACCCCGAGGAACCCTGGTATGTCGTGCTGGTGCCGCAAGTGTCTGTCAGCACAGCGGAAATTTTTTCGCATCCGGAGTTGACACGTGATTCCCTCCCCCTTAAGATGCGCCCCGTTCCCGAGGGAAACAGTCGAAATGACTGCCAACCGGTAGTAGAGCAACGGTATCCTGAAGTTCGCAATGCGCTGATTTCACTGGGTAAATTCACCGAAGCACGAATGACCGGCACTGGAAGTTGTGTGTTTGGGGCCTTCCCAAGCAAAGCCGAAGCTGATAAAGTTCTGGCCCTTCTTTCAGAGACCCAAACAGGGTTTGTGGCGAAAGGAAGCAATGTTTCGATGTTGCATCGCAAGCTGCAAGTTCTGATCAAGAAGTCGAGTTCATAAGAATTCGCAGCAACAGATACAGGGGCGTCGCCAAGCGGTAAGGCAGCAGGTTTTGATCCTGCCATGCGTTGGTTCGAATCCAGCCGCCCCTGCCATTTCTTATACTCATCCAGGTTACCCTCAGCCTTCAGGTACTGCGCGTGTCCAAGATGATGGTCTTCACGGGGAATGCCAACCCCGATCTGGCTCGGCGTGTTGTACGTCAGCTGCATATTCCACTGGGTGATGTTTCTGTCGGTAAATTCTCCGATGGCGAAATCAGTGCTGAAATCAATGAAAATGTCCGCGGTAAAGACGTCTTCATCATTCAGCCCACCTGTGCTCCAACCAACGACAATCTGATGGAACTGGTCGTGATGGCAGATGCCTTCCGCCGCTCCTCAGCGTCGCGAATCACCGCCGTGATTCCCTACTTCGGATACGCCCGCCAGGACCGCCGTCCGCGTTCGGCACGTGTAGCCATCAGCGCCAAAGTCGTCGCTGACATGCTCACTGTCGTGGGTATCGACCGTGTACTCACCGTCGACCTGCACGCTGACCAGATCCAGGGTTTCTTCGATATCCCCGTCGACAACATCTACGGCTCGCCCGTACTGGTCGACGACATCGAAGACCAGCGTTTCGAGAACCTGATGATCGTTTCCCCGGACATCGGTGGTGTGGTGCGTGCTCGCGCCGTCGCCAAGTCCCTGGGTGTCGATCTCGGGATCATCGACAAGCGCCGCGAAAAGGCTAACCACTCCGAGGTGATGCACATCATCGGCGACGTCGAAGGACGCACGTGCATCCTGGTAGACGACATGGTCGACACCGCCGGCACCCTGTGCCATGCGGCCAAGGCCCTGAAAGAACACGGTGCCGCCAAGGTCTACGCCTACTGCACGCACCCTGTCCTGTCGGGCCGCGCGATCGAGAACATCGAGAAGTCGGTACTGGACGAGCTGGTGGTGACCAACACCGTGCCGCTGTCCGCCGCTGCTCAAGCCTGTGACCGTATCCGCCAGCTGGATATCGCACCGGTTGTTGCTGAAGCGGTACGCCGCATCAGCAACGAAGAATCGATCAGCGCGATGTTCCGCTAAGCGGATCACTCGCTGACGAAAAGCGCCCCGCCCCAACACTGGTTGTTGGGGCGGGGCTTTTTTGCCATCCCCGTCTGGCGCTGGTCGCAAACGCCTTTCGGGAGGCTAATTTGGAGAAACAAAATGACTGACTTCATCCTGAACGCCCAAGCGCGTACTGACCTGGGGAAAGGTGCGAGCCGCCGCCTGCGTCACTCCGCCAGCATCCCTGCCGTTGTCTACGGTGGCAATAAAGAAGCCCAATCCCTGACCATCGTGGCCAAGGAAATTGCCAAGCTGTTCGAAAACGAAGCTGCCTTCAGCCACGTGATCGAACTGAACGTCGACGGCGCCAAGCAGAACGTCGTGGTCAAGGCCATGCAGCGTCACCCGGCCAAAGGCTTCATCATGCACGCCGACTTCGTTCGCGTCGTTGCTGGCCAGAAGCTGACCGCCAAGGTTCCAGTTCACTTCGTCGGTGAAGAAGCCCCGATCAAGAAAGGCGGCGAGATCTCGCACGTCGTTTCCGAGATCGAAGTGTCCTGCGAAGCCAAGGATCTGCCTGAGTTCATCGAAGTCGACCTGTCCAAGGCCGAAGTCGGCACCATCATCCACCTGTCGGACCTGAAAGCTCCGAAAGGCGTAGAGTTCGTTGCTCTGGCCCACGGTGATGACAAAGCTGTTGCCAACGTCCACGCCCCGCGCGTTGCCGCTGAAGCTGCTGAAGGCGCTGCCGAGTAATCCACTCGCACGCCGGCGTTGATCGGGTTACAGTGCCGCGCGCACCGTAACCCACCAACTCCAAGGAAGAGCCCCTGACGTGACCGCCATCCAGTTGATCGTCGGCCTGGGTAACCCCGGCCCCGAATACGAACAGACCCGGCATAACGCAGGGGCTCTTTTCGTTGAACGCCTCGCCAGCGCCCAGCGCGTTTCGCTGTCCGCTGACAAAAAGTATTTCGGCCTGACGGCTAAGTTCAGCCATCAGGGCAACGATGTTCGCCTGTTGATCCCCACCACCTACATGAACCGTAGCGGCCAGTCCGTGGCGGCTCTGGCCAATTTCTTCCGCATCAAGCCGGAAGCGATCCTGGTGGCCCACGACGAACTCGACCTGCCTCCCGGCGTCGCCAAGCTCAAGAGAGGCGGCGGCCACGGTGGGCACAACGGCCTGCGCGACATCATCGCGCAGCTCGGCAACCAGAACGACTTCCACCGCCTGCGGCTCGGCATCGGCCACCCGGGCGACGCCAAACTGGTCTCCAACTTCGTCCTGGGCCGGGCGCCACGCGCCGAGCAGGAGAAGCTCGACGCCAGCATCGATTTTGCCCTCGGCGTGATGCCCGACGTGCTGGCCGGCGACTTCGCCAAGGCCATGCGCGAACTGCACAGCCAGAAGGCCTGACACTTTACGAAAGGGGAATTCCCATGGGTTTCAATTGCGGCATCGTCGGCCTGCCCAACGTCGGCAAGTCCACCCTGTTCAACGCCCTGACCAAGTCCGGCATCGCGGCGGAGAACTTCCCCTTCTGCACCATCGAGCCGAACAGCGGCATCGTGCCGATGCCCGACGCGCGCCTCAACGCGCTGGCCGAGATCGTCAAGCCGAACCGCATCCTGCCGACCACCATGGAGTTCGTCGACATCGCCGGCCTGGTCGCCGGTGCCTCCAAGGGTGAAGGCCTGGGCAACAAGTTCCTCGCCAACATCCGCGAGACCGACGCTATCGCCCACGTGGTGCGCTGCTTCGAAGACGAGAACGTGATCCACGTCTCCAACAGCGTCGACCCCAAGCGCGACATCGAGATCATCGACCTCGAACTGATCTTCGCCGACCTCGACAGCTGCGAGAAGCAACTGCAGAAGGTCGCCCGCAACGCCAAGGGCGGCGACAAGGAAGCTCTGGCTCAGAAGGCCATCCTCGAGCAGCTCATCCCCCACTTCACCGAAGGCAAGCCTGCGCGCAGCCTGATGAAGAACATGAGCGCCGAAGACAAGGCGGTGATCCGCGGCTTCCACCTGCTGACCAGCAAGCCGGTCATGTACATCGCCAACGTCGCCGAAGACGGCTTCGACAACAACCCGCACCTGGATGTGGTCAAGGCCATTGCCGAGGAAGAAGGCGCGGTGGTGGTGCCGGTGTGCAACAAGATCGAAGCCGAGATCGCCGAGCTGGACGACGGTGAAGAGAAAGACATGTTCCTCGAGGCCCTGGGCCTGGAAGAGCCTGGCCTGAACCGCGTGATCCGCGCCGGTTACGAGTTGCTCAACCTGCAGACCTACTTCACCGCAGGCGTGCAGGAAGTGCGTGCCTGGACCGTACGCGTGGGCGCTACCGCCCCACAGGCGGCCGGCGTGATCCACACCGACTTCGAGAAAGGCTTCATCCGTGCCGAAGTGGTGGCCTACGACGACTTCATCCAGTTCAAGGGTGAGGGCGGCGCCAAGGAAGCCGGCAAATGGCGCCTTGAAGGCAAGGACTACATCGTCAAGGACGGTGACGTGATGCACTTCCGCTTCAACGTCTGATGCACCGCTCCTGAAAAAACCCGCTTCGGCGGGTTTTTTTCGCCTGCTGGGCGGAAAAGTTGAGTGTCCTCACGACTGACTGCCAGCAGACTTGGATTTAACCCACCGCGCAAGCAGCCCAGGCTGGACGCTTTTCCGTGAACAGGCCTACTCCATGACGCAGCAGACCCAACGCCCCAAGGCAGTCCCCACCGTGCAGGTGAATACCGACGAAGTGATCGTCACCGAATGGCGCTTCGCCCCCGGCGCCGAGACCGGCCAGCATCGCCACGGCCTCGATTACGTGGTGGTACCGATGACCGACGGCACCTTGTTGCTGGAAACCCCGGAGGGTGACAAACACGCCCCCCTGGTGGCAGGCCAGAGCTACTTCCGCAAAGCCGGCGTGGAACACAACGTGGTCAATGCCAGCGATCACGAGATCGTGTTCATCGAGACCGAGTTGAAATAACATGGCCTCACGCAGGCCGCTCCTACACCTGCGTGAACCGGGATAACCGAAGCACTGCCTCGAAACCCGATGGACCTGACCACTGCCGGTCAACCGTCGGGACAAATGGGTCCGGACCTTGGCCGGCCCGTTTATCGGAGGCAACACATGAGCCCGCGTATCTGGCTGCTGGCCCTGGCGACATTCGCCACGGGCATGGCGGAAAACATCACGGTCGGCATCCTGCCGGCCCTGGCCGATGGCCTGGACGTTCCGCTCGGCGTGGCCGGGCAACTGACCACCGTCTTCTCCCTGAGCTTCGCCCTCGTCGCGCCCTTCTCTCCCCTGCTCACCACACGCTTGCCGTTGCGTGGCCTGCTGTGCGCCACGTTGGCTTTGTTCGCCCTGTGCAACCTGCTCGCGGCCTGGGCGCCCGGTTACACCGCGCTGTTGATCGCCCGTATCGGCATGGCCACAACCAGCGCGCTGACCTGCCTGACGTGCACACTGATGGCCACGCGCATGGCGCCCGAAGCCCTGCGCGGGCGCGCCATCGGGGTGATCTTCATGGGTATCTGCAGCTCGCTGATACTGGGTGTGCCGGCCGGCATGCTGCTGTGCGACGCCCTGGGCTGGCGCGGCGTGTTCCTCGGCCTTAGTGCCTTGACGGTAGCGGTGCTGCTGATGGCCTGGCGCGGGCTGCCGACGCTGCAGAGCACCGAACGCATCGCCCTGGCCAGCTACGTGCGCCACCTGCGCGATAGCCGCCTCACGGCCGCGCAGGGGGTATCGCTGTTGATGATCGCCGGGCACTTCACTGTGTTCGCCTACCTCGCGCCTTACGCCCAGCAGGTCGCCCATGTACCGCCGCAATGGCTGGCAGCGGTGTTCGCGGCATTCGGCATTGCCGGTGTCTCGGGCGGCTATGTCGGTGGCTGGATGGCCGATCGGTTGGGTGTGGCCAAGGCAATCCTGCTGGCGCCTCTGTTGTACCTCGCCAGCCTGCTGATGCTACCGCTTAGCGCGGGCACGCCGTGGCTGTTCCTGCCGGCGATGATGCTCTGGGGCGGGCTGAGCTGGACCACCTCGCCAGTGGTGCAGAGCTACCTGGCCAGGCGCGGCGAGGATACCTTCCCGGCGGGCATGAGCCTGAACATGTCGGCCATGCACCTAGGCGTCGGATTGGGCTCGGCCATCGGTGGCGTGGTGATCACAGGCTCGGCACTGGAAGCCACGCCTTGGGCCGGGGCATTATTGACCGCTCTGGCAGCGGGGTTGGCGATCTGGTCCGCGACACCTGCGAATGGCATATTGAAACTGGCGCGGTAATCGCTCACCGCACCAGTGAAAGCGCTACTTGGCCAACTTGCTGTAGCTGGTCATCAGGTTGCGATAATCGGGGATGTGGTTGGAGAACAGCGTGCCCAGCCCCTCGATGTCATTGCGCCAATCGCGGTGCAGCTCGCATGCCACGCCGAACCAGGTCATCAGTTGCGCGCCCGCGGCCTCCATGCGCCGCCAGGCCGAGTCGCGGGTCAACTCGTTGAAGGTGCCGGAGGCGTCGGTGACGACGAATACATCGAAACCCTCCTCCAGCGCCGACAGCGCCGGGAAGGCCACGCAAACCTCGGTGACCACCCCGGCGATGATCAGTTGCTTCTTGCCGGTGGCCTTCACCGCCTTGACGAAGTCTTCGTTGTCCCAGGCATTGATGTTGCCGGGGCGGGCAATGTAGGGCGCGTCGGGGAATTGCTCCTTGAGCTCGGGCACCAGAGGGCCGTTGGGGCCGGTTTCGAAACTGGTGGTGAGGATGGTGGGCAGCTTGAAATACCTGGCGAGGTCGGAAAGCGCCAGCACGTTGTTCTTGAAGCGGTCGGGGTCGATATCGCGCACCAGCGACAGCAGGCCGGTCTGGTGGTCGACCAGCAGTACTGCGGCGTTGTTCTTGTCCAGGCGGTTGTAGTGGAAAGCCATGGCTGAACTCCTTGCTTCAAAGGTAGGGAGTTTCAGCGTAGGCAAACATGGCGTGCAGGGCCGACCGTCAGTCGCTTGAACTTCATTGAACCAAACGTGTTCCGTGGAGCTGGCTGTAGGAGCGGCTTCAGCCGCGATCATCCGCGAAACGGATGCCAGGCTCCGTGGTGTCCGCATCGCGGCTGAAGCCGCTCCTACGGAGGGTTCTCGCCAGCCATTGGTTCACGATTTCCTGAACTGATTATTTGCCCACAGCGATTTTTCCCACCGCCCACCGCCACCAGAATCGCTTCACCAACAATCACAATAAACCGTGAGGCCACTCCCGTGGACCAGACACTCCAGGTACGGCAGGCCGCCGCCGACCTCGTCGCCGCCTTCGCCAGCAACGATACCGCCCGCTACTTCGCCTGCTTCAGCGAAGATGCCACCTTTCTCTTCCACACCGTGCCGCAACCGCTGCTGTCACGCCGCGCCTATGAAGATCTCTGGGCCAGCTGGCAGGCGGACGGATTCGTCGTGCTCGGTTGCGAGTCGAGCAACGCGCAGGTGAGCCTGCAGGGCGACGTGGCGGTCTTCATGCACGATGTGGCTACGCGCCTGCGCGTCGCCGGCGAAACCTTAGACCTGAACGAGCGCGAGACCATCGTCTTTCGGCTGCACGGCGAACGCTGGCTGGCCTGTCACGAACACTTGTCGGTCATCTCGCCGGCCTGATTCCCTTTCAAGCGGCCCTGCCGCACTGCCATCGCACCCACAACAAGGCCGCCCGACGGCCGACAACATTCGCGCTGGAGCATCACCATGAGCCACTCGACCGGTATCGAGACCAATGGCGTCGAACAGATCCCCGACGATCAACGCGACGCCTCCCCGCTGGACCTGTTCCGCCTGATCTTCGGCGGCGCCAACACCTTCGCCACCGCCGTGCTGGGCAGCTTCCCCGTGCTGTTCGGGCTGTCGTTCCAGGCCGGCGTCTGGGCGATTTTGCTCGGCGTCGGCGTGGGCGCGTTGATCCTTGCGCCGATGGGCCTGTTCGGCGCGCTCAACGGCACCAACAACGCGGTATCGTCCGGCGCCCACTTCGGCGTGCACGGGCGTATCGTCGGCTCGTTCCTGTCGCTGCTGACCGCCGTGGCGTTCTTCTCGCTGTCGGTGTGGAGCTCGGGCGATGCCCTGGTCGGCGGCGCCAAGCGCCTGGTCGGCCTGCCGGAAACCGACCTGACCCTGGGCCTGGCCTACGGCCTGTTCGCGGTGCTGGTGCTGGTGGTGTGCATCTTTGGTTTTCGTTTCATGCTTTGGGTCAACAAGATCGCGGTGTGGGCCTCGAGCCTGCTGTTCCTGCTGGGCATCTTCGCCTTCGCCGGGCCCTTCGACGCGGGCTACGCCGGCAGCGTCAACCTCGGCCAGGCCGGTTTCTGGGCGGCGTTCGTCGGCGCGGCGATCCTGGCCATGAGCAACCCGGTGTCGTTCGGCGCCTTCCTTGGCGACTGGTCGCGCTATATCCCGCGCGAGACCGCCAAGTCGCGCATCATGCTGGCAGTGATCCTCGCCCAGGCCGCCACGCTGATTCCGTTCCTGTTCGGCCTGTGCACCGCCACCCTGGTGGCCAGCCAGGCACCGGACTACATCGCCGCCAACAACTACGTCGGCGGCCTGCTGGCGATCTCGCCGGGCTGGTTCTTCCTGCCGGTGTGCCTGATCGCGGTGATCGGCGGCATGTCCACCGGCACCACGGCGCTGTACGGCACCGGCCTGGACATGTCCAGCGTGTTCCCGCGCCTGCTCAGCCGCGCCGCCGCCACCCTGCTGATCGGCGTGCTGGCCATCGGTTTCATCTTCGTCGGCCGTTTCACCTTCAACCTGGTGCAGAGCGTGTCGACCTTCGCCGTGCTGATCATCACCTGCACAAGCCCCTGGATGGTGATCATGATCCTCGGCCTGATCACCCGCCGCGGCTTCTACCACGCCGACGACCTGCAGGTGTTCACCCGCGGCCAGCAGGGCGGCCACTACTGGTTCGACCACGGCTGGAACTGGCGCGGCATGGGCGCGTGGATCCCCAGCGCTGTGGTCGGCCTGTGCTTCGTCAACCTGCCGGGGCAGTTCGTCGGCCCGCTGGGCGAGCTGGCCGGCGGCATCGACCTGAGCCTGCCGGTGACCCTCGGCATCGCCGCCGTGCTGTACCTGATCCTGCTCAACCTGTTCCCTGAACCCGCTGGCGTGTATGGCCCACAAGGCCCGCGCTGGGTGCGCTGCAAAAGCACACCCGTAAAGCCTGTGACCACCGCCGAAATGGCCTGACCGGAATCCGACCATGACCACACCTCACTATATCGACGGCCGCTGGGTCGAAGGCCTGGGCAGCGACTGCATCGTTGTCCACAACCCGTCCGACGGCCAGCCGTTCAGCGAACTGATGGCCGCCAGCAGCGCCCAGGTCGACCAGGCCGTGGCCGCCGCGCGTCGTGCCCTGGCGTCATGGAAAACGGTCAGCGCCGCCGAGCGCGCCACCTACCTGCGCGGCTTCGCCGAACAGTTGGGCCAGCGCCGCGACGAGCTGATTGCCCTGCAGATGCGCAACAACGGCAAGCCGCGCCACGAGGCCGAGATCGACCTGGACGACGCCATCGCCACCTTCGCCTACTACGCAGACCTCGCCGAGCAACTGCCGGCGAAGAACCGTGACGTGCCCCTGGCCGCGCCCGGCTTCAGCGCCCGCACCCGCCTGGAGCCGGTGGGCGTGGTCGGCCTGATCGTGCCGTGGAACTTCCCGCTGGTGACCAGCGCCTGGAAGCTCGCCCCGGCCCTGGCGGCCGGCTGCACCGTGGTGCTCAAGCCTTCCGAAGTCACCCCGCTGATCGAGCAGGCCTACGGCCAGATCGCCGAGGTGCTGGGCCTGCCGGCCGGCGTGCTGAACATCGTGGGCGGCAAGGCCGAGACCGGCGCCGCCCTGAGCGGCCACAACGGCCTGGACAAGCTGTCGTTCACCGGCAGCAACGGCGTCGGCAGCCAGGTGATGCGCGCCGCCGCGGCCCAGTGTCGGCCGGTGACGCTGGAGCTGGGCGGCAAGTCGGCCATCGTGGTGTTCGACGATTGCGATGTCGACCAGGCGGTGGAGTGGATCGTCGCCGGCATCACCTGGAACGCCGGGCAGATGTGCTCGGCCACCTCGCGCCTGCTGGTGCAGGACGGCATCGCCGATGCCCTGCTGCCGCGCTTGCAGGCGGCGCTGGAGGCATTGCGCGTGGGCAACCCGCTGGCGGAAGAAGTGGACATGGGGCCGCTGACCAGCCAGGCGCAGTGGCTCAAGATCGCCGGCTATTTCGCCACCGCCCGCGAAGAGGGCCTGACGTGCCTGGCCGGCGGCAAGGCGCTGGACCGTGACGGCTGGTTCGTCAGCCCGACGCTGTACGTGGACGTACCAGTGAGCAGCCGCCTGTGGAGCGAGGAGATCTTCGGCCCGGTGCTCTGCGCACGACGCTTCGGCACCGAGGCCGAGGCCATCGCCCAGGCCAACGACAGCCGCTTCGGGCTAGTGGCCACTGTCTGCTCCGCCGACCTGGAACGCGCCGAGCGCGTGGCCGATGCGCTGGAGGTCGGACATGTATGGATCAATTCGGTGCAGGCGGTGTTCGTCGAGACCTCGTGGGGCGGGACCAAGGGCAGTGGGATTGGGCGAGAGCTTGGGCCTTGGGGGCTTTCGGGGTATCAGTCGGTGAAGCATGTGACGCGGTGTTTGGGGTGAGTAGCTGAGCCCTTTCACAGGGCGCGTGAGGCTGGCAGGTGTTCGACGGCAGCCTTGCAGCGCCTGCGAGATCGAGCGCCGCCCGCGCGACGCAAGGCCGCTCCCACATTTGTTGCAACGTACCGAACCTGTCAGGCCATGGTTGCCCGCCTTGGTGCCTGTCTTGAGACAGGTGAGGCGCCAGTGGTGCCTACACTGAAACCGCGTCGTACCAGCAAGGCGGATCCGGTAATGGCACAGGTTTGACTGGCCCGAAACAGATGCAGGAGCGGCCTTGTGTCGCGAAAGGGCTGCGAAGCGGCCCCAGGGGCTGCGCCACAAGACAGATCGCCGGGGCCGCTTTGCGGCCCTTTCGCGGCACAAGGCCGATCCTACAAGAGCCGAGATAGCCTCACGCCGGCTCGTCGGCCGGTCGCCCATTCTCCTGCACCAACACCATGCTCTGCGGCGACGACAGGGCGATGCCCTCGTCACGCAAGCGCCCGAGGATGGTGAACAGCAGGTCGCTGCGCGTGCTCGACACCTGCCGCGGCGAGGCCACGTAACCGCTCACACCGATCACCATGCCACTGCTGGTCAGGTCCTTGAAGGTCACCGACGTGGCCGGCGCATCGAGGATCGACTCATGCTCCTTGTACGCCGCCAGCAACACCTCGCGCACCTTCGCCGGGTCAGTCTCCAGCGGCAGCGTCAAGGTAATGCCAACCACGCCCAAGGCATTGGCCATGGTCACGTTGCGCACGCTCTGCGAGATGAACTGCGAGTTGGGCACGATCACCGTCGAGCGGTCGGACATCTGGATCTCGGTGGCGCGCACGTTGATCCGGCGAATGTCACCCTCGACACCGGCCAGGCTCACCCAGTCACCCACCTTCACCGGGCGCTCGGTAAGCAAAATCAGGCCGGAGATGAAGTTCTGCACGATCTGCTGCAGGCCGAAACCGATACCCACCGACAGCGCACTGACCACCCAGGTCAGGCTGGTCAGGTTGATGTGCAGGGTGGACATCACCAGCATGGCCAGGAACAGGAAGCCCAGGTAGCCGACCAGGGTCACCAGCGAGGCGCGCATGCCGGCGTCCATGTCGGTCTCCGGCAGCAGGCGCTCGCTCAGCCAGCGCTTGACCACGCGGATGGCGAACCAGCCACCGATGAAGATCGCCACGGCCAGGAAGATGTCCTGGGGCACGATGTTCAGGTTGCCCAGCACCTTGCCGCCGGTGCCGTCCCAGTCCGCCAGGCTCAGCAGTAGCTCGCCTGGGCTCGTGCCCGAAGGCATGAACACCAGCAGCGCGGCGGCGAACAGCAACAGCGTGCGGCCGATGCCCGCCAGCACCGTGCTGGCCTGGGCCTGGTGGCGTTGCTGCAGGCCAAGCGCCGAGGCCAGCGCCAGGCCACCGGGCTGACGGGGCGACAGCAGGGTTTCGCACAAGTCGCCGAACACCGTCACCAGCAGGTAGGCACAGACCACCACCACGCTGATCCACAGCAGCTTGGCGGTAAGGAAGTAGGCCAGCGTCAGGTAGCCGGCCAGCAAGGTCAGCAGGATCGCCAGCACCCACACCACGATCACGAACGGGATCAGCCCGGCCAGGCCCTTGGGCCGCTCCAGGTCATGCTGGCGACGGGCGCGGCGGTAGCGCAGCAGGGCCACGACAAACAGCAGTGACACCACCAGCGCGGTCAGGCCGTTGGTGGCCAGGGTCAGCGCCAGGCTGGTGCCGATCACGCTGTTGATGCGCTCCTGGGTGAGCAGCACCATCAGCGCCAGGGCCAGGACCTTTGGGAACCAGCCCAGGGCGCTGGCCACTTCGTCGGGGATCGGCGGCAGGCGCCAGGACGGGCGCTGCAACATCAGCATGGCGCGGCCCAGGCCCGAGATGAAGGCGCTGAAGATCACCAGGGCGAGGATATGGTTGGTCAGGCTGGCGAGGTCCGTGCCCAGCTCCGCGCTGCTCTCCAGGCCCCAGCGCAGCAGCGACACCGAGCCGGAAATGGTGCCCAAGGTCGCCAGACTGACGCTCAGCGCCAGGGCGCTGCGGCGCAGGCGGCCTTCGGGCAGCCAACGGATCATGGCGTCGGCCAGCAGGCGCTCCAGTACCCGGCGCACCAGGGTCCAGACCAGCACCGCCGCGACCAGCGCGGTAATGAACAGCCAGCGGTGCTCGGCGCTGAAAGCGCTGGCCATGGCGTCCGACACCTCGCCCCGCAGGTCGCGCAGGCGCGCCACGTCGTCGTCGGTGGGGCGGATCAGGCTCGACCAGAACGCCGGGCTCAACGGGCTGGCGGCGCGGCTGGTGATCTGCGAGTTGAACAGGCTGCGGCGCAGGTTGACGATCTGTGTCGACAGGTCACGGGCCGACTGGGTCAGCGTGGTGGCGTCCTTCTGCTCGGCGACCAGCTTGTTCTTTTCGTCGTTAAGCTGCTTGCGCTGGCGGGTCAGGCTCTCGGCCTCCTCCTCCAGCGGCGGGCCAAGCACGTTGAGCTGGTCGTCCAGGCGCTGCACGTCGGCGGTGCGCTGGGTGGCCAGCACATCGGCCTGGCGTTGCACCTGCAGGGCCGACTGGCGCAGTTGCGCGAGCAGGTCGTCATTGGCATTGCTGGTGACGCCCTGGCGGATCTGGTCGAGCCGTTCGCTCAACGCCTCCAGGCTGGCGTTCTCGTCCAGCACCTGCTGTTCGGCCACGGCCAGGCGCGATACCGGCGTGGCCGGCTGGGCCCATGCCGGCATGGCCAGGCACAACAGCAGGGCGAAAATCCCCGCATAGAATCGGTCAAGGCTGACACGCCTCATCGAAGGTTCCTCTACACAACTCGACAGGGCGTGGATTCTACGCGGTCTGGAGGCTCAGGAGAGTGCCGTCTCTCGGTCCAGCAGCTGGCGCTTGCGTTCGATGCCCCAACGGTAGCCGCTGAGGTCGCCGTCGCGGCGTACCACCCGGTGGCAGGGAATGGCCACGGCGATCGCGTTGGCCGCGCAGGCCTGGGCGACGGCCCGCACGGCCTTGGGCGCGCCGATGCGCTCGGCGATGTCGGTGTAGCTGACCGTGGTCCCCGCCGGCACCTCGCGCAGCGCCTGCCAGACCCGCTCCTGGAACGCCGTGCCCTGCACATCCAGGGGCAGCGCCAAGCCCAGGGCCGGCGCCTCGACGAAGCCGATCACCTCGGCCACCAGCCGCTCGAAGGCGTCATCGCCGCCGATCAGCTGGGCCTTGGGAAATTTGTCCTGCAGGTCCTTGAGCAAGGGTTCGGGCTCGTCACCGAGCAGGATCGCGCAGATGCCCCGTTCGCTCTGCGCCACCAGGATCGCCCCAAGTGAGCATTGGGCCAGGGCGAAACGGATGGTCGCGCCCTGGCCGCCGGCACGGTATTCCCTGGGGCGCATGCCCAGGCGCTCGCCGGCGCTTTCGTAGAAGCGGCTGTTGGAGTTGTAGCCGGCGTCGAAGATGGCTTCGGTGACGCTGCCGGCGGCGTCCAAGCGCTCGCGCAGGCGCTGGGCGCGGAAGGCCGAGGCGTAGGCCTTGGGGGTCAGGCCGGTCTCGGCCTTGAACAGGCGGTGCAGGTGGAACGGGCTGACGTTCAGCTCGCTGCCGAGCTGGTCGAGGTTGGGGGCGGTCTGGCTGGCCTCGATCAGGCGGCAGGCGCGGGCCACCAGCTCGGTACGGCGGCTGCCCTGCCCACCCTTGCAGCGCTTGCACGGGCGATAACCGGCGGCCTCGGCCTGGGCAGCGGCGCTGAAAAATTCGACGTTCTCGCGCTTGGCCAGGCGCGACTTGCAGGCGGGCTGGCAATACACGCCGGTGGTGCGCACGGCGTAGACAAAGTGGCCTGTGGCGGCCGTGTCGCGAGTCTGCACGGCGTGCCAGCGTTCGGCGTCGGTGGTGTAGGTGGTCGGGGCGGGCTTCATCAGGGGCCTCTCCTGGGAATCGATAACGTCAGCCTGGCAGGGTGGATGATGCGTGGAACTCCGATTCTTGCGGTGTTTTCACGGGCCCTATCGCGGGGCAAGCCCGCTCCCACGAGAGCGTGGTCCATCTTTGTGGGAGCGGGCTTGCCCCGCGATAGGGCCATGCAGGAAAGCTTCAAGCCCGCCACAGGTACCAGGCCGCCACGGTGCGATGAGGGCTCCACGCCCCGCCCAATGCCCGCATCTGCGCAGGCGTCGGCGCCTTGTCCAAGCCTTTCATGCGCCGATACCCCTCGCGCACGCCAAAATCATCCACCGGCAGGATATCCGATCGCTCCAGGCTGTAGATCAGCAGCATCTCCACCGTCCAGCGCCCGACCCCACGCAGCGCCACCAGACGCTCGACCAGCGCGGCGTCCGGCAGGCTCAGCGCCTCTTCCCGGCTGGGCACCACGCCCTCCAATCGCGCCTGGGCGATCCCATGAACCGTGGCAATCTTGCTCGCGGAGAACCCACAGGCGCGCATCGCCTCAGGCGTCACCGCCAGCAGCTGTTCGGGCGCGGGAAACGCCCCATCCGGGAACAGCGCCAGCAACCGCCCGAGGATCGCCTCGGCCGCCCGTGCATGCAATTGCTGATAGGCGATGGCCCGCACCAGCGCCTCGTACGGCTCGCGCCCGGGCGTGGCACGGTGCAGACAAGGCCCCACGGCGGCAATATGCCGCGCCCAGTCCGGGTCCTGCCCGGCCAGCCAGGCAGCGGCATCGTCAAAGGCCTGCGGGGATAGGTCTGCAAGGATCATCAAAGGCGTTCGCACAAGTCACGATCCCCTAGCCTAGCCCAACCGTTCATCGGTGAAACGCTCAATCTTGCTCATCGAGTCAGAGGCCTACCATTGATCCGCCCGCATTGCCCCGCATAGAATTGAGAACTATTAACAATCACATTATCCAGGCAGGCTCTCCAGACGATGCAGATCGAAGACACGCTGAAACCGGCCGAGGTCGATCTGCTCTATCAGGCACACCACCGCTGGCTACGCGGCTGGCTCGGCGCCCGGGTCGGCTGCCGGGAGCACGCCGCGGACCTGGCCCAGGACACCTTCGTGCGCCTGCTCAAGGCGCGCCAGGTTTCACCGCTCAAGGAGCCACGGGCCTACCTGAGCAGCATCGCCCGCGGCCTGATGATCGACCAGTTCCGTCGCCGCGCCCTGGAAAAAGCCTACCTCGAGAGCCTGGCCAACCTGCCCGAGCAAGAAGCCCCCAGCGAGGAACAGCGCCTGCTGATCCTCGACACCCTCGAACGCCTCGACCGCGCCCTGCAACGCCTCAAGCCACGGGTGCGCCAGGCGTTCCTGCTGGCACAGCTTGACGGCCTCACCCTCACCCAGGTCGCGCAGCGCCTGGACGTTTCCCGGGCCACCGTCGAGCGCGACCTGGCCAAGGCCTTGGGTGTCTGCTACCGGATCCGCTACGCCGATGCCTGACCAGAACCCGAGCCAGGCCCAGGTCGACCAAGCCATCGAATGGCTGGTGAAACTGCGCTACGACAGCCCCGGCCCACACACCGAACAGCAGTTCCAGCGCTGGCTGGCCAGCCACCCGCAGCATGCCCAGGCCTGGCAGCGGGTCAGCAGCCTCGGCGACGAACTGGCCAGCCTGCCCGCCGAGCTGAGCCGCCAGACCCTGGCCGGCAGCGAACGCCGCCGCATGAGCCGGCGCGACCACCTCAAGCTACTGTCGCTGCTCGCGCTCGGCGCCAGTGTCGGCTGGGCCGCGCGCGAGCCCCTGGGCCTGCCGGCGCTGATGGCCGACAGCCGCACCGCCACCGGCGAGCGTCGTGAGCTGCTGGGCAGCGACGGCAGCCTTATCCGCCTGAACACCGCCAGCGCCATCGACCTGCGCTACAGCGACGAGCAGCGCCAACTGACCCTGTTGCGCGGCGAGGTCAGCCTGGACGGCAACACCAACGACAACCGCCCGTTCACCATCGACACCCGCGTCGGCGCCCTGAGCACCCAGGGCGGTCAACTGCTGCTGCGGGAGAATGCCCAGGGCCTGCTGCTGGCCGTGCGCCGCGGCGAGGTGACGCTGTTCCCCGCTTCTGCCGCCGCGCATCGAGTCAAGCCCGGCGAAGTGCTGCAGGTGTTCGCCCAGGGCGACTTCCAGCCCGCCACCCTGCACGGTGACCCCTGGGGCTGGACCGATGGCGTACTCAGCGTGCAGCAGATGCCCCTGGGCGAGTTCACCGACGAACTGTCGCGCTACCGCCCCGGCCTGCTGCGCTGCGCGCCGGAAGTTGCCGGGCTCAAGGTTTCCGGCACCTTCCAGCTGGCCGACACCGACCAGATCCTGCTGCTGGTCGCCCGCAGCCTGCCGGTGCGCGTCGACTACCGCACGCGCTTCTGGGTGAGCATCGGCGCCGCCTGAAAACATCAAAAAAATAAATGAGGTGGAATCTCATTCTCGTCCGGCCTGAAAGAAACAAGCCCGAACAGTGGTCTGCCAACCTTCAGGAGCGCTTCATGATCCGCCCGTGTTCCCCCCGCAACGCCCCCCTGCGCCATGCCATCCGCGCCGCCGCCCTGGGCCTGGGCGTGGCCTGCGCCGGCCTGCCGCCGACCCTCGCCCTTGCCGCGCCCGCCAGCCAGAGCCAGCCGCGCGACTGGAACATCGCGGCCGGCCCGCTGGCCGCCGCGCTGGACCAGCTGGCGCGCCAGGGCGGGCTGAACCTGTCGTTCGACGCCGGCAGCCTGCGGGGCAAGACCACCCAGGGCGTCCAAGGCCGGCATGACAGCGCCCAGGCCCTGCAGATCCTGCTGCGGGGCAGCGATGTGCAGGTCCAGCAGGAAAGCGACAAGAGCTTCCTGCTGCTCCCTGCCCTGGACGTCGGCGACGCCCTGCAACTGGGCGCCACCAGCATCTCCAGCAACCGCCTGGGCGAGACCACCGAGCACAGCGGCTCCTACACCACCGGTGCGGTGACCATCGGCAAGACCCCGCAAAGCATCCGCCACACCCCGCAGTCGGTAACCGTGGTCACCCGCCAGCGGATCGACGACCAGAACATCACCAACCTCACCAACCTGCTCGAACAGACCCCCGGCGTGGTGGTCAACCTCACCGACAGCGAGCGGGTGCAGTACTTCTCGCGCGGCTACCAGATCGATGCCATCCAGTACGACGGCGCCACCGTGGTGCAGAGCAGCGGCGGCGGCTCGTTCATCCAGAGCGACTCGGCGATCCTCGACCGCGCCGAGGTCCTGCGCGGCGCCACCGGCATGCTGCGCGGCGCCGGCAACCCCTCGGGCACCGTCAACCTGGTGCGCAAGCGGCCCACCTATGAGTTCCAGGGCGAAGGCAGCGTCACCCTCGGCACCTGGGACGCCCAGCGCTACGTCGCCGACCTCTCCGGGCCGTTGACCGAGACAGGCAACGTGCGTGGCCGGGTGATCGCGGTACACGACGAGAAGGACCACTTCCAGCAATCGCGCCAGGAGCGCAAGGACGTGCTGTACGGGGTGATGGCCTTCGACCTCGACGACAGCACCACCCTCACCACCGGCCTGGAATGGACCCAGCTCGACGCCACCGGTGCCTGGGGCAACCTGCCGGCCGACTACGACGGCTCGCCGCTGCCGTTCGGCCGCAGCACCTACCTGGGCGCCGACTGGAACCGCTGGAACCGCAGCAACCTGCAGACTTTCGCCGAGCTCGAACACCGTTTCGACAACGACTGGACGCTCAAGCTGATGGCCCAGCGCACCCACTTCGAGCTGGACGACAACGGCTTCAAGCAGACCTACTTCACCCGCGCCACCGGCACCGCCAACCCGACCCGCAACCCTTACCTGATGAGCTACCAGGTGACCGAAGGCGATGGCGGCGAGAGCCTGCAGAACAACCTCAGCGCCACCCTCAACGGCCCGTTCGATTTGCTCGGCCGCACCCACGAGCTGATGCTGGGTGTCGAGCGCATCCGCAACGACTCCTACGCCTCGGCCACCAACAACGTGCAATCGGGCGTGTTCGACATCCGCACCTGGGACCCGAAGACCAGCCTGGCCAACCCGCACATCAACATCACCGCCCACCCGGTGCGCACCCGCACCACCCAGGAAGGCGCCTACGCCACCTGGCGCATCTCCCTGGCCGACCCGCTGACCGCGATCATCGGCGCACGCGCCAACGGGTACGACTACGAGCAGGAGAACAATACCAAGGCCAGCGGCAAGTTCAGCGTCGACAACGAGATCGTGCCGTACGCCGCGCTGATCTACGACCTGAACGAGAACTTCAGCACCTACGCCAGCTATACCGAGATCTTCAACCCGCAGACCAACACCGATGCCGCCGGCTCCGTGCTCGAACCGGTCACCGGCGAAGCCTACGAGACGGGGATCAAGGGCGAGTTCTACGAGGGCCGGCTGAACACCTCGCTGGCGTTCTTCCGCATCTACCAGGTCGGCAACGCGCTGGACGACCTCAGCGGGCCGAACCCGTGCCTGCCCAACTACACCAGCGGCTATTGCAAGGTCGCCGCGGGCAAGAACCGCAGCCAGGGCTTCGAGCTGGAGATTTCCGGCGAAGTGCTGCCGGGCTGGAACGTGACCGGCGGCTACACCTACAACACCACCGAATACCTCACGGACACCACCGGCAACAACGGCAACCCGATCCGCACCACCGACCCCAAGCGCATGCTGCGCCTGTTCACCAGCTATCGCCTGCCGGGCGAGCTGCAGGCCTGGACCGTGGGCGGCGGCGTGCAGGCGCAGAGCGACATCTACAACCGCAGCGGCAGCGCCGAAGCCTCGCAGTCGGGGTATGCGGTGTACAACGCGATGGTGAACTACCGCTTCAACGACAACTACTCGCTGCAGCTGAACGCCAACAACCTGTTCGACAAGCAGTACTACCGCCAGGTGGCGCCGACGCCGACCGGCTACTACTGGGGCGACCCGCGCAATGTGTCTGTCACCTTGCGCGGAACGTTCTGACCTGCCGCGCGATGGCTGGGGGTCAGTCCGCCACCGCCTGAAGCTTGCCCGCCCGGCGATAGGCCTGGCGGGCGAAGCACACGAACAGTCCCGCCATCAGCGCCAGCGCCATGGGCAGGCCATGGGGCGCCACATCCATCGCCGCGCCGCTGACCAGCGGCCCGACCAGGCTGCCGACACCCCACAGCAGGCCAACACTGGCGTTGGCCGTCACCAGGTCCTGCCCCCTGAAGCGCTGCCCGATCAGCACCAGCGCCAGTGTGTAGATGCCGCCCGCCACTGCCCCGAGCACCACCAGCAACGGCCACAGCAGCCAGGTCATCTGCAGCAGCCAGGGCAAGGCGATGCCGATGCTCATCGCCACCAGCCCGCACACCAGGTGCAGCCCGGTACGCTCGACCCGGTCGGCAAGCCAGCCCAGCGGCAGCTGGAAGATCATGTCGCCGGCGAACACCACGGTCACCATCAGCGCCGCCACGCCCACGGCAAAGCCGTGACTGCTGGCATACACCGGCAGCAGCGACAGCACCACGGCGTCGAAGAACGAGAAGAACAGCACCGCCACGCACAGCGCCGGGGCGACGCGGAAGAAGCCGGCCAGGCCGAAGCTCTTCTCGCCTTCGTCGCCATGCTCGACATGGTCATTGGGCACGGTGAACAGGATGCACAGCAGCGCCAGGCCGTAACAGACGGTGACCACGCCGGTCAGCCACGGACTGTCGGCGCCGAGCAGCGCCAGCAACGCCGGGCCGAGCACCTGGAAGCCGGTGAAGCTGGTGGCGTACAGGGCCATGATCTTGCCGCGGTTGTGCTCCGGGCACAGCTCGTTGACCCACGACTCGCCGAGGATGATCGCGATGCCCATGCCGATGCCGAGCCCCAGGCGCAGCAGCGCCAGCCACAGCATCGAGTCGAAGGCCCATTCCAGCAGGGCGATGCTCAGGGTGCACAGGCTGAAGCTGAGCAGGTAGATGACCCGGCGGGTCAGGTGCCGGCAGCAGGCGTCGACCATGAACGCCGAGAGCATCATGCCCGCCGCCGGGATCGCCGAGATGATGCCGATCTCCAGTGTCCCCGCCCCCGCCTCGTGCAGGCGCAACGACACCAGCGGCAGGCTCGCCCCGAGGCTGAAACCGACCACCGACACGGCGAACAACAGGCCCGCCAGCAAACGCATGTTCATGTACCACTCCTTGCAAGCCGGCGCGCAGGGGCTCTGGCCCTGGCCGACTGGAAAATCCGCTGAAAGATGTTCGAACGCAGGCGCCCGCGATCACGCCGCAAAGGCGCGGGATGCAGGGGCGCGGATTAGTTCAGGGCAAGGTGTGGCGAGAAAGTGAAGGCGAACAGCACGCTGCGCCGACGCTTGAGCACCGTGTCGCTTGGCCACGCGCGGCGCGCTGTCGGGGCGACAGGCTGGCGGTGTGGGCGGAGACTACGGGTACGGCGCATTGCATCGACTACGCAGTTGGAGAGGAGGCGGCACTCTAGGCCAGGACAACCTTGGCCGTCAATTGGCTGCCTGAGCATGACTTGGGTCTGAAAGACGTTCACCCCATCCAAGGCTGCCATGAGCCAGAGGTCTAGGATTGGGTCGCAAGCATGGACTAGTAATTCTGCCAGTTGCCGAGGCAACCCCATCCCCTTAAAAATTCGCAACAGTTCATGGCTCTCCATAGAGCGCCCCATGGGAAATCTACTCGCAAGCAAAGCGCTACTGGCAACGGACATGCAGGGCTCAGTACTGCTACGACACGCCAGGGGAAATCACAATGCAACCCCGTATTGCACATACGGCTACACCCCGTTGAATCCTCAACAGCTATTATTGGGATTCAACTCAGTACGGATTGAGCCTGCCGGAATCTATCTGCTAGGCAATGGATACCGTGCATTTCACCCCAGTTTAATGAGGTTTGGTTCGCCGGACACCGCCAGCCCATTCAACGCAGGTGGAATCAATGCGTACCCTTACTGCCAATCAGACCCAGTCAATCGGACAGATCCCGATGGTCACATGATGCGCCGTATCCGAACCCTTCTTGGAGGTCGGGATACATCAGCGGTACCGATAGCCAACACAGCGGTCACCTCACCGTCTATTCCAGAGTTCGGCACGCAGAATGATTTCAACAGTGCACAACCAGCAGGCTTGCCACATTACTTTGGAGGCCGCGAGTCCCCCCCTGCCTACTCCACCACGGCGCCCGACCCGCAAGGCCTGCCATCTCCAACCTTCCACTCCCCTCTTTATTCCCCCACACCCAAGAAGGGCGAAGTAATTCTCGAGTTCAGGAATGGGCAATTAATAGAGGTCGAATCGCTGGTAGTTTCTATCAACACAAGGCAAACACTTTCCAACTCAGGCGCGACTTCAGGGTTTGCCCGACTGCGTGCTACAAACACACAGAGGGACTGGATACGAAATAACAGACCGCTGCAAACCGATAACGGAATACTCGAAGCAGTGAGCAACGGCCAAATACTCAGCCGTATGCGAACAGATGTTCAGGAAACCCAATAGCCAGAGTCATGCACCATAGCGTGGCTCTCCTCAACCTCTTAACGCCGGTCCGTAGCCGGCAAAAACACCGCCAACAACCCAAACAACGGCAGGAACGAGCAAACCCCATACACATACTCGATCCCACGCAGATCCGCCACATACCCCAGCAGCGCCGCGCCAATCCCGCCGAAGCCGAACATCAGCCCGAAGAAGATCCCGGCGATCATCCCGACATTGCCTGGCACCAGTTCCTGGGCATACACCACGATGGCCGAGAACGCCGACGCCAGGACGAAACCGATCACCACGCTGAGCACGGTGGTCCAGAACAGGTCGGCATACGGCAGCGCCAGGGTGAACGGCGCCACCCCGAGGATCGAGAACCAGATCACCGCCTTGCGCCCGATGCGGTCACCGATCGGCCCGCCGAAGAAGGTGCCCGCCGCCACCGCGCCGAGGAACAGGAACAGGTGCAACTGCGAACTGGCTACCGACAGCTGGAACTTCTCGATCAGGTAGAAGGTGAAGTAGCTGGTGAAGCTGGACATATAGAAGTACTTGGAGAACACCAGCAGGCCCAGCACCACCAGCGCCAGGATCACCCGCTGGCGCGAGATGCCGTGGGTGGCCGGCACCGCCTTGCGCGCCTTGGCCTGGTTGAGGTGCTCCTTGTACCAGCGGCGCAGCATCAGGGTCACGGCGAAGAAGAACAGCCCGGCCAGGCCGAACCAGGCGACATGGGTCTGGCCGAAGGGAATCACGATCGCCGCCGCGAGCAGCGGGCCGAGGGCGGAGCCGGCATTGCCGCCGACCTGGAAGCTCGACTGGGCCAGGCCGAAGCGCCCGCCGGAGGCCAGCCGGGCGATGCGCGAGGTCTCGGGGTGGAAGGTCGACGAACCGATGCCCACCAGCGCCGAGGCCAGCAGGATCATCGGGAAGCTGCCGACGAAGGCCAGCATCACGATACCCACCAGGGTGCACAGGGTGCCTAGCGGCAACAGGTTCGGTGTAGGCCGCTTGTCGGTGAAAAAGCCCACCCACGGCTGCAATAACGAGGCAGTGATCTGGAAGGTCAGGGTGATCAGGCCGATCTGGGCGAAGCTCAGGTCGTAGTTGGCCTTGAGCATCGGGTAGATCGCCGGCAGCACCGACTGGATCAGGTCGTTGATCAGGTGCGCCAGGGCGCAGAAACCGATGATGCGCATCACCAGCGGCGAGGCCTGGTTGGCCGGGTTGCCGGCGCTGGAGGTCGTGGTACTGCTGATGGCCATGGGCTGGATGTCCGTCCGCGGATTGGGATCCGATTATCGTGAAACAAATAGATACGAAGCTACCTTTTTATTTCGGCGAGCCTTCCATCCGACACGTACTTGTAAATAATTCTCAATATATTTAGCATCCTTTCTCCTCTTCCCTGTAAATGCGGGGCGAAACCGCCCTCCCCCTGCGAGCAGACCGATCCCATGAGCCCGATGCCCGCCTTGCAGCCAACGCCCGACCCCGAGCGGGAAGCCCTGGACTGGTTCTCGCGCCTGCGCCAGCCCGGCTGCGACGAGCCCCTGCGCCAGGCATTCGCCAGTTGGTGCCAGGACCCGCTCAACGCAAGGGCTTATGCCCAGCTCGAAGCCTACTGGCAGCAATTGCAGGTGCCGGCGGCGCGCCCGCGCCCACGCATCGCCAAAGTCCGCCGCAGCCGGGCCGGGTTGTGCCTGGCGCTGCTGTTTCTGCTGCTGGTGGGCGCACTGGCCTGGCTCTACTGGCCCGTGATGCAGCGCCTGGGCAGCGAACTGCACACCGACAGCGGCGAGCGCCGTAGCGTGCGCCTGGCCGATGGCTCGACCCTGCACCTGGACAGCGCCAGCGCGATGAATGTCGACCTGCGTGGCCGCACCCGCCAGTTGCACCTGGTGCAGGGGCAGGTTTACCTGGAGGTGATGCTCGATGGCCGTGCCCTGGAGGTGCAGGTCGATGACACCCGGATCCAGGTGTTCGGCACCCGCCTGCAGATCGCCCGCCATGCCGACTACGACGAGTTGGTGGTGTTCGCCGGCAAGGCTGCGGTGTTGCAGGGTGGCGACCAGCGCCTGGTCAATGCCGGCGAGCGAGTGACGTTCAGCGCACGCCGCATCAATCCGGTCGAGAAGATCGACGCCAAATTGGCCGATGCCTGGCGCAACGGCCAGTTGAAGGCCAGGAACCTGCCGTTGAGCGAAGTGCTCGAACGCCTGGCCGATTACCGAGGCCAGCGTGTCTTGATGCTGAACGAGCAGACCGCCTACCAGCGGGTCAGCGGCGATTTCGACCTCGACCACCCGGCGCAGAGCCTCGAGCGCCTGGCTGCCGATCAGCAACTGCGCCTGCACAACCTGCTCGGCCACTGGCTGGTCGTGCGCTGAAGCGCCCTGCCCGGCTAAGTTTTTGAAAGGTTGGAAATTTTTTTTGAAAACGTTGTTGACAGGATCGCGATTCGAGCTAATAATGCGCGCCAAGTTGGCTACATAGCTCAGTTGGTTAGAGCATAGCATTCATAATGCTGGGGTCCGGGGTTCAAGTCCCTGTGTAGCCACCACCTTCTAAAAGGGCTTATCGAAAGATAAGCCCTTTTTCTTTGCCTGCGAAAAAATCTACTTCACACCCGCCACCACCACGGCCAGCCCCAGACCGATCAACGCCACGCCGATGACCCGATCGACCACCACCTGTCGCTCGATCATCGCCCGACGCAACAGGTGATTGGAGAAAAACACCGCCACCAGGCTGAACCACACCCAGTGGGCGAACGACATGAACGCGCCATAGGCGAAGTCCAGTGCCAGTGGGCTGCCGGGCTGCACCACCTGGGTGTAGGCACTGACCACGAAGAGCATGGTCTTGGGGTTCAGCGCATTGGTCAGAAAGCCCGTGCGTAATGCACTGGCCACACTGGCCTCGCTGTGCGCCAGGCCTTCGAGGCTTATGCGCGTGGTGTTGGTCAGCGACTTGTAGCCCAGGTACACCAGGTAGCCCGCCCCCACCACCTTCATGGCCACAAACAGGGTTGGGCTCTGGCTGATGATCACGGCGATGCCGAACACGGTGTACAGCACATGCACCTGCACGCCCAGGGCAATGCCTACCGCCGCGGCGAGGCCGGCCTTGCGGCCCTGTGCATAACTGCTGCGGGTGACCATGGCGAAGTCGGCGCCGGGGCTGATGACGGCCAGGAGGGTGAAGAGGGCGACGGCGATGAGTTCGTTCACGAACAGGTATCCTCGATGAAAATTCACGGAAGATGGGATTATCCTGTTGCTTTGAACGAGTAAAAATCGATTTATAGTGAGGCTAATCTGCTAGTTTTCCTGACATATCCTCATCACATCCAACGGTGCCCGCGATAGCGCCGGAACAGCCCAGCACATGAAACTGCCTCCCCTCACCGCCTTTCGCTACTTCGACATCGCTGCCCGAACTGAAAGCTTCGTACGCGCCGCCGAGCACCTGCATGTGACCCACGGCGCCGTCAGCCGCCAGGTGCGCCTGCTCGAGGAAAACCTCGGCGTGGAGCTGTTCGAACGGCGCAACCGGGCGATCTTCCTCACCCGCGCCGGGCGCGACCTGCAGGCCACCACCCAGGCGATCTTCGAGCAGTTGGAAGGCGCCGTGCAGCGCCTGCACCAGCAAGCCCACGACAACGTACTGGTGGTGTCCTGCGAGCCGACCATCGCCATGCGCTGGCTGATCCCTCGCCTGCCGCGCTTCCATACCCGGCACCCGGACCTGCAACTGCATTTGGTGGCCGCCGGCGGCCCGGTGGACTTCGCCCGCAGCGGCATCGACCTGGCCCTGCGCCGCGATGACTTCCACTGGGACCGCCAACTGCACAGCCTGAAGATCTGCGATGAATGGATCGGCCCGGTCGCCACGCCGGATCCCAAGGGCCAACGCCTGCTGCACAGCGCCACCCGCCCCGATGCCTGGGCCACTTGGCTGCGCCTGAGCGGCCAGGATATCCGGCACCCGGCGCGCAGCGACTTCGAGCACTTCTACCTGTCGATCCAGGCCGCCAGCGCGGGCATGGGGCTGGCCATCGCCTCGGCGCTGATGGTCCGCGACGAACTGGACAATGGCCAGCTACAGGCGCCGTACGGCTTCCTGCGCGATGGCTCCGGCTACCACCTGCTCAGCCCGCAACCACTGGATGACGGCAGCAAGCGCCAGCGCTTCGCGCAGTGGGTCGGCGACGAGTGCCGGGCCTGCCTGGCTCACCTGGGCTTGCTGCAGAACGACGAGCCGGCCCCACCGTCACCGCCCCAGGTGCGATAGCCGGCCGTGTCGATATGGATGCGCCCCGATGGGTAACGGCCAAGGCCCATGTTCCAGGCCTGGCCGTGCTGCTGCCAGAAGCGGCACAGCGGGCTCGGGTCGACCCCGCGCGGTAGCAGCAGGTCGACGGCGAAGGCGCGCATGTGCGCACTGCTCGGCGCGCCGCCGGCACAGGCATTGAGCCGGGGATCGCGGTAGGCCGACACCACTTCGAACTGACGCAGGATGCCCTGGCGGTCCAGGGTCTGGATCAAGGCCAGCGTCGAGCGCACCGCCGGCCAGTGGCTCGCCGGTGGCACCGCGAAGGGCGAGGCCTTGCACAGGCGCCAGTCCGAGGCCGAGCGCAGCAACTGATGGATCGGCACCACGCCATATAGCCGGGCCTCCACCAGCATTTCACGAAACTTGCGGTTCTCGTGATCCCCGGCCCATTGGGCGAACATCCACACATCGCGCTCATCGGCCTGGACCGCACCCAGCCCGATCAGCGCGCTAGCCAATAGCCATGTCCTGGCGCTTTTCATTGCCCCACCTCTTCATCCACCATGGGCGCGCCCGCCATCCCGGCGGCCACTGACAAGGAGTTAAGCATGCACAAGATTGCTATATCGGGCCTGGCCGCCCTCACCTTCAGCGGCCTGGCCATGGCCGACGCGCAGATCGACCTGGGCGATGCCCAACGGGTCACCCGTTTGTTCGCCTACCCCAACAACTGCAACGTGATCTGCTACCGCGACTGGACACTCGAACAGACGGTCGAGCACTACCTCACCCAGAGCGTGCAACGCGATGGCTACGCCAACGCCAAGGTCACGGTAAACCGCGACAACGACAAGCTGCACGCCAGCATCACCGGCGTGCCGGCCACCTACACCGCCCCCTTGCGCAAGCTGCTCGACAGCGGCGAGCTGGCCTACCAGGGCGCCACCCGCCTCAACCAGAAAGGCGGCTGGGACTACAGCTGGTACCTGTTCCTGCCCCTGGGCATGGCCCTGGAAAACCGCCGCAGCGTCGAGTTGCTGCACTTCCCGCCGGACTACTCGCTGACCCGCTACCAGGACTACCTGAAGTCCAACACCACCGACCGCTGGGCGCAGCTGCTGACCTTCAACGGCGTCGAGGCCACCCAGACCCCGGCCTACCAGACCATCGTCGACATCGCCCCGATCGCCGCGCCGGCCAGCGCGGGCAAGGATCTGGAAGGGGTCTACAGCTACTTCAACGACTACCAGGTGCGGATGGTCAAGGAAGTGGCCCTCACCCACGACGGCAAGGCCGCCTTGCCGATGGTCGCCTTCGGCGCGCCGGTGCGTGCGTGGATCCAGCAGCAGTACGGGCCAAAGGTCAACGTGCTGGGGCTGGTCAGCATCGCGCCGGAGCCGGACAGCGCCAAGGTACCGGTGCTCGGCGCCAACCATCCGAGCGCGATCTGGTACGCAGCCGATCCGAAAAGCTACGACGGCGATCAGGACAAGGCCGACGCCGCCGGCTTGAAGATGATGGGCCAGGACCTCTCCGCCGCCTGCTGGCAGGCCGGCATGGGGCGCAACCCGCAGGCCGACGCCCAGCTCACCCTGCAGGCCTGCACCAGCAAGTGGCAGGTGACCCAGAAGAAGCAGACCTGCGAGCTGTTCTACCGCACCATCCGCGACATGACGCCGGAACAGGCGGCGGCCAAGTGCAATACCGGGACGGTGACGCGCAGCCTGCGAGATCTGCGCAAGCCGATCGAAGTGGCCCCCCCGCAGATCTGAGCCGACTGCTCACGCGATCCCTGCAGGAGCGGCCCTTTCACGGCACGAGGCCGCTCCCACAAGGGATAGTTCCCTGCGCGACAGCGCATCCTGAAGGGCTGGTTTATCCCCTACAGGGCATAGCGCTCAGTCTTCGAGCAACGTACAGGCCATCACCAGCGCGTCTTCCCGCCCACCCGCCACCGGGTAGTAGTCACGGCGCCGGCCAATCTCGTTGAACCCATAGCGCTCATACAGGCGATAGGCCGACTGGTTGCTGGCGCGCACTTCGAGGAAACACTCGCGGCCATTGAGCTGGTAGGCCCGCGCCATCAGGTGCTCGAGCAGGCGCAAGCCCAGCCCGCAGCCCTGGTTTTCCGGCTTGACGGTGATGTTGAGCAGGTGCGCCTCATCGATGATCACGTTGATCACGCCATGGCCGACCTGCTGCTGGCCAACGAACATCAGCCACACTTCGTAGGACTTCAGCGCATCCTGGAAGATGCCGCGGGTCCAGGGGTGGCTGAAGGCGGCATATTCGATCTTAAGCAGGGCATCCAGATCCGCCTCGGTTGCCGGGCGGAAACTGATCGAGTCACTCATTCAACGCTCTTCCAGCGCGCCATCAGCTGGCGCATGGCTTTCCAGACGTCCGCCTTGCGTTGCGGTTCGTCCATCAACAGTTCAAGGCCGGGCAAGGCCCAGGCGCTGCCGAGCAGGTCGACCTCGAGTTCTTGGTAGTAGGCTTGGGCATCGGCCTGGCCGGCGAAGCGGATGGCCGGCAGACCGAGCAGCCACAGGCAGGTGCACGGTGCCTCTTCCAGGCGCGCGGCGATGAAACCCTGGACGAAGTCGCGAGCGGCGTCCGGGCCCTGGTCCATGTTGCCGCGCATCAGCAACGGCCAGCGCACCGGCTCGCCGATGATCTGGGGCGCATCCGGCAGGCCGGCGGCGCGCAGCATGTCCTTGAGCAGCAGGTACGACGGATCGCGGCTCTGGAACGGCTGGCCGGTGGCCAGCTCCACCAGCAGCAGGCAACTGCCGGCGCGCAGCAATTGCAGGGCAAAGCGTGGTGGCGGTACCGGCGCCGGGCGTGGCGCGGGGGCCTCCTGCTCGGCCTCGACCGGCTTGGCGGCCGGTTTCGGCACGCTGCCCGGGCGCGGGATTTCGATCTTCGGCCGCTCGGCGCGCGCCTGGAGAGCCGCCGGGGTGGCGCTCGGCGCAGGCGTGGGGGCGGCTGGACGCACCTCGAAGTCGACGTCCTCAACCGGCGCCACCGGCAACAGCAGCTCCGGCCGCGACGGGGCGGCGAACGGCAGTTCGGCGCGCGGCAGCCAGTGCACCACTTGCATGGCGGACAGGTAGGCGCGGCGGCGGGACTCGATCAGCAAGGCGCGGGTATCCGGTGGACGAAATCAGGCGGGCATTCTAACGCCGTTGCCCAGGATGCGCCGCAACAGATTGTCAGCCAGCGCGGGCCAAGCCCGCTCCGACGGGGTGAATCCCCCTTTGAGCATCAGGGTTATCCCCATAACAGACCAAGGGGTGAAATCCTCCCCCTTGGATGCAGTACAATCGCCCCTTTTATTTGGCAACGAGTCGACCCGCCAATGATCGAACCCAAGCGCGTCCTGCGCGCCCTAGCCGAACACTGGGCCCTGATCGAGCCGCTGTGCGAGCGCTTCGACCAGGGCACCCTGAGCCTGGTCGAGCTGCGCCAGCAGTTGGCCCGCCAGCAGGTGGAAAGCACCCCGCAGGACATCACCCAGCTGCTCGACGTGTGGATCCGCCTGGACATCCTGGTCCCGGTGGCCAAGAGCCCGAACCGATTCGAGCTCAACGCGCAGATCCACGACTTCCTCGCCTACCTGCGCCGCGAACACCGGCTGGGCCTGTGCCTGGAGATCGAGGCCTACCTGCGCCACCTGGAACGCCTGGCCGGGCATATCCAGGACGCCTTCGACAACCGCGACAGCGACGACCTGGCGCGCCAGTTGCGCCTGCTCGACATGCGCGTGCGCGACGTGCTGAAGAAGCTCGACAACGACGAGCAGGCGCTGGTGGCCGTGGCCGAGCGGGCCAAGACCAGCAACCGGCAGATCCCCCTGCGCCAGCGCTACGCCGAAGTACTGGCGACCTGGGACGAGTACGTCGAGCCGATGATCCAGCTGGTCAATGCCGACGGCGCCTTCGAGCAGGGCGTGCGCAAGGTCGAGACCGTGCTGCTGCGCCTTTTGGGCGAGCAGGCGCGCCTCGGCCACCTGGTCGACGACGACATGCTGCTGCGCACCCATGCGCGCATTCTCGAAATGCAGACCAGCGCCCAGCTGACCCTGCGTCACGCCCGCGAACTGCTGCTGCCGCTGCGTGAAGAAGCGCGCCGGCACAATGCCGTGACCCGTGGCGCTGCCCTGGCCTTGTCGGTGATCCGCAAGAAGGGTATCGACGCCGTGCCGCAGGCCGCCATGCCGCTGTTCACCCGTCCGCAGAGCACCTTCCTCGGCAGCGCCAGCCAGGTCGAGGCGTACGTCTACGCCCTGGCCCGCTTCGAGCCCAAGCCTGCGCGCTTCCCCAAGGCGCACAAGACGCAAAAGGGCCCGCTGCCCCGTGCCCCGCGCACGGTCAAAGAGATGCTCGAACGCTGCGAGGACGCCCTGCCGCTGCCGGACCTGATGGTCTGGCTGCTGGAGCAGGAGCCCGAGGGCGCCACCGACGAGTTGCTGTACTGGTTCTCGCGCCTGTCGCGCGAGAAGCGCTTCAGCCGCGAGCGCCTCGATCGCCAGCAATACCTTACCCGCGAACACCTGGTCAGCCTGCGCTCCTTCGCCCTGACCTCCAACCGCGACAACAAGCCGGCGACCCCGACCGAATCCACCGCGAGCCCCGTCCATGCATCTTGATCTTTCCGAACTGTCCCAGCTCGCGCCGATCTTCCGCGAGCTGTTCAAGGGCTTCCACATCAGCCGCCGCGATCCGGAGCTGTACGCCCAGCTGTCGAACTTCCAGGACCAGTACCGCACCCTGTTCAAGGCCCTGGGCTTCGAGCTGGTCTGCGACACCCGCGGCTTCTACTACTTCGTCCCCGAGCAGGCCGCCGCGCAGGTCAACAAGACCGCCCAGCGCCTGTCGCTGTTCACCTTCATCCTGGTCGAGCACCTGGCCGACCAGGGCCGCGACCCGATGGCCGTGCTCGACGGTGGCAGCATCGGCCGCGACGAACTGCCGTCGCTGCTCGACAAATACCGCGACCTGTTCCTGCAGGCCGAAGTGCAGACCGTCGACGAGCTCGAAGAAAAGATCATGCGCCGCATGACCCAATTGGGCTTCGCCTTCGAAGAGGGCGGCATCTACCGCTTCATGCCGCCGATGCACCGTTTCCTCGACGTGTGCCTGTCGGTCCAGCAGGACCGCGACCTGGCCGCCACCCTGCACAGCGACCTGCCGCTGCCGGTGCCCGTGCTGGTGGTGGAAGAAACCCCCGAGGAACTCAACCGCACCGACGACCCGCTCGACCTCACCCCGTTCGATGGCGAGGAAAGCGAAGAGGACGCCCTGGCCCGGGCGATCCGCGAAGAGCAACAGGAGATTGACGCATGAGCCAGGAACGCTACGGCATCCGCCGCTTCGCACTGCTCAACACCGCCGGCTACAGTCTCGGCCTGTTCCCCCTGGAACACCCGCTGTCGGTCTATGGCGCCAACAACCTGGGTAAATCGGCGTCGATCAACGCCCTGCAGTTCCCGATCCTGGCGCGCATGTCCGACATGAGCTTCGGCAAGTACAGCCTGGAACAGTCGCGCCGCTTCTACTTCGCCAGCGACACCAGCTACATCCTCACCGAGCTGAACCTGCCCCACGGCCCGCATGTGATCGGCGTGGTTGGCCGCGGCCCGGGCGGCGGCTTCGGCCACCAGTTCTTCGCCTACCAGGGCGAGCTGGACCTGGCCCACTACCAGAAAGACGACACCTGCCTGCGCCAGAAGGAGCTGTTCACCAACCTCGAGCGCCATGGCCTGAAAGCCTACGAGCTCAAGCCGGATGAACTGCGCCGGCTGCTGGTCGGCGGCCACACCTCGGTGCCGCTGGACCTGACCCTGATCCCGCTGCGCTCGACCAGCGAGCAGAGCCTTAAGACCTTCCGCGCGCTGTTCATTAACCTGCTGCACATGCGCGAGATCACCGCCGCCAAGCTCAAGCAGCTGTTCCTCGATGCCTTCGAGCACAGCTTGCGCTCGGGCAGCGTCGACTACATCGCCGCCTGCGAAGAGGCCTTCCGCGACGTGCGCCGCATGGAGGGCGACTACAACGCCTTGGTGGCCGCAGGCCCCCTGGTCGAGGCCCTGGCCGGCGGCGTGGCCCAGCGCGACATCCTGCGCGGCAAGCTGCACCGCATCTCGCCCTTGCTCGACAACCTGCTGGGCACCTGGCAGGAATACGCCATGGCGCGCAAGGAAGAGCTGACCATCCAGGCCGAGCACTACCGTGGCGAACAGGACCGCCTGCAGAACGACCAGCGCGGCGGCACCCAGGAGCTGATGCGCCTGGAACGGGAGATCACCGGTATCCAGCGCTGGCTGGGTGAGCTGTCGGTGCTCAAGCACCGCTTCGCCCTGGTCACCGACGTCAAGGTGCTGGAACAGCAGCTGCTGGCCGCCAAGGACGCCCACGACGAACTGGCCGGTGCCCTGGCCCAGTCGCGTCAGTTCTCCGCCGAAGACCTCGACGAGCGCGTGCGCGACCTGGAAAAACGCGTCAAGGCGGTCAAGCAGCAACTCGACCACGCCGACAACAACAGCTATGCCCGCCTGCGCGAAGAGTTCTCGCAGCAGGACGTCGACCGCCTGATGCGCCTGTTCAACGGCGCGCTGTTCAGCCTGCCGCTGGGCGACCGTGGCATCGAGCTGGACGACAGCGATGTGTGGGTGAAGACCCTCGAAGGCGTGCTCGACCGCTTCAAGGGCGAACGCTTCGAAGTGCCGGGCCTGTCCATCGACATCTCGCACATCGACCCACCCGCGCTGCAGGCCCTGGCCGACCGCGCCGCCCTGCGCGACCAGAAGGAGCGCCTGGAAAAAGAACTCAAGCAGCTCAAGACCCAGCAGGCCGTGGCCCTCGACCGCGCCGCCAGCAAGGCGCAGACCGAGGCCCTGTACCAGCAGGTGCTGGATGCGCAGAAGGCCCTGGAAGACTTCCGCCGTACCGAGACCCTGGCCGCCGAAGAGCCGGAGAAGATGGAGCAACTGGGCCAGCTGGAAGCCGCCCAGGATGAGCTCAAGCGCTCCAGCGACGCCTTCACCGAGCGCGTCCAGCAGCTGTCGGCCAAGCTGCAGCTGGTGGGTCGGCAGATCGCCGACCTCGAAGCCAAGCAGCGCACCCTCGAAGACGCCCTGCGCCGCCGCCAACTGCTGCCGGCCGACCTGCCGTTCGGCACGCCGTTCATGGAAGCCATCGACGACTCCATGGACAACCTGCTGCCGCTGCTCAACGACTACCAGGACAGCTGGCAGGCGCTGCAGCGCGTGGACAACCAGATCGAGGCGCTGTACGCCCAGGTGCGCCTCAAAGGCGTGGCCAAGTTCGACAGCGAGGACGACATGGAGCGCCGCCTGCAGCTGTTGATCAACGCCTACTCGCACCGCACCGAGGAAGCGCTGACCCTGGCCAAGGCCCGCCGCGCCGCGGTCACCGACATCGCCCGGACCCTGCGCAACATCCGCAGCGACTACGACAGCCTCGAGCACCAGCTGGCGCTGTTCAACCGCGAGATCAACAAGCGCCAGGTGTCCAACCTGGAGAGCTTCCGCGTGGTGCTGGCACCGAACAAGGAAGCGCTCCGGCACATCGACCAGATCATCCACAGCGCCGGCCAGTACGAAGAAGGCGAAACGCTGTCGGTGTTCGACCTGACGCAAAGCGCCGAACAGGATCACAAGAACGAAGAGGCCAAGGAGTACCTGGCGCGGCTGGTGGCGGCCAACCACAACCAGCTGGGTCTGAAGGACCTGTTCGAACTGGCCTTCGAGATCACCAAGATCAACAGCCAGCCGGTGATCCACGCCGACATCGACGGCGCCGCGTCCAACGGCACCACCATGACCATCAAGGCGCTGACCAACATGTACCTGTTGCTGCACCTGATGGACCGCGACCTGGCCGGGCGCATTCGCCTGCCGTACTACCTCGACGAGGCGGCGGACATCGACGAACGCAACCAGGCAGCATTGCTGGAGACCAGCCAGCAGCTGGGCTTCGTGCCGATCCTGGCGAGCGTGAAGCCGCAGGTGTCGGCACGGGTGGCGATCGACCTGGAAGGCGGCAGCGGGCCGAATGGCATCTACATCGACGAAGCGGACTGGAAGTACATCAGCCGTCGCGATGAGGTGAAGGCGATCGTGCGTGAGGATGAGGCCGAGGAACTGGCCTGACATCTGTGCACTGGGGCCGCGTTGCGGCCCTTGTGTCGCGAAAGGAGGCCGAAGGCCTCCCTGCTATCTATCGGGTTATTGCTGTGCCCAAGGCACAATCGGAATCGCCGTCACCGCATTTTGCGGGCTGCCTTCGATCAGGCGATCGCTATATACCAGGTACACCAGCGTATTGCGCTTCTTGTCGAGAAAACGCACCACCTGCATGGTCTTGAACACCAGCGAGGTGCGCTCCTTGAATACTTCCTCGCCATCCTTCAAGTCACCCTTGAAGTGGATCGGCCCGACCTGACGGCAGGCGATCGACGCCTCGGCACGGTCCTCGGCCAACCCCAAGCCCCCCTTGATACCGCCAGTCTTGGCCCGCGACAGGTAGCAGGTCACGCCGTCGACCTTCGGATCATCGAACGCCTCGACCACGATACGGTCGTTGGGCCCGACGAACTTGAACACGGTGGACACCTGGCCGATCTCCTCGGCCCCGGCCAGCATCGGCAGCAGCATCGCCGCCACGGCAAACATCCTTTTCAGCACGGTGATCTCCTTCAGACCAGGACCAGGTTGTCGCGGTGCACCAGCTCAGGCTCGGCGCTGTAGCCCAGCAGGCTCTCGATGGCGTCGGACGGCTGGCCGATGATCTTCTGCGCCTCCAGGGCGCTGTAGTTGGCCAGGCCACGGGCCACTTCCAGGCCGTCGGGGCCGACGCAGACCACCATCTCGCCACGACGGAAGCTGCCCTGCACGGTCTTCACGCCCACCGGCAGCAGGCTCTTGTTCGATTCGCGCAAGGCCTTCACGGCGCCGTCGTCGAGCACCAGGGTGCCACGGGTCTGCAGGTGGCCGGCCAGCCACTGCTTGCGCGCGGCGAGCATGCCGCGCTCGGGCGACAGCAGGGTG
Organism: Pseudomonas mosselii; assembly: GCF_019823065.1. Lineage (NCBI taxonomy): Bacteria > Pseudomonadati > Pseudomonadota > Gammaproteobacteria > Pseudomonadales > Pseudomonadaceae > Pseudomonas > Pseudomonas mosselii. Next base: position 5,412,206 of record NZ_CP081966.1, read on the forward strand.
CCCAGGCGCTCGCCGGCCTTGAGGCGATCCAGCACGCGCTCGATACGGCCACCGATGATGATGGTATGGGCACCGGAACGGGCGGCCAGGCGCGCGGCGCGCAGCTTGGTCTGCATGCCGCCGCGGCCCAGGGCGCCGCCGGTGCCGCCGGCCACGGCATCCAGCGAGGGGTCGTCGGCACGGGCTTCGTAGATCAGCTGGGCTTCGGGGTTGTTGCGCGGGTCGGCGTCGAACATGCCGTCGCGGTCGGTGAGGATCACCAGCAGGTCGGCTTCCACCAGGTTGGCCACCAGCGCGGCCAGGGTGTCGTTGTCGCCGAAGCGGATCTCGTCGGTGACCACGGTGTCGTTCTCGTTGATCACCGGCACCACGCCCAAGTCGACCAGGGTGCGCAGGGTGCTGCGGGCGTTGAGGTAACGCTTGCGGTCGGAAAGGTCGTCGTGGGTCAGCAAGATCTGCGCGGTGTGCTTGCCGTGCTCGCCGAAGCTAGACTCCCAGGCCTGCACCAGGCGCATCTGGCCGATCGAGGCGGCGGCCTGCAGCTCGTTCATCGCGCTCGGTCGCGAGGTCCAGCCCAGCTGGCTCATGCCGGCGGCCACGGCTCCGGAGGAGACCAGCACCAGTTCCACGCCCGCTTCGCGCAGGGCCACCATCTGCTCGACCCATACCGCCATGGCGCCGCGGTCGAGGCCCTTGCCATCGGCGGTCAGCAGCGCGCTACCGATCTTCACGACCCAGCGCCTGGCGCCAGTCACCTTGCTTCGCATCTTCTCTTCCAACCTATGTCGAATCTGTAGATACCGTGGATACAAAAACGCCGCTCCAGAGAGCGGCGTTTAGTGTACTGCAACCGATCAGTCGCGCACGTAAATGATTTCCGGGCCGTCTTCGTCGTCCTCGAAATCATCCCAGTCGTCATCGTCGCCGATGTCGTGCACGCTCTTGACACCGGTGCGGCGCAGGGTGCGGGCATCGTCCAGAGCCTGCAGCTGGGCGCGGGCCTCGTCCTCAATGCGCTGGTCGAGCTCGGCCAGTTCCTCGGCGTAGGCCGGGTCGTTGGCCAGGCGGTCGGCGCGGTCCTCGAGGTAGCGCATCAGGTCGTGGCTGAGCTTCTCGGTGCCCTGCTTGGCGATGGCCGAGATCACATAGACCGGCCCCTCCCAGTTCAGGCGCTCGACCACTTCCTTGACGCGCTCGTCACGCTCGTCGTCCATGATCATGTCGGCCTTGTTCAGCACCAGCCAGCGCTCACGGTCAACCAGTGCCGGGCTGAACTGCGCCAGCTCGTTGATGATGATCTCGGCGGCATCGGCCGGGCTGCTGCCGTCCAGCGGCGCCAGGTCGACCAGGTGCAGCAGCACGCGGGTACGCGCCAGGTGCTTGAGGAAGCGGATACCCAGGCCGGCGCCTTCGGAGGCGCCTTCGATCAGCCCGGGGATGTCGGCGATGACGAAACTCTTCCAGCGGTCGACGCTGACCACGCCCAGGTTCGGCACCAGGGTGGTGAACGGATAGTCGGCGACTTTCGGCTTGGCGGCCGAGACCGAACGGATGAAGGTGCTCTTGCCGGCGTTCGGCAGGCCCAGTAGGCCGACGTCGGCCAGGACCTTCATTTCCATCTTCAGGTCGCGCTGATCGCCGGGCTTGCCCGGGGTGGTCTGGCGCGGCGCACGGTTGGTGCTGGACTTGAAGCGGGTGTTGCCCAGGCCGTGCCAGCCGCCCTGGGCGACCATCAGCTTCTGGCCCGGGGTAACCAGGTCACCGATGACTTCCTGGGTGGCTGCGTCGATCACGGTGGTGCCCACCGGCACGCGCAGGAACAGGTCGTCACCCTTCTTGCCGGTGCAGTCTGTGCTGCCGCCGTTGGAGCCGCGCTGGGCTTCGTGGTGACGGGTGTAGCGGTAGTCGACGAGGGTATTGAGGTTCTCGTCGGCCACCATGTACACCGAGCCGCCATCGCCGCCGTCACCGCCGTTGGGACCGCCGTTCTCGATGAATTTCTCGCGGCGGAAGCTCATGCAACCGTTGCCGCCGTCACCGGCCTTAACCCGGATCGATACTTCGTCTACAAACTTCATTCAAAACCGCCTCTCGTCGGATGACGAGTCGAAAACCAGAAAACCATGAGGCTCTTGCGAAGATGAGCGCGGCGGCCCCGTACGAACCAGAAACCAACGCCGGCAGCCCATTCAAACAGCTTTGCAAGAGGCTCACCACAAACGAAAAAGCCCCGTCGCATGACGGGGCTTCTGGAGCGACGTCGCGATTAAGCGGCGACGATGCTCACGTAACGGCGCATGAACTCGCCTTTCTTCTCGAACTTGATCACGCCTTCGATCTTGGCGAACAGGGTGTGATCCTTGCCCATGCCAACGCCGTAGCCAGCGTGGAATTCGGTGCCGCGCTGACGGACGATGATGTTGCCCGGCTTGATCACCTGGCCGCCATACATCTTCACGCCAAGGCGTTTAGATTCTGAGTCGCGACCGTTACGAGTACTACCACCAGCCTTCTTGTGAGCCATGGTTCAATTCTCCAATAAATTCAGGGGATCGGGGCGATTAAGCCTGGATACCGGTGATTTTGATTTCGGTGAACCACTGGCGGTGGCCCATGCGCTTCATGTGGTGCTTACGACGACGGAACTTGATGATGCGAACCTTGTCGTGGCGGCCTTGCGAAACGACTTCGGCCACTACTTTAGCGCCAGCAACAACTGGAGCGCCGATGGTGACTTCTTCACCGTTGGCGACCAGCAGAACGCGATCGAAGGTCACGGATTCGCCAGTGGCGACTTCCAGTTTTTCGATCTTGAGGAATTCACCTTCAGCGACTTTGTACTGCTTGCCGCCGGTAACGATTACTGCGTAAGACATGGTATTTCTCCGATAATCCTGCTCACCCAGCGCTTTATATGATGAGTATTGGCTGGCATGGCTGCACAGGGCTGGAACGGCCCGGTGCAATTGCGTAAGGCAGGTGCTGCCCAGGAAAGTTAGGGTGCGCGATTGTACGCAACCCTATAAATGCTTGCAAGTGCCGGCCCGGGGCCACGGGCAGCGCGCCTTGACACACCGGTACCTGCGACCTAGCATGCCGCGCAACCTCAATGGAGCAGCCGATGCAACCCCAATCCTTCTACCGCGCGGTAGCTGACGATTTCAGCGCCGTCGACGAGATCATCAAGAAGCAGCTGACCTCGCGCGTCCCGCTGGTATCGAAGATCGGTGACTATATCACGTCCGCCGGCGGCAAGCGCCTGCGTCCCCTGCTGGTGCTGCTGTGCGGCAAGGCCCTGGGCCGCGAGGGCGACGACCTGCGTCTGCTGGCGGCGACCATCGAGTTCCTGCACACAGCCACCCTGCTGCACGACGACGTGGTCGACATGTCCGGCATGCGCCGTGGCCGCTCCACCGCCAACGCCCTGTGGGGCAACGCGCCGAGCGTGCTGGTGGGCGACTTCCTCTATTCGCGTTCGTTCGAGATGATGGTCGAGCTGGGCTCGATGCCGGTCATGCAGATCCTGTCCAAGGCCACCCGGGTGATCGCCGAGGGCGAGGTACTGCAGCTGTCGCGCGTGCGCGACGCCAGCACCACCGAAGAGGTGTACATGGACGTCATCCGCGGCAAGACCGCCATGCTGTTCGAGGCCTCGACCCACAGCGCCGCCGCGCTGGCCGGCGCCACCGACGAGCAGCGCGAAGCCCTGCGCACCTTTGGCGACCACTTGGGCGTGGCTTTCCAGCTGGTCGACGACCTGCTGGACTACAAGGGCGACTCCGAGACCCTGGGCAAGAACGTCGGTGACGACCTGGCCGAAGGCAAGCCGACCCTGCCGCTGATCTACACCATGCGCGAAGGCACCCAAGAGCAGGCTGCGCTGGTGCGCCAGGCGATCCAGAAAGGCGGCCTGGAAGACCTGGAGCAGATCCGCATCGCCGTCGAGGCGTCCGGTGCCCTGGACTACACCGCGCAGATGGCCCGCGACTACGTCGCCCGCGCCATCGCCTGCCTGGAAGTGCTGCCGGCCAGCGAGTACCGGGATGCCCTGGTCGAGTTGAGCGAGTTCGCGGTCGCGCGCACCCACTGATTCATCGCAACACCCTCATCGCGGGGCAAGCCCGCTCCCACGCCAGCACACATCATGGCGTGGGAGCGGGCTTGCCCCGCGATGCGTTTGTGCAGGAAATCACTAAACCCTATACAATGTGCGTCTTTACCCGCCTGTACTTGAAAGGAAAAGCCGTGAGCACTCTGCCACCCTGCCCCCAATGCAACTCCGAATACACCTATGAGGATGGCACTCAACTGATCTGCCCCGAATGCGCCCACGAGTGGTCGGCCAGCGGCGAAGCCGAAGCCGCCAGCGACGACGTGGTGAAGAAGGATTCGGTCGGCAACGTCCTGCAGGACGGCGACACTGTCACCGTGATCAAGGACCTCAAGGTCAAGGGGTCGTCCCTGGTGGTCAAGGTCGGCACCAAGGTCAAGAACATCCGCCTGTGCGACGGCGACCACGACATCGACTGCAAGATCGACGGCATCGGCGCGATGAAGCTCAAGTCCGAGTTCGTGCGCAAGGTCTGATCGCCTGCCCCTCGGGGCTGCCCAACGGGCGGCCCTGACAGATCCTGCAACAGGATCGCCTGCACCATTCGGAAGAATTCTTCCAATAGTCACTTGCTATTTTGATAATAAGAATTATTCTCATTGGAAGCGCTATCCAAGGAGAATAGCCATGACCTATCTGATCGACGCCTGGCTCGACCGCCCCCACCCCTACCTGCGCATCCTGCATCGCGAGACCGGCGAAGTGTGCGCCGTGCTCGAAGAAGACGCGCTCGACGAACTGCGTGACCAGGGTGACCTGGACCTCACGGGGCTGAATTCGAGTGAACCCGGGGTGCTCAAGGAGCTGGTAAGAAATCTGTTTCTGTTCTGCTATGCGCGGGCGTTGCGCCCGGGGGGAACGGATTGGAACTGAAAGGCATCGCGGGGCAAGCCCGCTCCCACGAGGTAGCAGAGCACCAGTGGGAGCGGGCTTGCCCCGCGATCAGGCATTACAGAACGTCGAGCAGCTCGACGTCGAACACCAGGGTGCTGTGCGGCGGGATGCTGCCGACGCCTTGGGCGCCATAGGCCAGCTCGCTCGGCACGTACAGGCGCCATTTGCTGCCGGCGTTCATCAGTTGCAGGGCCTCGGTCCAGCCGGCGATCACGCCACCGACCGGGAATTCGGCCGGCTGGCCGCGATCGTAGGAGCTGTCGAACACGGTGCCGTCGATCAGGGTGCCATGGTAGTGGGTGCGCACGTTGTCTTCGCGGGACGGCTTGGCGCCCTCACCTGCGGTCAGCACTTCGTACTGCAGGCCCGAGGCCAGGGTCACGATGCCTTCACGCTTGGCGTTTTCAGCCAGGAATTCCTTGCCGGCGGCAGCGGCGGCTTCGGCCTTGGCAGCGGCTTCGGCCTGCATCACTTCGCGGATGACCTTGAAAGCGGCCGACAGGTCTTGTTCGCTGACGCGGCTATCGGCGCCGTTGAAGGCGTCGGTCAGGCCGGCAACGATGGCGTTCAGGTTGACGCCTGGTGGCGGGTTGTCACGCAGCTGGCCGCCCAGCTGGCGGCCGATGCCGTAGCTGACGCGGGATTCGTCGGTGGACAGGTTGAGTTCGGACATTGGCTTGCTCCGCTTAAGGGCGCACTGCATCCGCGCCCTAATGAAAAGGGCGAGCAGCCTAGCACACTGGTGCCGCGCGAAGCAGCTACCAGGCCGAACGCTGGGAAATCGGGACCTTGAGGTCTTCTTCCGGGTGCAGGCCCAGGCCACACATCTCATCCTGCACGGACCAGTGCACCAGGTTCATCGACAACAGGGGAATCGATTGCAGGAGCAAGCGGGCGTCCTCGACCGAGTGCACGCGCAAGCGCTTGCCACGCGTATCGTCCAGCGGATGGGCACGGCCCTTGACCCGGGCCTCGAGCAGGTAATCACCGCCTTCGATGGCGATCAGGTTGAGTTCGTCGACATGGCCAGCCCTGGCCTCGGTATTGAGCTGATGCAGGTTCATGGGCGCACCTCGCTGCGGGAACCAGGCATGAGTGCTCATTTTTTGTACGGCAACGGCGAAAGCACAAGCTGCCGCTGGTCAGAAAGATCGCGGGGCAAGCCCGCTCCCACGCAACCTTAAGGCCTGCGTGGGAGCGGGCTTGCCCCGCGATAGCGCCCAAACGAATCAGTGTTTGGTAATGCGATCCAGGTAACCCATGACGAATGCCGAGATGACGAAGGTCATGTGGATGATCACGTACCACATCAGGTAGTCGGTGGAGATGTTCTGGGCATCCATGAACACCCGCAGCAAGTGAATCGAGGAGATGGCGACGATGGACGCGGCGACCTTCATCTTCAGCGACGAGGAATCCATCTTGCCCAGCCAGTTGAGCTTTTCCTTGCTCTCGTCGATATCCAGTTGCGAGACGAAGTTCTCGTAGCCGGAGATCATCACCATCACCAGCAGGCCGCCGACCAGCGACATGTCGATCAGCGACAGGATCACCAGGATCAGGTCGGCCTCGGCGAGGGTGAAGACGTTGGGCAGGACATGGATGATTTCCTGGAAGAACTTCAGGGCCAGTGCCAGCAGGCCCAGCGAGAGGCCGAAGTAGATTGGGGCGAGCAGCCAGCGCGAGGCATACATCGCGTTTTCGAGGATACGTTCCATGGACAGTAGGGGGACTCGTGAAGTGACTGGAAAAGCGATCGCGAGTATAGCCAGCCACCTGTGACAGCAAAAGCCTGCGGCTGGTTGCCGCAGTGCATCGTGCGAGCAGACTTTGTGGAGGCGACTTCGTGGGAGCGGGCTTGCCCCGCGATGGCGCCAGCCGCCCTGTCACAATGGCCAGGCCGGGCCTTTATCGCGGGGCAAGCCCGCTCCCACGGGAACCTGGTTCCACAGGAAAAACGCTCAGGTTTCCGGATGGAACTGATAGTCCCCAAGATTGCGGCACCGCTCACCGTTGATCCGGCGCAACTGCGCCTGCAGGTGCAGGCACCAGATCTGCGGGTCTTCCGCGACCTGATAGCCATGAAGGGTGAGGCTGTCGACGATGGCGTTCATCACCGACTCGGCCACCATCGGCCCGTGGAACGGGCCCTGGGCCTTGATCGCCGAGGGTTGTTCACCGGCCATGCCGGCGGCGAACAGCAAGGTCCACATGCCGTTGTCCCCGGCCAGCGGACGGATGCTGCATTCGATGCGGGTCACCAGGCCCAGGCACTGGCGGGTGAGGCTGAGGTTGCGCATGGCGGCGTCCCCTCTGTAAAGCCCTGTTCAGCCTGAAACCCTCAGGCTGTTTCCATCCTGAACCCTGACAACGTCCTTAAGTTCCACTTTAGCCGACCTGAGGAAAAAGTTGGAAAACCGGCGCTGAACGGTAGCACATGGCCGCCAGCGCCGATTTTTTGACTCAGGCAGGCTTGGCCTGGGCGATGACCTCCTCCATACGCTCCTTCTCGGCCTCCTTGATCTCTTCCTCGCTGATCATCTCGGCGATCACCCGCAGGCGCTCGACCACCCGGGCGTTGACGCTGCCCTCGGCAAACTCGCCCTTGTCGTCGACCGCGCCGGCTTCCTCGCCGACCAGCAGGCTCAGCGCCTCGTCGGCCTGGCTGACGGCGTAGACATGGAAGCGCCCGGCCTCGACCGCCTGCACTACCCGCTCGTCGAGCATCAACGTAGCGACGTTGGCCCGCGGGATGATCACGCCCTGCTCGCCGGTCAGGCCACGGGCCTCGCAGAGGCGGAAGAAGCCTTCGATCTTCTCGTTGACCCCGCCGACCGCCTGCACCTCGCCGAACTGGTTGATCGAGCCGGTGATGGCGAAGCACTGCTTGAGCGGGGTGCGCGACAGCGCCGAGATCAACGTGCAGGCCTCGCCCAGCGAGGCGCTGTCGCCGTCGACGTAGCCGTAGGACTGCTCCAGGGCGATGCTCGCCGAAATCGCCAGGGGAAACTCCTGGGCATAGCGGCTGCCCAGGTAGCCGGTGAGGATCATCACCCCCTTGGAGTGGATCGGCTGCCCGAGGTTGACCTCGCGCTCGATGTCGACGATGCCGCTGCCGCCCGGATAGACCGTGGCGGAAATCCGCGCGGGCATGCCGAACGCCGAATCACCGACCTCGAGCACGGTCAGGCCGTTGCACTTGCCGATTGCCGCGCCTTCGGTATCGATCAGGATGATCCCGGCGAGCATGTCGTCGAGCACCCGCTGCGAGACCCGCCCGGTGCGCTGGGCCTTGGCCTTGAGCGCCCGCTCGATATGGCCGGCGTCGGTCATGGCCTCGTTGGCCAGCTGGCGGATGAAGTCCGCCTCGCTGACCAGCTGGAACAGGTCGCCGATCCGCGCCGACAGCCGCGACTGGTTCTCGGCCAGGCGCGCGCTGTAGGTGGCCAGGCGCGCCACCGCGTCGCTGGTCAGCGGCGCCATGCCCTCTTCGTTGGTGCGGGTGCGCAACAGCTGGGCAAACTGCTCCAGGTTCTCGTCGACCATCGGCATGTCTTCGTCGAAGTCCACCAGCACCCGGAACATCTCCTGGAAGTCCGGGTCGTGGTCCTGCAGCGCGTAGTACAGCTGGCGCGAGCCGATGATCACCAGCTTGACGCTGAGCGGGATAACCTGCGGCGTCAGGCTGACGGTGGCGACGCGGCCCAGTTCGCCCAGCGGCGACTCCATCTTCAGCTTGCGCGATTGCAGCGCGCGCTTGAGGGCGTCCCAGACGAACGGCTCGCCGAGCATCTTCTCCGCTTCCAGGATCAGGAAACCGCCGTTGGCGCGGTGCAGCGCTCCCGCGCGCAGCTGGCGATAGGAGGTGTACAGCGCGCCCTGGTCGGTGCTGTATTCGATGCGGCCGAACAGGTTGTCGTAGGTCGGATGCGGCTCGAACACCACCGGCGCCCCGCCCTTGCCGGGATGGCCAACCACCAGGTTGGGCGCGTACTGCTCTTCGAGCATCTTGCGCGCCACGGCGTCGGTCTTGCTGTCGTCGACCAGCTGTTCGACCACGGTGCGCAGCAGGTTCAACTGCATCGATTGCAAGTAGGCGCACACCGCGGCGTTTTCCGCGTATTTCTCCGACAGCGGCGCCAGCAGCGGCTGCAGGGCGAGGGTGATGGTCTCTTCATTGAGCTGGCGCAACTGGTTGCTCGACTCGCGCTTCCACTGCGGCAGGCTGGACAGTTCCTCGTTCAGGCGGTCCTCGAGCGCGGCGATGTCTTCATGGAAGCGCTCGCGCACCTCCTCCGGCAGTTGGGCAAACTCGGCCTCGTCCAGCGCCTTGCCGTCGGCCATGGGGGTGAAGGCGACGTTGCTGCTGTCGCGGTACAGCGCCACGTCCTTTTCCAGCGAAGCCCGCTCGATCACGTCCAGCGCCCGGTCGTAGCGCTGGTTGAAGGCGCGGTCGATGGCGCTCTTCTTCTGCTGGTACGACGGGTGTTCGAACACTGCCGGGAAGGTAGCCAGCAGGTTGTCGATCAGCCCGTTCATGTCGTTGATGAACTCATGGGCGCTGCCGGACGGCAGCTCGAGGGCGCGCGGCTCGCGGGAGTCCTCGAAGTTGTTGACGTACAGCCAGTCGGCCGGGGTGTGCTGGCGCTTGCCTTCGGCCTTGAGGTAACGCTTGACGAACGAGAAGCGGCCCGTGCCGGGCTCGCCCATCACATACACGTTGTAACCGGGGCGCGGCATGGCCACGCCGAACTGCAGGGCCTCGACGGCACGCTCCTGGCCCAGGACGCCACGAAACGGCTCCAGGTCGTCGGTGTTGGAGAAAGCGAACTGTTCAGCGGAGAAACGCCGGGTCAGGGCTTCGGGCGCGAGACGCAGGCGCGAGGCGACAGGATCGGGCATTGGGTTTCCTTACTTCGGCGGGGCGGATGAAAGGCATTCTGGCGCTGCCAGCGCGCAGCGGCAAGGCTCCGTGGGACTTTATGTCACAGCCCAACATGACCGATCACGCAAGCAATTTTTCGCAATAAACAACGCAACCTTTGGATCGTGCCTAAACTCCAAGCTGCGCAGGGGGATGGAAATCCTCCCGCCCTGGCAACCGCGTTGCCAGAACCCTGACCATTGGTATGTCACTTGAGAAAGAGAACAACGCTATGAAACGGATTCTTCTGGGTACTCTGTTCGCCGCTGTCTCGATCAACGCCATGGCCGAAGCGCCGGGCGGCCCGAACTGCGGCTGGGGCAACTTGCTGTTCGAGGGCCAGCGCGGCACACCGGCCCACTTCCTGGCCTCCACCACCAACGGCACGTCCGGCAACGCAACCTTCGGCATGACCTCGGGCACCAACGGCTGCTCGACCAAGGCCGCGCTCACCTATGGCGGCAAATCCTGGTTTGCCATGAACGGCATGATGAACGAGCTCTCCGAAGACATGGCCCAGGGCCAGGGCGAAGCCCTGACCACCTACGCCGTGGTCCTCGGTGTGGCCCCTGAAGACCGCGCGCGCTTCGCCGCCGTCACCCACGAGCACTTCCAGCAGATCTTCAGCAGCGCCGACGTGACTGCCGAAACTGTCCACTCCAACACCCTGGCCGTGCTCAAGAGCGACCCACAACTGGCCAAGTACGCCACCGAGGCTTAAGTACCACGCCTCCCGCCCCGGCAGCGGGGCGGGCTTGGCGCTTCACCTTCCGGCATCATCAGGATGTAGTTGCCCGACATGTTCAAACGCCTCGCTCCCCTGGCGCTGCTCGTCAGCGCACCGATTCATGCCGCGCCACAGCTCGACCCGGCCCGCGTCCAGCAGTTGGCGGCCACGCCCTACTGGATCGCCCTCGGGCACTACGAAACCGCCAAGCTCGGCGGCTGGCGCAGCTATGTGGACGACAAACGCTTTTTCCTCGCCGAGGATGGCGCCCACCATCCCGACCAGGAGCTGCAGGCCACCGTCGCCGCCCTGTACGCCCCAGCCAGCCTGGGCGACAAGCATGCCCAATGCGTGTTCCCCGCGCGTACCCGCTGGCTGCGCGAACAGCTGAACCTCAGTGACCTGCCGAGCCCGGACTGCCAGGAGTTCAAGACCTGGTACACATCCATCGACCCGCACAGCGCGACGCTGATCTTCCCGGCGGCCTATCTCAATAGCCCGTCGTCGATGTTCGGCCACACGCTGCTGCGTATCGACCAGTCCAACACCCGTCGCGACGACACCACGCTGCTGAGCTACGCGATCAACTTCGGCGCCTATATCGAAGGCAGCGACAACAGCATCCTCTACGCCTGGAAAGGCCTGATGGGCGGTTATCCCGGGCTGTTCGCGATGATGCCCTACCAGGAGAAGCTGTCCGAGTACCGCAGCCTGGAAAACCGCGACCTTTGGGAATACCAGTTGGACCTGACGCCCGAGGAGACCGGACGCATGGTCGAGCACGTGTGGGAGCTCAAGCAGATCAAGTTCGACTACTTCTTCTTCGACGAGAACTGCTCCTACCGCCTGCTGGAACTGCTGCAGGTGGCGCGCCCGAGCCTGGACCTGACCTCGCAGTTCCCGCTGACCGCCATTCCCACCGACACGGTCAAGGCGGTCAAGCAATCGGGGTTGGTCTCCGATGTGCGCTACCGTCCCTCCCGCGAGCGCGAACTGCTGGCCCGCGCCGAGCCGCTGGACCATGAGGAAAAACAGCAGGTGCTGGCCATCAGCGCCGATACCGCTCAGTTGCAGAGCCCCGACTTCACCGCCCTGCCCCGCGAACGCCAGGCGCTGGTGCAGGATGCCGCCTATCGCCTGGAGCGCTACCGGGCCAACGGCCAGGAACGCGACCCGGCCCAGGCCGCGCGCAGTTTCGAGCTGCTCAGGGCGATCAACCGCAACCCGCCGCCACCGCTGGTGATCGAGCGCCCAGGCCTGCCCGAGGACGGCCATCAGTCGCGCACCTGGCAACTGGGCGTCGGGACCCGCGAGGACCGCGCTTACGCCGAGTACGGCCTGCGCATGGCTTATCACGACCTCAACGACAACCTGTATGGCTTCCCGCTGGGCGCGCAGATCGAGATCCTTCAGCTCAAATTGCGCCAGTACGAGGGCAACGACTGGCAGGTGCAGCGCCTGGACCTGGCCACCATCCGCTCACTGACCCCGCGCAATGAGTTGCTCAAGCCCTGGTCGTGGCAGGTTGCCGGGGGCCTGGAGCGGGTGCCTGGCAAGCACGACGACGAGGTGCTGGTCAGCCACGTCAACGGCGGCGCCGGCGGAACCTGGCAGTTGAGCGACGACCTGCTTGGCTTCGCCCTGGGCACAGTGCGGGTGGAACACCACAACGACTTCGCCGAGTTCATCTCGCCGGCAGCCGGGTTCAATGGCGGGCTGCTGTGGCGCAATCCGCTGGGCAACCTGACGCTGGAAGCCAAGGGTGATTACTTCACCAATGGCGAGGTACGCCGCAGCGTGAGCCTGAACCAGCAGTGGGAGATCAGCCGGGACCTTGGGCTGCGGTTGAGCGCCTCCCGGCAGTTCAGCCATCTGGCCACGGCGCAGAACGAGGTGATGCTGGAGCTGAAGTGGTACCAATACTGATCAACGTGGCCTTCCTCGTGGGAGCGCGTCGCGATCCTTCGACAGCGTTTTGACATCGCGCCGACAATTCACCACCTAGACTTTCCACCATTACGCTAAAGGTCTTGTGGATATGTCGCGGTATTGGTTGGGCGTGTGTGTCGTATTGCTGCTGGCCGGTTGTGAAACCACCCACGAACAGATGGTCAACCAGGGCTATCCCCCCGCCTACGCCGACGGCTTCCAGGACGGCTGCAGCAGCGGTCGCCAAGCCGCCGGGCTGATGGCCGGCGACTTTCGCAAGGATGTCCCGCGCTACCTGCACAACCGCCAGTACGAAAGCGGCTGGGACGATGGCTTTCGCCAGTGCCACGCGATGCAGTCCAACGAAGACCTGCGCGAGTACCGTGAGCGCTACTGGGACGAGCGCGACCGCGACTGGCAGCAGGAAAAGGACCAGGGCGCCGCCCGCGCCTATCGCCGCAAATGACGTCGCAATCGGACAATCATTGAAACCCGCGACCTGCCACCATGGTCTCCAGCACAAAGGAGGCCGCCCATGAGCCGAGCATTCGTCAACGAAGACCAGGCCGCCGCCCAGGCCAGCCAGCCGGTGGAGCGACGGGTCAGCGACCAGCCCAACTACGTCACTGCCACCGGCCTCGCCCAGTTGCAGCAGCGGCTGGCCATGCTCACTGCGCTGCGCAGCGAACTGCAGGCCCAGGGCGAGCGCGCCGACCGGCAGCGGCTGGCCGATACCGAGCGCGACCTGCGCTACTTCAGCGCCCGCGTGCAGAGTGCGCAGGTGGTACCGACCGCCACGTCCACCGAAAAAGTTCAGATCGGCAGCCGAGTGCGGTTCGTCGATGAGGACAACCAGGAGCATCAGGTGCAACTGGTGGGCGAGGACCAGGCCGACGCGGTACACGGGCTGGTCAACTGGGGCTCGCCGCTGGGACGGGCGCTGCTGGGCGCCGGACCTGGGGATGAGGTGCTGTGGCGCAGGCCGGCGGGGGATCAGATGATCGAGGTGGTGGCCATTCTGGGGGAGGTCTGAAACCCTCGACTGGCGTTGCGGCCCTTTCGCCCCAGCAGGATTACTCGCTGACCTGAAACGCCACCCGCGCCGTCTCGCCACTTTCATCCAACGCACTCAACTCGATGCTGCCCGCCTGTTCGAAACGCACCGGCAAGCTGTCCTGCCCCTGGGTTTCGCCCAGCGGCTGACCATTAAGGAACCACCAGCGCCGCCCCGCGCCGCCCAGGGCCGACACCCGCAGTTGCAACGGCTCGTGACTGGTGGCCGGGCGGCGCAGGTTGTCGCCGGCGCGCACGCCGACGATCGACAGCGGCGGCGCGCTGACCACCTGCTGTGGCGGGCAGGCCGGGTCCACCGCGGGCAACCGCGCGGCGCGGCGCTCGGCCCTTGGCAGCCAGGGTTCCAGCGGGGCCGGCCACAAGGCGACGTCGTGGGCCTTGGCCCCGGGGCAAGCGGCATCGACGCGCAGTCCCTGGTCGTTGAGCCACACCGTCTCGCGCAATCCCAGACCCAGGGGCTGGTCGGCCGCCAGCAAGGTCGGCGGGGTGGTGCCGTCCAGGGTCCAGGCAAAGCGCTGGCGGCGGCAGTTGGTGTCCTGGCGGTTCATCGGCTGGCCCAGGGGCCAACAGATGGCCGCCACGCCTACCGAGGCGGGCACAGGCTCGACCGGCACCTCGATGCCGCGCTGGCTGTCGCGATTGCTCAGCAGGTCGTGCACCTGCAGCATCAGCGGCGCCGCCGAGGCCAGGCCGAACTGGCCCGGCACCGGGGTGCCATCGGGACGGCCGATCCATACGCCGATCAAGTAGCGCGGACCGACCCCCACCGACCAGGCATCGCGAAAGCCGTAGCTGGTGCCAGTCTTCCAGGCCAGTTGCGGACGCTGCACCAGTTCGGCATGAGGGTCGCGGTCCGGCCGGGCCAGGCCGCTGAGGATACGCCGGGTGATCCAGGCCGAGCCCGGCGACAACAGGCGGCGCTCCACCAGCGGGTCCTGGGGCTGCAGGCGAATCTTCGCGCTGTTGCCGCCACGGCCGAGCGCGGCGTAGCCACCGACCAGGTCCTCCAGCCGGCTGCCCGCGCCACCCAGAATCAACGACAGGTTCGGCTCGGCCAGCGGTGGCAGCACCAGCGGCATGCCGCCCATGCGCATCTGCGCGGCGAAACGTTTCGGCCCGTAGGCCTCGAGCAGCTGCACCGCCGGCAGGTTGAGCGACAGCGCCAGCGCCGAGCTGGCCGACACCGGGCCGCTGAAGCCCATGGAGAAGTTGCCGGGGCGGTAGTCGCCATAGCGCCGGGGCACATCCTGCAGCAACGATTCGGAATGGATCAGGCCGTCGTCCATGGCCATGGCATAGAGGAATGGCTTGAGGGTCGAGCCGGGCGAGCGCAGGGCGTGGATCATGTCCACATGGCCGAAGCGACGCTCGTCGCTCAGGTCGATGGAACCGAGATAGGCGCGCACCGCCATGCTCTGGGTTTCCACCACCAGCAGCGCCGCCGAGGTGCGCTCGGGCAGGCGCGCGCGCCAGCCCATCAGCAGGTCTTCGAGGCGTCGTTGCAGGGCGGCGTCGATAGTGGTGCGGATCAGCGGCGGGCTGTCCGGCGTGTTCAGCCGCCGAGCCAGCAAGGGCGCCAGTGCCGGTTCCTGGCGCGGCGCCAGCAGCAGCGGCTCTTCGCGGGCCTCATCGATGCGTTGGGCCGGCCACACCTGATACTCGGCCAGGCGTTGTAGCACCTTGTCCCGGGCGCGCTGGGCACGCTCGGGATGACGGTCCGGACGCAGGCGGCTCGGCGCCTGGGGCAGCACGGCGAGCAGCGCGGCCTCGGCCGGGGTCAGGTGTTTCGGCGACTTGCCCAGGTAGGCCCAGCTGGCCGCGGCCACGCCCTGCAAGGTACCGCCGAACGGCGCCCGATTGAGATAGAGCTGCAGGATCTCGGCCTTGGACAGGTGCCACTCCAGCTGCGCCGTGCGCCACAACTGGCGCAGCTTGCCGGCCAGGGTGCGGTCGTGCGGATCGAGCAGGCGCGCCACCTGCATCGACAGGGTGCTGCCGCCGGACACCACCCGCCCGCCGCGCAGGTTGAGCCAGGCCGCCCGGGCCAGGGCCATGGGGTTGACCCCAGGGTGGTGATAGAACCAGCGGTCCTCGTAGGCGAGCAAGGCTTCAAGGTACAGCGGCGAGACTTCGTCCGGGCTGACCGGGTAGCGCCACACGCCGTCAGCATCGGCGAAGCGCCACAGCGGCGTGCCGTCCTCGGCCAGCACCACCCGCGCCAGGTCGTCGCCCGGCATGGGCAACGGCCAGATGCGGTCGGCCAGCCACAGCAGGACCATGACCGCCAGCACGGAGGCGGCGACACGCCGCAGCAGCTTGAGCAGACCTGGGCGCGCTAAGCTTGGCATCGGGAACCGACCGGGCCAGGTGATGGCCAAAGGCTGGGAATCGCCGATTCGTTGATCAGGAAGCGACTATGCATGTAGAAGGTTTTTTCGAGTGGCTGGGCCAGGTACTGGGTTCGGTGATCCGTTTCATCGTCGACGGCCTGAGCGGGTTGTTCAACCTGCTGGCCAACGCCGGCGGCAATTTCATCGATGGCCTGGCGCGCACGCTGGGCATGGACACCTCGCTGGTCAGCATCCTGGCGCTGATCGTCGGCCTGATGCTGCTGTACTCGGCGATACGCGCGTTCATGCGGGCGTCGATCATCCTCGGGATCATCTGGGCATTGCTGGGGTTGTGGGTGTTGAGTTGGGTCGTTCACTGAACCTCGTGGGAGCGGGCTTGCCCCGCGATGGCGTCCGTACGGTCGGCATTGCTGCCTGACCTGACGCTATCGCGGGGCAAGCCCGCTCCCACGAGTCGCTTCCTGCGTTGCCTAGCGGGCGCGTACCACCATTTCACCCTGGCTCTCGCCGATCGCCTGCAGGTTCGGCCGGTACATCGACTCCACCTGCGGCGGCGGGATGCGGTAGCTGCCCGGGGTCACGGCACGTGCCAGGTACAGCAGGTGGGTGGTGCCGTAGCTGTCGAGCTTGAGCGCAGCCACGTAGCGGTCGTCACGGTACTCCTGGTGCACCACGCTGGCATTCTGCATCGACTCGCGCCACTGCTTCACCGCGCTGCTGGCGTTGTCCAGGCTGGCGGCGCTCTGCGCCAGGTTCTGGTTCTCCAGCTCCAGGCCCGCCGGCAGCAGGTCGACCACCAGGGCATCCGGCACCTGATCCTGCGCCTTGAGCGCCAGGTGCACCAGCACCAGGTCACCGCTGCGCAGGTTGCGTACATCCAGCGCCTGGCCGTTCATGCCCAGGTACTCGCGGCGGATCTCCATGCCGTTGCCGCTGGCGGCCGGGGCCTGGCGCGGGTAGCCGGACAGGGTCAGCTGCTGGTACAGGGTGTCGCCGCCCTGGTTCTGCACGGTCAGCGGCGAGGCCAGCAGCGGGCCTTCGAGTTTCATGCCCGAGTCGTTGTTGTCGAACTCGCGCACTTCACCGGCGCTGTCCAGGCGAGCTTTCCAGTTGCCTTCCGGTTTGCCCAGCAGGCCACGGCCGGCGAGGAACAGCGCGTTGCGCTCCTGAGTGGACAGCCAGCGATTGGCGGCCAGCTCGTCGGACAGGCCAAACAGACGCTGGTCGACCTGGTTGCCGGCGAGGTTGTTCTCCTGCAGCAGGGCGAGGATCAGCGCCTGGTCACGCAGGGCACTGCCGTAGTCGGCCATCCAGCCTTTGCTGCGAGTCACGGCCAGGCCTGCCTGCAATGCCTGCTGCGAACGCTGCTTGTCGCCCATCTTGTCCAGCGCCACCGCCAGTTGCACCAGCGGCAGGCCGGAGCGGGCGTCGGCGCGGCGTTCAAACAGGCTGCGCAGGGCGCCCAGCGGCGCCTGTTGGCTCCGCGCCAGCACCAGGCCAGCGTAGGCCTGCACGGCGAACCGGGTGTGGTCGGCGTTCTGGCTGTAGTCGACTTCGATCAGGTTGCGCTCCTGCACATACCGCAGCAGGCGCTCGCTGGCCTTCTTCAGCACTTCGGCGGGTACACCGTAGCCTTGCTCACGGGCGCGCAGCAGGAAGTCGGTGACGTAGGCGGTCAGCCAGTACTCCTCCTCGCTGTCCGAGCTCCATAGGCCGAAGCTGCCGTTGTAGCGCTGCATGCCCAGCAGGTGCTCGATGCCCATCTCGATCTTGCGCTTGCGCACATCGGCCGGCTCGCCCTTGATGCCCAGGCGCTTGAGGCTGTCGGCATCGGCGTACAGCGACGGGTACAAGCCACTGGTGGTCTGCTCCAGGCAGCCGTAGGGGTAAGCTTCCAGGGCGCGGATCTGCTCGCCCAGGTTGAGCGGCGGGCGGCTCGACAGTGCAAGGCTGGCCTCGAGGCCCGCCGGTTCGAACTCGGCCAAGTCGCTCTCCGGCAGGCTCCAGGGCTGGTCCTTGAGGGCCACGCGGTAGTGCTTGAGCATCGCCGGGTAGGCCGGGCGCACACCGAGGGTCCACTCGCGCTCGAAGGTGTTGGCCGGCTCGCCCGGCAGCTGCAGGCCATTGACCTGCACCCGCACCTTGCCCTGTCCCAGGCCGCCCTGGGCCTGCACTGGGATCATCAGGGTGGTGCGCTGGCCTTCGGCCAGGGTGAAATTCTGCTGGGCACCACCGACCAGGCTCAGCTGGCCTTCGGCGATCAGTTGCACGCTCAGTTGCTGGTCGCGGCCGGACAGGTTGGCCAGGTCCAGCGCCAGCCGGGTGCGGTCACCACCGGCGAGGAAACGCGGCGCGGACAGCTCGGCGATCAGCGGCGCGGCGACCACGGTCTTGCCTTCGGCCATGCCGAAGTGTTCCTCGGTCCAGGCCTGGGCCATCAAGCGCAGTTCACCGTTGAAGTCGGGGATATCGACGGTGGCCTGGCCTTCGCCTTTCTCGTCGAGGGTCACTGGCAAGCTTTGCTGGGCAACGATGGTCACTGTGGTGTTCGGCCGCTTGCCGCCCTTGGCCATGGCGGCGTCACCACCGAAGGCGAGACTGGCCAGGCGGCCCTGGCCGGCCTCGATCAGCTGGCCGTAGATGTCCAGCTGGTCGGCGCCATAGGCCTTGCGGCCGAACAGGCTGGCGAACGGGTCGGGGGTCTTGAAGTCGGTGATATTGAGGATGCCCACATCCACGGCTGACAGCAGCACATGCACCTGCTTCGGCACGCTGCCGTCGGCGTTGACCGCCTTGAACTTCACGGTCAGCGGTTGCTTGGGTCGCATTTTCTCCGGCGCCTGCAGCGACACGGCCAGCTTGCGCTCGGCGCGGTCCAGCGGCAGGTGCAGCACACCCACGGCGCGTTTCGGCGTGGCATTGGCCTTGCGCTCGCCCGGGCGGATCACCAGGGCGCTGATGTACAGGTCGTGGCGCGCCCACTTCTTGTCCAGCTCGACGTCGAAGGTCTTGCCCTCGGCGGGCACGTCGATTTCCTGCCACCACAGCGGGCCGTCGGCGGATTCGATCATCAGGTAGCCGCTGCCGGCGGCCGGCGGGGTGACGGTGACCTTGGCGGTACCGCCGTCCTTGTAGGCCGGCTTGTCCAGGGCGATCTTGACCTGGTCGGGGCGCACCGCGCCGCCTTCGGCGTTGTCCTGGGCACGGTAGCCGGCCCAGAAGCGCGCGCTGGAGACCAGGCCGGTCTGCGGATCTTCCACCTCGACGCGGTACGGGCCCCACTCCACCTGGAAATTCAGCTTGGCGGTGGAGCCGGCCTTCACGCTGACGGTCTCCTCGGCCTGGGTGAGGAATTTCTCGTTGTAGTTGTAGCTCCAGCCGTCGCTCTGCGAGTAGTTCCAGTAGTAGTCGCGGCGCTCGCGGATCAGGCGCACCTTCAGGTTGTCGGCGGCCAGCTTCTTGCCTTCGCGGTCGGCCACCAGGAACTCGAATTCCACCGGGCCGTCACCGTCGGTCTCTTCGCCGTCGAACAGGCCGCGCAGGCCCGGCAGGCGGTCGGCGGGCCAGATCGGCTGCTCCAGGCGCCGGGTGATCGGCCGGCCGCCGGACTCCTGCAGGCTGGCCTGCACAGTCAGTTGCAGTGGCGAGCGGGCTTCGGCCCAGCGGCTTTCTATATCGATGCGGGCCTTGCCGTTCTGGTCGAGGGTGACTTCGTCCAGCTCCAGGTCCTGGTTCAGGTCGGTCTCGGTGACCGCGCCGAACTGGTAGCCCGGCAGCGCCTTCACCGCTTCGCGCAGCGGGCGCACGTAAGCCTGGCCGCTGAGGCGGTTGCCCGCGGCCGGCGCACCGTAGAGGTAACGGCCATTGACCTGGATGGTGGCAGTCTCATCCGGCGCCAGCGGCGTGCTGCTGCCCTTGAGCTCCAGCGCCAGGCGCTCGGGGAGGAAGTCCTCGACGAGGAATTCGTAGACCTGCTTGCGACCACCGCCCAGGTCCAGCAGCAGTTGCCAGCGGCCGGTCGGGGCCTCGGTGGCCAGTTGCAACTGGTACTGGAACAGGCCGTTCTTGTCGGCCTCCCAGACGAACTTGCGGCTGACCTGTTCGTCCGGACGGCGCACTTCCACATTCACCGGCTGGGCCTTGACCGGCTTGCCGTCCTGGTCACGCAGCAGGCCGTTGAGCAGCACAGTCTCGCCCGGGCGGTAGAGGTCGCGCGGACCGAAGATGAAGAACTGCAGCGGGTTGGCCTGGGGGCCGGTGATGTCGAACTCGGCCAGGTCCAGGGCCGCGGTGTTCAGGCGCAGGAGAGTGGTGTGCACGCCCTGGGTGGCGATCAGGGTGTCGGCCTTGGCGGTGATCGGCAGCTGGGCATGGCCGTCGCCGTCGGTCTTGGCCTGGGCCAGCAGCTTGCCCTTGTCGTCGTGCAGTTCGAGGGTGACGTCCTTGAGCGCCTTGCCACCTTCCAGTGCCTGGGCGAACACGTCCAGGCGGTCGCGGTAGCGGTGCGCGGAGACGCCGATGTCGCTCAGGGTGAACAGGGTCGCCGGCTGCGAATAGTCATAGGTGCCCGAGGCGCGCATCACCGCCAGGTACACGCCCGGCTCCTGCAGCGGCTTGATTCCGGCGATCGGCAGCAGCACGGTCTCGCGGGTGTTGCGCGCGGGGTTGAGGTCGAAGCGGCCGCTGTAGACCAGCTCGGCCATCTCCAGGGTTTCCTTGGACTGGTAGTAGTAGAGGCTGGAATTGCGGCCCCAGTTGACCAGGAAGCTGGAAAGCATGTCCGGCTTGATGCGGAAAAACTCGACATCGACCTTGTCGACGTTCAGGGCGATCACCGGCAGGCCTTCGGCCAGGCGCGTGGGCAGCAGCGAACCACGGCTGGCGAAGCCCACGGTGGGCTGCATGTCGCGGGTCTCGAAACGGCTGACCGATTCGGCTTCAAGCTGGTTGCCGTTGACCGAGAGCAGGCCCTTGTCGATGGTCAGGACCATCTTGCGCTGCGGCTCCAGGTGGCGCAGGCGCAGCTCCATCTGGTTGTCGGAGAGTTCCCAGGCACCGTCGACCTTGCCCTTTACGGTGTCGACCAGGTGCAGCTTGGCGGCAAAGTCCTGGTTGGCGTCCAACGGCGCGGAGACGCTGACCGACAGGGTGCTGGCACCGTCGAGCTGGACTTCCGAGACGTCCAGCACAGTCAGCTCGCGGCCCGCGTAGCGCTTGGCGAGCAGCGCCGGGTCTTCGCGCTTGGCCGCCTTGGTTTCGGCGGGCGCAACGGCGGTGGCGGCATCGGCGGGGGCCGATGGCTTGTCCGGCGTGGAAGAATCACAGGCACTGAGCAGGGCCAGCGCGCAGGCCAGCAACAATCCTTTGTTAAGCATTTGAGAGGGGACTCTTCGGCAGCGTGTACGTGAGGGAGGCAACTATAGCGCAACGCCGCAGGGCTTACCTGGCGATGCGCGGCAAGTGAGACCCTGTTCGCGCCGATTGGTTGCCTGGTCGGTACAATGGCGTATTTGATCTTGCAAGGGGGCGCGAAGCGGCCCTGCAACGAAGGATTCGCATGTCTTCACTGTCCACCGCCTGGCGCGACCGCCCCACCCACCACAAGGTCTGGGCCCTGGCCGCGCCGATGATCCTGTCCAACATCTCGGTGCCGCTGGTGGCGCTGGTCGACAGCACGGTGATCGGCCACCTGCCCCACGCCCACCAGCTGGGCGCGGTGGCCGTGGGCGCCACGCTGTTCACCTTCATGGTCGGCCTGATGGGCTTCCTGCGCATGGGCTCCACCGGCTTCGCCGCCCAGGCCGCCGGCCGCGCCGACGGCGCCGCGCTGCGTCAAGTGCTGGTGCAGGGGCTGCTGCTGGCACTGGCCTTCGCCCTGCTGATCGGCCTGCTCGCCCTGCCCTTCAGCCAGTTGGCGCTGCACGCGATGCAGCCCAGCGAGGCGCTGCATGCCTCCACCGAGGCATTCTTCCATACGCGCCTGCTCGGCCTGCCGGCGGCGCTGGCCAGCTACGCCCTGGTTGGCTGGTTCCTCGGCACGCAGAACGCCCGGGCGCCGCTGGCGATCCTGCTGACCACCAACCTGCTGAACATCGCCCTGAACCTGTGGTTCGTGCTCGGCCTGGACTGGGGCGTGGTCGGCTCGGCACGGGCCTCGGTGATCGCCGAGTGGTGCGCCGCCCTGCTCGGCCTGGCCCTCACCCGCCCGGCGCTGCGCGCCTACCCCGGGCATATCGCCTGGGCCGCGCTGAAGGGCTGGCAGGCCTGGCGGCCCTTGCTGGCGGTGAACCGCGATATCTTCCTGCGCAGCCTGGCGCTACAGCTGGTTTTCCTGCTGTTGACCGTGCAGGGTGCACGGCTGGGTGAAGCGACGGTGGCGGCCAATGCCTTGCTGCTCAACGGGCTGATGCTCACCGCCTACGCCCTCGATGGCCTGGCCCATGCGGTCGAGGCGCTGTGTGGGCACGCCATCGGCGCCCGTGATCGCGATGCCCTGAAGCGGGCGCTTGCGGTGGCCTGCGGGTGGTCGTTGATCGTCAGCCTGGGGTTTGCGGTGCTGTTCCTGCTGGGCGGCCATCTGTTCATCGACCTGCAGACCGATATCGCCAGTGTGCGCGAGGCGGCGTATCCGTACTTGCCTTATCTGGCGGTGCTGCCGTTGGTGGCGGTGTGGAGTTATCTGCTGGATGGGCTGTTCATCGGCGCCACCCGGGCGCGAGAGATGCGCAATGCGATGCTGGTGTCGGTGGTGATCGCGTTGCCTGTGGCGGTTGTCATGCGTGGGTTCGGCAACCATGGGTTGTGGTTGGCCTTCTTGCTGTTCATGGCGCTGAGGGCGGTGACGCTGGGGTGGGTGGGGTGGCGGTTACAGCAACGGGATCGTTGGGTTCGGTGAAGCAGGGGGCGCTTTGCGCCCCTTTCGCGACACAAGGCCGCTCCCACAGGTACCGGGATTCCATAAGGAATTGCAATACCTGTGGGAGCGGCCTTGTGTCGCGAAAGGCCCGCAACGCGGGCCCCAGCTTACGAAGACAAGTACGAAGACCGGGTCAACCCAAGCCGCAACGCATCAAGGAACTGCGTGCGCTCGCGCGCGGTGATCCGTGCGCTGGCCACCTTGTCGCGGTAGTGGGTCATCAACTCCTCCGGCGACAGGTGCACGTAGCGCAGCATGTCCTCGATGGTGTCGTGGGTCTCGATGCCGGCGTGGTACACGCTACCGTCGGCGTTCTGGTAGATGTTCACCGAGTCGGTGTCACCAAACAGGTTGTGCATGTCGCCGAGGATTTCCTGGTACGCGCCCACCAGGAACACGCCCAGCAGGTAGTCCTCGCCTTCCTTGACCGCGTGCACCGGCATGCTGGTCTCGATGCTCTGCTCGTCGACGTACTGGTTGATCTTGCCGTCGGAGTCGCAGGTCAAATCCTGCAGCACGGCGCGGCGCAGCGGCTCTTCGTCCAGACGGTGCAGCGGGATGATCGGCAGCACCTGGCCGATGGCCCAGGTGTCCGGCAGGCTCTGGAACACCGAGAAGTTGCAGATGTACTTGTCGGCCAGCTTGTCGTTCAGCTCGTCCAGCACCTGGCGGTGCGAGCGCTGGCGGGCCTTGAGCGAGTTGTGCAGGCGGCGGCACACGGCGAAGTAGCACTGCTCGGCCAGGGCTTTTTCAGCCAGGGTCAGCTTGCCGTCGGCGTACTGCGCGGCCACGTCGCCCATGTAGTGGGTGGCACGCCAGTAGGTCTCGGTGACCATCTCGATGTCGGTGGGGCCGAGCAGGTCGGCCAGCCACTGCACGGTCTCGGGCAGCGACTCCTTGTTCTCGATGGTCGGCATCTCGTCGTTGTGGCTCTCGACGTCGGTCACCTGGATCACCAGCATGGCGTGGTGCGCGGTCAGCGAGCGGCCGCTCTCGGAGAAGATGTGCGGGTGCGGCAGGCCCTGCGCGTCGCAGAACTCCTTGAGCATCCCGACCACCACGCCGGCGTAGTCGTCCATGTCGTAGTTGATCGAGCTGGCGTTGCGCGAGTGGGTGCCGTCGTAGTCCACGCCCAGGCCGCCGCCAACGTCGATGTGATCGACCGGCAGGCCCAGGGCGCGCAGCTCGCCGTAGTAGCGGATGGCTTCCTTGAAGCCGTGCTGGTAGTCGGCCAGGTTGGCGATCTGCGACCCCATGTGGAAGTGCAACAGGCGGATGCCCTGGTCGAGCCCTGCGTCACGGAAGCGCTGCACCACCGAGATAAGCTGGGCGGCGGACAGGCCGAACTTGGACTTCTCGCCCCCGGTGTCGGCCCACTTGCTCGAGGCCAGCGACGACAGGCGCACGCGCAGGCCGACCTGTGGCTTGACCTTCAGCTCCGCGGCTTCCTCGATCACCAGGGCGACCTCGGATTCCTTCTCGATGACGATGAACACGTTGTGGCCGAGCTTCTGGCCCATCAGCGCCAGGCGGATGAACTCGCGGTCCTTGTAGCCGTTGCAGACGATGGTGCCGCCCTTCGGCGCCAGCGCCAGCACCGCCAGCAGCTCGGGCTTGGAGCCGGCTTCCAGGCCGATGGAGACGTTCTGGGTGGCGATGATGTTCTCGACCACCGCTTCCTGCTGGTTGACCTTGATCGGGTACAGAGCGGTGTACTGGCTCTGGTACTCCAGGCGCGCGATGTTGGCGTCGAAGGCGCCGGTCAGCTGGCGCACGCGGTCCTGCAGGATGTCGGGGAAACGCACCAGCAGCGGCAGCGACAGACCGCTCTGGCGCAGCTCCTGGACCTGCTCGAACAGGTCGATCGGCGCGCTGTCCGGGCCGTTGGGGCGCACTTCGACGCGCCCGGCTTCATTGATGGCGAAATAACCAGCGCCCCAATGGCGGATGCCATAAACACTGCGGCTGTCGGCCACGGTCCACTGGCTACCATCGTCTTTGCGTGTGCGTCGTACGGACATTCAAGTCCCCTGTATGAAAAGTCGATAACACGGCCCCGCTAAGGGCGCAGGCAGTGTAGATACTGAAAATGACGATTCTTCCGTGTCCAGGCATAGACCCTGGCCACCGGAACGAGTTTAGAAAGCACTGGGCAAAAAATCGCGCGGCGGCACTTAGCCGCCGGATTTCTTCGCCTTGAAACCCTGCTTGATCAGCTCGGCGAGCAACAGCTCGACGTGGTCGCCCTGGATTTCGATGACGCCGTCCTTGAGCGCGCCGCCGGTGCCACAGCGACGCTTGAGCATGCTGGCAAGTTCCTTGAGCGGCTCCAGCGCCAGCGGCACACCGGTGATGGTGGTCACGGTCTTGCCGCCACGGCCTTTGCTTTCACGGCGCACACGGGCAATGCCGTCGCCTTCGGGGATGACCTGCTGCTTGCAGACACAAGCGTCCACCGGCTGGCCACAGTCGGGACAGTGCCGACCGGCATCGGTGGAATATACGAGACCGCCAAGGGCGGCGAGGGAAGAAGCTTTCTTGGCCACTTTTGTTCCTCGGTGCTGAGGACAAAAACTGGTCGGCGGGAGCCGACCGCGAAGCCCCACTCTGGCAGGGGCGGCGCTACTGCCGCAAGGTCATGCGACAGCCCGAAAAGGGCGCGCAGTGTAACGATAAATCTGGCTGTTGCTAAGTACAGGATTGCGCCATTTTACGAAAGTTTTGCGACCTTCCGGCCACTGGGGCCCTTTCGCGACTCCGGGCGCTCCCCAGGGGCAGCGCAGCCCATCAGATCAGGCCAGCCTGGTACCGCTGCAACGCCACCAGCGAGTCCGGGCAATACGGTCGCTGCGCGCTTTCGGCCTGGGCCTGCTCGACGCTGATGAACCGTGCCTCGATGACCTCCTCGGGCTGCAAGCGCAGCGCCCCGTCCCACACCGCCGAATACACCGCGCACCACAGGCGGTTGCCCGGCTGCTCGAAGTAGAACGTCTCGTGAAAACGCAACTCGACGCCGCTCACCCCCAGCTCCTCGGCCAGCTCCCGGGCCGCCGAGTCGGCGTAGGACTCCTGCCCCCCCACCATGCCGCCGGCCGCCACATCCCAGTACCCGGGATACAACGCCTTGCTCAGTGTGCGCCGGTGCACACACAGCTCGCCGGCACCGTTGAACAGAAGGATGAACGTGCAGCGCCCGATCAGGCCGCGCTCGCGCAGCTCGGCCCGTGGCAGGGCGCCGAGCAGTTGGTCATGCTCGTCGACCCACGCCACCAGTTCGGCGTCGGAGGCCGCGCGGTGCGCGACCTCGGCAGGATTGACCGGCATCTCAGCCCTGGGACAGCAGTTGGCGCAGGTCGATGACCGCGGCGTTGGCCCGGGAGATGTAGTTGGCCATCACCAGCGAGTGGTTGGCCCACATGCCAAAGCCGCTGCCGTTGAGCACCATCGGGCTCCACAGCGCTTCCTGCGAGGCTTCCAGCTCGCGGATGATCTGCCGCACGCTGACCGTGGCGTTCTTCTTCGCCAGCACGTCGGCGAAGTCGACCTCGATGGCGCGCAGCAGGTGCGACAGCGCCCAGGCCTGGCCGCGGGCTTCGTAGAACACGTTGTCGATCTGCAGCCACGGGGTCTCGACCACTTCTTCGTCGACCTGCGGCGCCTGGCCAGGGACCACGGCCTCGGTCTTCAGGGTGTTGTTCAGCTTGACCCGGCCGACGCTGGCCGACAGGCGCTGGGACAGCGAGCCCAGGCGGGTGGCCACATCGCCCAGCCAGTTGTTCAGGTTGTCGGCGCGGGTGTAGAAGATCGCGCCCTGGTCACCCTTGGCCAGACGGGTCTGGTAACGGTTCAGCGACTTGATGCCCTCTTCGAACTCCGACTCGCTCGACGGCAGGATCCAGCTCTTGTTGTCGAAGTTGAAACGCGGCTCGGCCTTGGCCAGGTCGGCGTCCTCGGTCGACTGCGACTGGGAGCGGGCGAAGTCCTTGCGCAGGGCACGGGACAGGTCGCGCACCTGGACCAGCACGCCGTACTCCCAGCTCGGCATGTTGTCCATCCACAGCCCTGGCGGGAAGCGGTCGTTGGAAATATAGCCGCCCGGCTTGTCGAGCAAAGTGCCGGCGACGGTCTTGAGGGTCTCGACGGTGGTGTAGCCGATGACCATCTGCTGGCCGTTGCGCTCGGCGGCGGCCTGGGCGTTCTGCTGCACCGGGAACAGCTCGGGCTCCTGGCTCCAGTACCAGCCCAGGCCGATGCACACCAGCAGGTAGAGGCCGATCAGGGTCCCCAGGGCACGGCTCCAGAGGCCGCCAAGGTAGCTACGGGTGGCAGCGCCGCGGGTTTCGACCCGCTCACGGGGCTCGGCCTTGGCCTCGCGGTTTTTCCAATCCAGCATGGCATTGTCCTTAATCAGTCACGAACGGTTCAGGGCTTGGACCACAGGCCTCGGCCAGGGTGCCACGACAAGCCCGCATGCCAGCACTATAAAGCAGACGCCGCCATTCGTATAAGCGACCATCGGGTCGGCAACTGAATGACGGTCCTTGAGCACTTTGTTGACCCCAGGCACTCGCTTGTCGGAAAAGGGGTGCTAGCATAGAGCCATCATTGAACCTGCGCCCTCCCACTCATAAGTAGTCAGGACATGACCCAGCCAGCCGAGCCGAGCCACGAACGCCTCAAGCAGCATTTTGCCCAGCGGGTGATCCACCAGGCCCGGCAGATCCTCGAGATCTGGCAGCGCCTGCAGCGTGGCGAGTGGTCCAGCGGCGACCTGGGCGAGCTGTGCGAGGCCAACCTGCGTCTGCAGCGCTACGCCGAACGCTTCGAGCAGCCTGAGCACGGCAGCCTGTCGACGGCCATCGGCCAGACCCTGCGCGCCATCGAGGCCAACAGCGCGCGGCTCAACTCCGAACTGATCAGCGAACTCAACCGCCTGATGCAGCGCCTGTCGCGCACCGGCCTGCGCAAGGGCGACCAGCTCGACAACGTGCCCCTGCCGCCACTGCGCAAGCCGGTGTACATCGTCCTGCAGGACCATGAACGCGCCGAGCGCCTGGCCCAGCAGCTGGAGTTCTTCGGCCTGAGCGTGCAGGCGCTGTGCAGCGCCGAGGCGTTCCAGGCGTCGATGAGCGAGCGCCTGCCCTCGGCCATCGTCATGGATGTGGACTTCACTGGCGCCGGCGTCGGCCTGCAGCTGGCGGCCCAAGCCCAGCAGGGGCTGGAGCAGCCGGTGCCGCTGCTGTTCTTCTGCTTGCACGAGACCGACACCCCGACCCGCCTGGCCGCAGTGCGCGCCGGCGGCCAGGAGTTCCTCACCGGCACCCTGGACGCCTCCAGCCTGCTGGAGAAGCTCGAGCTGTTGACCAGTGCCACTCAGTACGACCCGTTCCGCGTGCTGGTGATCGACGACTCCCGCGCCCAGGCCCTGCATACCGAGCGCCTGCTCAACAGCGCCGGGATCATCACCCGCACCCTGACCGAGCCGATCCGCACCATGAGCGAGCTGGCCGACTTCCAGCCCGACCTGATCATCCTCGATATGTACATGCCCGAGTGCACCGGCCCTGAGCTGGCCAAGGTGATCCGCCACAATGACCGCTACGTCAGCGTGCCGATCATCTACCTGTCGGCCGAGGACGACCTGGACAAGCAGCTCGACGCCATGAGCGAAGGCGGCGACGACTTCCTCACCAAGCCGATCCGCTCGCGGCACCTGGTGACCACCGTGCGCAACCGTGCCGCCCGTGCTCGCCACCTCAAGGCGCGGATGGTCCGCGACAGCCTCACCGGGCTGTACAACCACACCCATATCCTGCAGCTGCTCGAGGACTGCAGCTTCCGCGCCCGCCGCGAAGCGCAGCCGCTGAGTTTCGCCATGCTCGATATCGACCACTTCAAGAAAATCAACGACCGCCACGGCCACCCCATGGGCGACCGGGTGATCAAGAGCCTGGCGCTGTTCCTCAAGCAGCGCCTGCGCAAGACCGACTTCATCGGCCGCTACGGCGGCGAGGAGTTCGCCATCGTCATGCCCAATACCGGACTGGACGCGGCGCACAAGGTGCTCGACGAAATCCGTCGACGTTTTGCCGAGATCCATTACCCGGCCCAGCCCCACGACCTGCAGTGCACCTTCAGCGCCGGGGTGGTGCAGCTGGACGAGCAGCTCGACGCGCTGACCATGGCCAGCGCCGCGGACGAAGCGCTGTACCGCGCCAAGCATGCCGGACGCAACTGCGTGGTGCGGGTCGAGCCTTAGCCCCCTGTGGTAGCCGGCTTG
Organism: Pseudomonas mosselii; assembly: GCF_019823065.1. NCBI lineage: Bacteria > Pseudomonadati > Pseudomonadota > Gammaproteobacteria > Pseudomonadales > Pseudomonadaceae > Pseudomonas > Pseudomonas mosselii. The sequence goes on from NZ_CP081966.1 coordinate 5,441,412, forward strand.
CCGGACAGAGGCCGGCGCAGGAAAACCACAGCAGAAGCCAATACCGGCACTGTGCCACTTTTTTATGGCGCCAGCCCTCCGTCGTCATCACCCCGTCACAAAATCGCAATAACTTCAGGGCCGACTTCTCCACTCCCCTCCGCAGGAAGTTCGCGGCTATGCGCCTGAAGTGGCTGACCAATTTCAACACCCTGTTGCTGGTGACCGTGTGTATTGCCCTGGGCGCGACCCTGTGGTGGTCGCAACGCGCCCTGGAACGTCCCTATCAACTGATGGAGCGCTACCTGGGCCTGTCACAGCAGTTCCAGAACGATGCCGCGCGCAACATCCAGGCCTACCTGGGCAGCGGCGACGCCCTGCGCCACGCGGCGGCCATGGAGGCCAACACTCAGTTGCAGGCGGCCCTGGCCGACTGGCCAGAGCCTTTGTCGGCCAAGCTGCGCCCGAGCCTGGACAGCCTGCAGGGCTTCACCGCCAACGAACTGCTCGCCGCCGGCAAGTTGGCCGGCGATCCCCAGGCCCTGCTGCTGCAAGCCGAGCGGGAGCTGGGGGCGAACCTCGAACAACTGGCCAGCTACGCCCGCGACAGCGCCAGCAGCGACGCCGGCCGCTACCTGACGCCGCTGCTGGAGGCCTCTGTGCACCTGGGCCGGCTGTCCCTGGCCCGGGACAAGCTGGTCAGCAGCGGCCGCGCCGAACTGGCCGCCGAGGTGGAGCGCGAACTGCAACTGATCACCGCCCAGGCCCAGGCCATCGATGACCTGCCGCTGCTGGGGGTGACCCGCGCCGCCGAGTCCAACGCCGATGACTTCGCCGCGATGATGGGCCTGGAATCCCAGGCCAGCAGCCAGCAGGAAGACGTCGCCGTGGGCCTGAAGCGCGAGCTGCACAGCCTGCTCGGCCGCTACCCCGGCGAATTGCAGCGCACCCGCCAACAGATCGAGCGCCGCGCCGCCCTGGCCGCCAGCACCGGCGAGCGCCTGGAAGCGGTGCAGCAGGCCATCGCCGGCCTCGAGCCCGAGGTGCGCGGCCTGCACGCCACCATCGCCGGCGAAGTGCGCCTGATCCAGGGCCTGATGATCGGCCTGATCCTGCTGATCGCCCTGCTGATCGACACCCTGCAGCGCCGCCTGGCACGCACCCTGACCAGCCTGGCCCCGGCATTGTCGCGCTGGGCCGAGGGCGATTTCGCCCAGGCCATCGCCCTGGGCCGCACCAACCGCGAGCTGCACGATATCCAGGAGTCGCTGAACCGCCTGCGCCAGTACCTGGTGGAACTGGTCGGTACCATCCGCCACAACGCCGAGCAGGTGGCCGGCAGCAGCCATGCCCTGGCCGGCATGAGCAGCGCCCTGCACGACGGCGCCGAGCGCCAGGCCGGCGACACGGCGCAGATCCGCGACGCCCTGGGCGAGCTGGAGGCGACTATCCAGCAGGTGGCCGGTGACGCCAGCGCCGCCGCCGAGGCCAGCCGCGATGCCGGCCGGGCCGTGGAGCAGGGCCAGACGGTGATCGGCCAGAGCCTGTCCGGCCTGCGTTCGCTGGTCGACGAGGTGCAGGGCAACGCGCGGATGATCGAGCAACTGGCGGAAGAGTCGGCGACCATCGGTGGCGTGCTCACGGTGATCAGGGCGATTGCCGAACAGACCAACCTGCTGGCCCTCAATGCCGCCATCGAAGCGGCCCGGGCCGGCGAGATGGGCCGTGGCTTCGCCGTGGTCGCGGATGAAGTGCGCTCGCTGGCCCAGCGCACCACCGGCGCCACCGGCGAGATCCAGGCGCTGATCGACCGCCTGCAGCAGGCCGCCCGCAGTTCGGTGGACGGCATGCGCACCCAGCTGGAACACGCCGAGGCCACGGCCAACCAGGCGCAGTCGGCCGATGGCGCGCTGGACGCGATCGTCAGTGCCATCCGCACCATTGCCGACACGGCGGTGCGGATCGCCGATGTGACCGCGCAGCAAACCGGGGCGGTGAGCGAGATCCGCGACCACAGCGAACGGATTCATGAGCTGGGCGAGGACAACCTGCAGCGCATTGGCGAAGGACGTGAGCAGGGCGAGCAGTTGCTCAAGCTGGGGGGCGAGTTGAATACGGCGGTGCGGGCGTTCAGGCTCTAACCCCTGCTTGATGGCAGAGGGACGCGAACCCTCTAGGAGCGGCCTTGTGTCGCGATGGGCCGCGCAGCGGCCCCAATTTCGGCCAACTCCGCTATCATGCCCGCCACGTTCCACCTCGCGAGTCCGCCATGCGCCGCCTGTTTTTCCTGCTGCTCCTGCTGCTGGCCAGCCCCGTCTTCGCCACGGGCCTGCTCGACAACCGCCCCAGCGCCACCCTCGGCGCCGCCTCCAACAGCGCTGACTTCCTGCCCGTGCACGAAGCCTTCAAGCTCAGCCTGGTCCAGGCCGACGCCCAGACCGTCAAACTGCGCTTCGTCGCCACCGACGGCTACTACCTCTACCGCCACCGCTTCCAGTTCCGCACCGAACCCGCGGACATCCGCCTGGGCGCGCCGAACATCCCCAAGGGCGAGGCCAAGCACGACGAGTTCTTCGGCGATGTCGAGGTGTACCACGGCGTGCTCGACATCGAGCTGCCGCGCAACGACCCGCGCGCCTTCACCCTGCTGGTGGGCTACCAGGGCTGCGCCGACAAGGGCCTGTGCTATCCGCCGGAAACCGCGCGGCTGAGCATCGACGGCCAAGGCGCCCCGCTGCCGGCAACCGCCGAGCAGGGCTGGACCTGGAAATCGCTGCTGCTGTTCTTCCTCGCCGGGGTCGGCCTGACCTTCACCCCCTGCGTGCTGCCGATGCTGCCGATCCTTTCCGGCGTGGTCCTGCGCGGCCAGGTCGGCGGCCTGCGCGGGCTGTCGCTGTCGCTGGCCTATGTGCTGCCGATGGCGGCGAGCTTCGCCGTGCTCGGTGCGCTGATGGGCCTGTTTGGCGCCGGCCTGAACCTGCAGGCACGTCTGCAGTCGGCCTGGGTGCTGGTGCCGTTCGCCGCGTTCTTCGTGCTGTTCGCCCTGGCCATGTTCGGCCTGTTCGACATCAAGCTGCCGCAGGTCCTGAGCAGCCGCCTGGACAACCTCGCCCACCGCACCAAGGGCGGCTCGCTGCTCGGCGCGGCAGTGCTCGGCGTGCTGTCCAGCCTGCTGGTCTCGCCCTGCGTGTCGGCGCCGCTGGCCGGCGCCTTGCTGTATATCAGCGCCAGCGGCGACGCCCTGGGCGGCGCGCTGAAACTCTTCGCCCTGGGCCTGGGCATGGGCGCGCCGTTGCTGCTGGTGGCCACCGGCGGCGCGGCCTGGCTGCCGAAGAGCGGGCCGTGGATGAATACGGTGAAGAACGCCATCGGCGTATTGCTGCTGGGCCTGGCCATCGGCCTGCTCAGCCGCGTGCTGCCGGGGCCAGCCACCCTGCTGCTGGTCGGCCTGCTGGCCGCCGGCGTGGCGCTGTTCCTCGGCGCCCTGGAGTTCGTGGTCAAGACCCCGCGCCAGCGCCTGGCGCAACTGCTGGGCCTGGCGCTGCTGGTGTATGCCCTGGCCTGCTGGTATGGCGCCCTGAGTGGCCAGGGCGACCCGCTGCGTCCGCTGCCGCCACCCACCGTGGCCGGCAGCCCCGTAGCGGCCAAGGCCGACGCCTGGCAGACCATCACCAGCCCCGCTGCCCTCGACGCCGCCCTGGCCGAGGCCAAAGCCGCTGGCCAGCCAGTGCTGCTCGACTGGTACGCCGACTGGTGCATCAGCTGCAAGGTGATCGAGCACGAAGTGCTCAACGCGCCGCAGGTCCAGCCGCAACTGGGCGCCTTCCGCCTACTGCGCTTCGACATCACCGAGAGCAACGCGCAACAACGCGCCCTGCTCGACCGCTACCGGTTGTTCGGCCCTCCCGCGCTGATGTTCTTTGCCGCGAACGGCAGCGAAATGACCACCGATCGGGTCATCGGCGAGATAAACGCCGGCGATTTCGCCCAGGTATTGACGCGCGTGCGCGGCCAACTCGGGCTATAACTTCCCGCGTCCAGTGAAAAAACCCCGCAGCAGTGACCAGACTTAACCATCTGGTCACATACTTTGCGCGAATCTCGGACATCGTGCTGGCTATTGCCGGGAACTGGACACTCAGCGCCGCTTGCGGCATAGTCGCCGCGCTATGTCGAATTGCCCTACAAAACCAAGGAATCGCAGATGGCAACCCTACTGGTGCTGCACGGCCCCAACCTGAACCTGCTCGGGACCCGCGAACCGGGCCACTACGGCGCCGCCACCCTGGCCCAGATCAATCAGGACCTGGAGCAACGCGCCCGCGCCGCCGGCCACCATCTGCAATACCTGCAGAGCAATGCCGAATACGAATTGATCGACCGCATCCATGCCGCGCGCAACGAAGGCGTGGACTTCATCCTGATCAATCCGGCCGCTTTCACCCACACAAGCGTCGCATTACGTGACGCATTGCTTGCGGTGAGCATCCCATTCATCGAAGTGCACCTCTCGAACGTGCACAAGCGTGAACCGTTCCGCCACCACTCCTACTTTTCCGATGTTGCCGTAGGGGTGATCTGCGGCCTCGGTGCCACCGGTTACCGGCTGGCCCTGGAGTCCGCGCTGGAACACCTGGCTGCCAACGCACAGCCCTGATGACACAAGGCCTTGGCCCTTCGGGCCGAGGCTCATGAAGAAACGTTTTAGACACGTTTTAAAAATACGTCCCCGACCGAACCTTGGGAGTTGATGATTAATGGATATCCGTAAAGTCAAGAAGCTGATCGAACTGCTGGAAGAGTCTGGCATCGACGAACTGGAGATCAAGGAAGGCGAAGAGTCCGTTCGCATCAGCCGCCACAGCAAGACCCCGGCCGGCGCCCAGTACTTCGCCGCTCCGGCACCGATGGCCGCTCCGGTTGCCGCCGCAGCACCTGTTGCCGCCGCCGCCCCGGCCGCTGAAGCCGCCGCCGCCGCGCCTGCCCTGAAAGGCACCGTTGTTCGTTCGCCAATGGTCGGCACCTTCTATCGCAAGCCTTCGCCAACCTCGGCCAACTTCGCCGAAGTCGGCCAGGCCGTGAAGAAAGGCGACACCCTGTGCATCGTCGAAGCCATGAAAATGATGAACCACATCGAAGCCGAGATCGGCGGTGTGATCGACGCCATCCTGGTGGAAGACGGCCAGCCGGTTGAGTACGACCAGCCGCTGTTCACCATCGTTTGATTCGCGGAGAACCAACGATGTCTGGGAAGCTTGAAAAAGTCCTGATCGCCAACCGTGGGGAAATTGCCCTGCGGATCCTGCGTGCCTGCAAAGAGCTGGGCATCAAGACCGTCGCCGTGCACTCCACGGCCGACCGTGAACTGATGCACCTGGGCCTGGCAGACGAGTCGGTCTGCATCGGCCCTGCATCGTCCAAGGATTCGTACCTGCACATTCCGGCGATCATCGCCGCCGCCGAAGTGACAGGCGCCACCGCCATCCACCCGGGCTACGGCTTCCTCGCGGAAAACGCCGATTTCGCCGAGCAGGTGGAAAAATCCGGCTTCGCCTTCATCGGCCCGAAAGCCGATACCATCCGCCTGATGGGCGACAAGGTGTCGGCCAAGGACGCGATGATCAAGTCGGGCGTACCGACCGTGCCAGGTTCCGACGGCCCGCTGCCGGAAGACGAAGAGGTTGCCCTGGCAATCGCCCGTGACGTCGGCTACCCGGTGATCATCAAGGCCGCCGGTGGCGGTGGTGGTCGCGGCATGCGCGTGGTGCACAAGGAAGAGGACCTGATCGCCTCGGCCAAGCTGACCCGCACCGAAGCCGGTGCCGCGTTCGGCAACCCGATGGTCTACCTGGAGAAGTTCCTGACCAACCCACGTCACGTGGAAGTGCAGGTGCTGTCCGACGGCCAGGGCAACGCCGTGCACCTGGGCGACCGTGACTGCTCGCTGCAGCGCCGTCACCAGAAAGTCCTGGAAGAAGCACCGGCCCCGGGCATCGACGAGAAGGCCCGTCAGGAAGTCTTCAAGCGTTGCGTCGACGCCTGCATCGAGATCGGCTACCGCGGTGCCGGTACCTTCGAGTTCCTGTACGAGAACGGCCGCTTCTACTTCATCGAGATGAACACCCGCGTCCAGGTCGAGCACCCGGTCTCGGAGATGGTCACCGGCATCGACATCGTCAAGGAGATGCTGAGCATCGCCGCTGGCAACAAGCTGTCGTTCCGCCAGGAAGACGTGGTGATTCGCGGTCACTCGCTGGAGTGCCGGATCAACGCCGAAGACCCGAAGAAGTTCATCCCGAGCCCAGGCAAGGTGAAACACTTCCACGCCCCGGGCGGCAACGGCGTGCGCGTCGATTCGCACCTGTACAGCGGCTACTCGGTTCCGCCGAACTATGATTCGTTGATCGGCAAGCTGATCACCTACGGCAAGGACCGCGACGAAGCCATGGCGCGCATGCGCAATGCCCTGGACGAGATCGTCGTCGACGGCATCAAGACCAACATCCCGCTGCACCGTGACCTGGTGCGTGATGAAGGTTTCTGCAAAGGCGGCGTCAACATCCACTACCTCGAGCACAAACTGGCCAACCAGGAGTGATCGCGTTAGTGTGATGAAAAAGCCCCGGCCCCGTGCCGGGGTTTTTTATTTCTGCACATCTCAAAACCTTGGGACCGTGGGAGCGGGCTTGCCCCGCGATTCAACGGCACCAAACCCAATGGAACCCCGCCCAAACCCACGCAGTCCACCGATCAGGCCCACCTTCCCGAGGCCTCACAAGGAGACTCCCATGAAAGGCACTGCGCTATCCGCCCTGTTCGCGGCCGCCACCCTGCTGGCCTCGCCTGTGTTCGCCGCCGACGACCTGTGCGCCATGAACCTGCAGAAGATCGACGACAGCATGGCCACCGCTGGCGCCACTTCCGAAGGCCTGGACAAGGCCATCACCGAGCATGTAGACCAAGCCAAGGCCGCCCAGGCCAAAGGCGACACCAAGGAATGCATCGCCATCACCAGCAAGGTGCTCGAGCGCCTGGACAAGACCGAGAAAGGCAGCGGCTCGGCCGGTGGCAGCGGTACCTAGACCCTGAGCGAACGTGGGCGGCCGAACCTTCTGTCGACGCCGCCCGCGTAAGCGCGTATACTCGGCCTTGCGTGCTGAAAGGCACGTTCAGCTAGAGCTGAGTGTGGGGCCGATTAGGATTCGACGCCGGTAGCGAAACTCTAGGTGCATGCCGAGTTGGTAACAGAACTCGTAAATCCACTGTTGCAACTTTCTATAGTTGCCAATGACGACCACTACGGGGAAGTAAAGTTCGCTGCTTAATTGCAGCTGACCCTTCCTCCTGGTAGCTTCGGCTCCAGCAATCATCAGGGGATGCCTGTAAACCCGAAATGATTGTCATACAGAACAGGATCGTCGTGCAGCACGTTGGGGGCGAAGCGACTAAAACTTACCCAACTCATCCAAAGCACCCTGCCCGTCGGGCGGCTGCGGATTAAATCAGTAGACACGGCTAAGCATGTAGTACCGACAGCGGAGTACTGGCGGACGGGGGTTCAAATCCCCCCGGCTCCACCAAATCCTAAAAAGAAGACGCCCAATGGGCGTCTTTTTTTGTGCCTGGCATTCAGTGCCTCAGCGGCACCTACACCACCCCGTCACCTCTCCCCTCCTCCTTCATCGCCTCCAGCTTGCCGAACTGCTCGCTGGCCAAACGGCTGATGATCCGGATCGCCTGGTGAATCCCCGCCGTGTTGCGGAAACTCAGTTGCGGGTTGTGCTCGCACTCCAGTACCTCGTCATGCTGGACCAGCGCCTCGCCGAGCAGTTCGAGGGTCCAGACGTAGCTCTGGAGGGTAGTCAGGCGTTCATGGTCAGACATGGGGCACCTCCCGGTTGCCGCGGGTGGCGAGGGAGTGGCTGTCGATCGGGTAGAAGGTTGGGGATGGGGTGGCCGCGGGGGCTGGGCGGCGGAGAGCGGATGCGAGGATCCTGCTCAGAATGCGAATAAGCATGCATGAGACTCCAAGTTTGAGATTGGAGCTACCACGATCCTTCCTACGGGATTGGGTGGCAGCTATGTGTGGGGTAGGAATACCGGGAAACTTGGAACCCGGCCAGGCCGAAGCCTGCCCACACACAGCCGCCATGACATCGCAGCAGACGCAAAAAAGGCGCCAGCCGTTGTGATGGGGCGCCTAGTGCGAGCGCCAAGTTTACCAGCAGGTTCCTACACCTGGTCGCGGAATTTGCTGCGACTTCAGGAATGTAGCCTTAGGGCGGATCTGTTCGCAACAGATCGCGTGGAAGGAAATTTCCTAAAAGGGGGTGAACCTGGTCGGGGTGCGCACGCTCGACCATATCGTGGTTGCCCATGAAGGCTGTGTGTCGTTGGTAAGCGATCCATGAACCCCACCTACCGAGAATAGGAAGTCGCAGTTATCGTGGCATCTCCGGCGAGCAGTTCCACGGCAGTAGCGCTTCATAGTCTGCTACAGACTGCGCGTGGGGCAGTCGCTCCAGTACGTGGCGCAGCCACGTATAAGGCTCTTGGCCGTTGATCTTTGCAGTCTCGACCAAGCTGTAGATCTGGGCACTGGCCGTGGCGCCCTTGGGCGTGTCGCTGAACAGCCAGGCCTTGCGACCGATGACAAACGGCTTGATCGAGCGCTCAGCCAGATTGTTGTCGATTGGTAGATAACCAGCCTCGACGTAACGCACCAACCGGCTCCAGTTATTCGCCAGATAATTCACGGCCTTGCCCAGCACGCTTTGCGGCGTCACTTGGGATTGGGCCTTGTCCAACCAACTTTTCAACTGGGTCAGGACTGGCAGGCTTTGCGCCTGTCGCGCTAGATAACGCTGCTCGTCACTGGCGTCTTTCAGTTCGCGCTCGATGCCATACAGCTTGTTGATCATTGCCAGTGCGACATCGGCCCGTCCGGTTTTGCCTTTAGGCTGCACTTTCTGAGCGTCGACGAATTTGCGCCGGGCATGCGCCATGCACGCCAACCGTTCCACGCCAGGCCGCAGCGCCAACGCGTTATAGCCGGCGTAATCGTCCGTCATGACATACCCGCGATAACTTTCCAGCAGGCGCAACGGCACTTCCTGCGCCCGACTGGAGCTGTAGTCGAACAGCACGATTTTTCGGTCAGGCGGTCCGCTGACTTGCACCCACATCCAGGATTGGCTGGTCGGGTCACGATCCGGTTCTTTCAGTACCTGGACACGGGTTTCATCGCAATGGATGACCGGACTTTCCAGTAATCGCTCACGCATCAAATTCAGCAGCGGCTGGACATGTTCGCTGCATTGGATGATCCAGCGCGCCAGTGTCTGACGTGGAATGTCGATCCCGTGCCGGCTCAGGACACTTTCAAAACGGTGCAGCGGCAAGCCATCGACATACTTGGTGGTCAGCAACATCGCCAACACGCTCGGGCTGGCCATGCTCTTCTCGATCAGTTGAGCCGGTTTGTCTGCCGTGATCGGGGCAACTTCACATCCCCGGCAGCCGTAGACCTTACGGACATGTTTGAGCACGCGGATCTGCATCGGCACGATATCCAGCTGCTCGCTGATTTCCTCACCGATCTCATGCTTGCGGCAACCGCATGCACAGGTCAGTTCGTGTTCAGGCAGTTCGTGGATGACTTCGATACGCGGCAGATCAGCCGAGAGTGGCTTGCGTTTTCCCCGGCGTGGCGCTGGTGTGACGATTTCTTCATCCGGCGTCTCCACCGTCAACAGAGGCTCGCTCTCTGCCTCGTTGAACATCGCCAGTTGCGGCGTGTTGGGGTCGATGGCCTGCTCGGACTTGCGGCCGAAAAGACGATCACGCAGCAACTTGATCTGTTCTTTCAGATCAACGATGTGGGTGGCGTAGGCTTCTTTGACTTCCTGCTCACGCGAGCGTGCTGCGTAAGCCTCAAGGAGCATTTGCTTGAGCAGGACAGGGTCATCGGGAAGGTCATCGGGCATGGAATTCATGCCGAGGATTATACCGATTGAGGCAACGAAACGAGGGGTCAAAACCTGATGCGGACGGTTGCGCCAGAGGTCGAAGCCGTCGAGTAGCCAGTTCAGCTCCTGAACAGTCAGGACAATGGCTTCGTCAGTGATGTCGGGCGAGGTTTTGAAGCGTTCGGATTCCAGGCGCTTGAGCCAGAGACAGAAACCGTTGCGCTCCCAATAGAGGATCTTCACGCGATTGCGCGGTTTGTTGAGGAACACGAAAAGAACCGGGTCGAACACGGCCACCTTGATATCCAGTTCAACCAAGGCTGCGAGGCCATCGATGGATTTTCGAAAGTCGACGGGCTTGGGGTAGAGATAGACTTTTTCGACTTTGGCGTCGGGGCGCATCATCGTCGGCAGGCTCCAGAAAGAAATCGGGAGCACAGCATCGGGGATCAGGTAAGCGCTTTGAATGTGGGGTTCATGGAGCGCTTATATCATTCCGATCACAGCCATTACTATTATCGGCTCACTGCCCTACTGGTATGCAAACGCCTAGGCAAAGATCGAAAGAAACTCCTATGACTTACTGCACTTGAGCTTGCTTGATTTAGCCACACTCAATCGATGAGTCAAAGTAAAGTCTTCGCCGCCAGCAAGATCATGTAATTGAGAAAGCCTATAACCACCTTAAAAATTTGATATATAGACAAGAACCCTCAAGAACAGGCCCACCTTTTCCTGCAACCCGCCGCGTCAAGCCTTCCATGAATCAAGATCACAACATAAATTATCGAACAAGAACTCTACAACTTTAGCTCGCCCATCACCCAGTGCTGAAGCAATAGTCAGCACGGAAACCAACATAGAGTTAACGACATGTAAATCTTTTACATTTCCAAGGCAACTCAATACTTCTTCAAACTTCTCAAGCATAGTCGATTGAGTAAAATTCAAACCTTGGACCACATGCGTGGAAGGCGTTAAGTAGAGAATGTTCGCACGCGTCCGCAAGCCATACGCTTCAGTCAACATACCATAACCCTCGGAAGGGAAAGCCGCATCTTGCCCTGCCAGCCTTCTCAATGCCTCCTGAAAAGCCATGGACAAATGAAGAATTAGCTCTGAGAATTCCTTAACACTGACTTCACTGGCCAGTGCAGCAGATTTACTTGAGGATTTTAACACGGTCATAACACCTCCGAGAATTGGCAACATCTACTCTTCAACTAGCTATTAGTTCCGAACTCCGGAGCACCCTAGTCAAATGATCAGTCAGCAGATGAATGTCACCATGTAGATTTTGGACTCCATTCCACGGCCGGTTGCCAGTTTTGAAAAACCAATCTCCCGAACCAGACGTCCAAGCAGTATAGCCTTGCAGTTTTTTCAGACCCAACTTAAACACTGGGGCCAATGGCGCTCCTGTAGCACACAACTGCTCCATGACGAACCCCATAGAGATAATCCCTGCACTATGGACGAGGCGCGAACTTTTTGGCGTATGCCCATGCCAAGCATCTCCAAATACTTCTTGGACCGCCTGGAAAAATTCGCTAATAGCTAAAAAACAAAGATCTTCACCTCCCGACAACTCAATAACTTCTCGGCAGTAACCGTCAGAAAGGGAGTTCATCACCAACTTTTGAAGCGAAGTATCGCCCAATACGCCCAGAGGGTTTGTATGCTGCTTTATTTGCCCTTGCAACGAAGATCTATCGTCATAATTCAGCATTTCCACGATACGGGCAGCTCGGGAGCGAGAAGTCATTCTAAGTGGAAGACCACTCACCCCTGGAAGTAGTTCGTAAACCAAAGATTTTGGCAGTGGACTTGTATTATTGACTAGAATAAATTGCCGACGAAGTTCTTCCTGGCTCTTACAGACAAGGGCGGAAACGAGTAACTGGAACGAACTTCCTTCGATCCCAGCCAACGCAGAAAGACGCTGCTGCCCATCTACAACGAACCCAGGCGGACCGGATGAAATGTCCACCTCAATTTCTGCATAAGCCCCAGTCCCCTCAACCACCTTTACTCCACCGGTGAACGCTAGCACCACTGAATTGGGCATTACCGCATCTGGACGAGTCAGGTAATCGCGGATCTCTCGTATGTGTTTGGACACCTGAGGCCGCTGGAATCCATTAAGAATTCCACGATCATCACGCTTGACTCGGTCGATGCTAGCGATCGCCAAAATCTGCTCAACCGTCGCCGCAAACGATACCACCTGGTGGCTTTGGCTCTGTAAGGCCTTGATTGCGCTGAACTTAAGCAATGAAACTATTCCTTCTTTGAGCGCCCTCCAACAGAGGGGCAACAGCACTTTTCAGGCCCTTATACCAACCTAAACGCACAAAAACCAGACAATTTTCATGGCCTAAGCAGTTATTCAATGCTAAATTAGCGACCCCAGATAAATGTAGAACCATCACCACAAAGGTTTGCAGTTTTTCGTATGAGAACCGTCATCATTACCAACTGCACCAATCGAAAGCGCCTTGATGGCCTGCCCTCGGTGGTGCTGAGCGACGAATGCTACCCATCGCTTGCAGCTATGGCGCAAGCGTGGAAGGAGCGAGTCGACGAGCGTCCTGCCACGCAGACGGCATCTTCACTTTACCTGGGTAGGAGCGTTTCCGACGCGAAGTGCGTCGCTACGCGGCTGGGAGCGAGGCTAATGTTCGCGTCGACAGGCTTAGGGTTGGTTGAGAGCGATCATAAGTGTCCGCCCTACGACCTGACTGTGTCTCAAGATCCGAATTCTATCATCCCACACCTCCAAAAATGGGGGCTCCGCGCGTCAGACTGGTGGGAAGCCGTGAATGGCACCCGTGAAAGAGCAAGCGCCCTAGCTGATCTCGTCAGCCATCCAGACATCGATTTAACGCTGATCGCACTTACTTCAAGCTACGTTCAGTTGATAGCTGCAGACCTCGAAAAAATAGAGGATGCACACATCGACAAGGTCAGGATATTCACTTCGCGCCCAGGCATTGAGATGCTTCCCCGTCGCTTGCGAAGCATGGCGATGCCCTATGACGAACGCCTTGAAGGCTCAACACTACCAGGCACTCGCAATGATTTCCCTCAGAGAGCCATGCGTCACTTCGTTGAGGTTCTTGAACTGTCGAGTGCTCCTGCAGAAGTCGCTCGTAAGGCCGTCTCCGAAGCGATGAATGATTTGTCGCCAGCCAAAATGACTGTCCGACGGCGAGCATCGGACAGTGAAATTGCCTACATGCTCAAGTGTGTGTGGGCCGACTACAAAGGCAGTTCCACCCGCTTGTTACGCTACCTAAGGGATGTGGCCCAGGTCTCGTGCGAGCAATCGCGTTTCCGGAAAATCTGGCGCGACATCAAATGCCAGGACAGCATAGAGAGCAAAGCATGACGAGCGAAAATGCGATTGTGGTGCGTGCACTACGCACCACTCAAGGCGACAACCTTGATGTGTACGCATTATTCATCAAAGGATCTGACCTGGTCCGGATTGCTGACATCACCCGCCTTTCTCGCGAAGACAGTAGCCCCCTCAAGGGCTTCCAGCGCCCCGAGATTAAAAACCATGTCAAAGGGATTACCGAGTACCTCAATCAGGGAAACGTGCTCTTCCCCAACGCAATCATCCTGGCGCTGTCTCCGGACCTACGCTTCGTTGCCGCACGCGGGAGCAAGCCGACCGGCGACGCGGGGCTTTCGCAAGCGGGTACCCTGACGATCCCTATTAGGGAGGAAGGCTTGAGATCTGCCTGGATCGTGGACGGGCAACAGCGCTCGATAGCGCTAGCGAAAGCAGCCAATTCAGATCTACCAGTTCCAGTGATCGGTTTCGTATCTGATAGCCTGACCACCCAGCGCGAGCAGTTCATTTTGGTCAACAAAGCAAAGCCCTTGCCTACTCGACTGATCAATGAACTACTACCAGAGACGGGCGGTATTCTTTTACCCCGCGAACTGAGTGCTCGCAAAGCTCCGGCTGAGTTATGCGGGCTTCTTAGCCGTGATCCTAACTCTCCTTTCTATAAACTCATAAAGCGGTCGTCCGAGCACAATTGCAAAGCAGTTATCACTGACACTGCTGTCATTACGATGATCCGGAACAGCATTAGTAATCCGCTGGGGGCATTGGCTCCGTACACCTCAAGCAGAGACGGTGCAGCTAACGTTGAGTCCATGTATCACCTGCTGACGACCTTCTGGCGAGCTGTCCGCGATACGTTCCCAGAGGCGTGGGCACTTGAGTCCAAGAACAGTCGCCTCATGCACTCTGCAGGGGTAATTGCCATGGGCGTCCTTATGGATCGGATCTACGCCAAAATCGGAGGGCAGCACGAGACCTACGACGCCATACTAAATGAACTGAGCAGAGTCGCCCCCTACTGTGCATGGACATCAGGTCATTGGCCGATTATTAATGCCCAGTGGAATGAAATCCAAAGCACCCCCCAAGATATCAAGGTACTGCAAGAAACCTTGATCCGCCTCTATATGACCAGCGCTCACCAATGAAATTCTTATACGCCGACACCCAAGACTATGTAGACCCGGACTACGACTTCATCAACGATCGAAATGCGCCGGGCCGTAAGAGATACTGGGATGACCGTTATGCGCACGAAATGATGTCCCCTATCCCTTATGACGGACTCTTGGTTTCGATGAGCGCTGTGCGGCCCGCAAATGGGGTCGCTAATTCAAAGGTTCGGTATTCAACCTCCGAACAGCAGCGTTTCCTGAGAGAGGGTGTGCGCAAATTTCTACGACTCGATGGCGTCCAGTTCAAAGACACTATGGTTTTGGGTGACTGTGGGGCTTTCGCCTATGTAGAGCATCCGACCCCTGCGTATAGCCCAAGCGAGGTAGTAGAGTTTTACTCAGATGCAGGATTCACCCACGGTTGCTCGCCGGACCACATCATATTCGACTGCGACTGCAGCAATCCTCCAGCGGAGAGTCAGTCGGAAGATGTGCTGTTTCGGTACGAAATCACACTAAAAAATGCGCAAGAATTTCTGCGCCTGGTGAAAGAGGCAGGATGGCCCTTTGAGCCTCTAGGAGCAGTGCAGGGTTGGTCTCCACAGAGCATGGCGAGCGCTGCTAAACAACTTGAAGGCATGGGATATCGCTACTTGGCAATCGGAGGATTAGTCCCTCTAAAGGTCGATCAAATTCATGAAGTTCTGAAAGCGCTTCGTGCAACTCTTAAGCCAGAAACAAATATTCACCTCCTGGGATTTGCCAAAGCCGAAAACATACATGAATTCACTGGATATGGCATTACCAGTTTCGACTCAACGTCCCCCCTTATACGCGCATTCAAAGATGCAAAATGCAACTATTACATGGGCACCACAACAAGCAAACTGGATTATTACACCGCCATCCGCATCCCTCAGGCAATTGAAAACCCACGCCTTATGCAGGGAATAAAAAAAGGGAAGCTGAGCGCAGAAGAACTACAAAAAAAGGAAAAATCGGCATTATCAGCAATTCGTGAGTACGACAAAGGCCTGCTCGACTTTGACTCAACCCTAGGAGTGTTAGTCGACTATCTCCGGCTAACACTGTCGGGATCGATATCATCACCAGCAGAAATGGAAAAAGAAGTAGCAAAACATATCCGGCTAATCTCACCCACACTGAGAGATAAGCCGTGGCAAAAATGCCAGTGCTCGATTTGCCAGTCAACCGGCATCGAAACCATTATATTTAGAGCAAGTAACAGAAACAAAAGACGCGGGTTTCACAACCTGGGCGTTTATCACCGCCACCTTCAGAAAACTCTGGAATCTTCGAAACAATGATCTATCGATTCAAGGGTGTGCGCGCCCAACAGGCATCCGGGCATGACGTATTTTCTTTCGCGGCCACTCCAAATGACATTTTAGAATTTTCTGAAATTGAGAGAGTCGGACGCAATGAGGACGGTCATCTTAAAGGTTTTCAGCGCCATCAGGTTGCCTCGCACATTAGAGATATTCGCGACTACCTTCAACGCGATGATGCATTGCTCCCTAACGCGATCATCTTAGCCTTTCTAGATGGAGTCACGATTAAAGACCTCGGTGAAGGCATCGTAGAAATCGTTATTGAGACTACTGATTCCAAGCCAGGCTTTGTGGTTGATGGCCAACAACGACTCAGTGCCCTTGCGACGATGGAAAAGCCTGGGTTCCAGGTATTTGTGTCTGCATTGATTTGTAAAGACTACAACGAACTACGACAACAGTTTGTGCTCGTTAACAATACGCGACCGCTTCCAAAGTCACTGATTTATGAACTTTTACCAACTGTTGACGGCTTGCCTGAACGATTTACCAGTCGCAAATTCGCAGCTCACATTATTGATTTATTGAACTTCTTGCCAAACTCCTCTCTGTTTGGTGAGATCAAGCAACATACAAACCCCAAGGGAGTTTTAAGCGACATGGCGATGCAGAAGTTTGTAATGAACTCTGCTAACGACGGCGCCATTCGTAGCTTTATGAAATTCGATGACTTTGAGGGGCGCAGCATCGAACTCATCAACAATTTCTTTCACGCAGTGCGTGTGGTTTTCAGATCGGAGTGGGAAGGACTAGCGCCCAGAAATTCACGCTTGAAGCACGGGGCGGGCCTAGTATCGTTGAGTTTCGTTATGGAAATGCTTTATTCCGAGCAAGGTTCGGCCAGCAAAGAAGATTTCATCGAAGGCCTCAAACTTTTGAAACCTCATACCGCATGGACAAGTGGTGAATGGCATATTTCAGAAACTGACCAACGCCCCTGGAACGGTATCCAAAACACTCCTACTGATATCGGACTACTTACGAAGTACCTGACCGAAAAGCTTAAGCAAGAACTGAAGCGTCGCTAAGTACACGCCCAGTTCCGAGGATGGGAAGATGCATAAAAAAGCCTTAGTTTTATTTTCAGGCGGGCAAGACTCCACAACCTGCCTTGCCTGGGCGCTAGAGCGCTACGAGTACATTGAGACTATTGGCTTTGATTATGGCCAGAGGCACGAAATAGAACTCCAGTGCCGGATAAACATCTTGCTGGAAATACGTAACAGGTTCCCGAACTGGGCTAAGCGACTTGGTGATGATCACGTACTTGATCTCAAATTACTCGGCCAGATCAGCGATACAGCGATGACAGCCGAGAAGAAAATAGAATTTGAGAAGAACGGGCTTCCCAACACTTTTGTTCCTGGACGCAATCTGCTGTTCTTCACCTTTGCTGCCGCCATCGCGTATCGACGAGGACTTAGCGTACTAGTGGGCGGAATGTGTGAAACGGACTACTCAGGCTATCCAGATTGTCGAGACAACACGCTGAAGTCGCTGCAGGTGTCTCTCGGCCTTGGCATGGATTTACCGTTGGTTATCGAGACACCCTTGATGTGGCTGGATAAGAAACAAACATGGGACTTGGCCAAAGACCTTGGCGGGCTTGGCTTTGTCGAGTTTGTTCAGGAGGAAACCCACACCTGTTACCTAGGCGATCGTAAGCGTCGACATGAGTGGGGATATGGGTGCAATGACTGCCCAGCTTGCGAATTGCGCCGAAACGGCTTCGAGGCATTCCAGCGGGATAACGACGTATGACCTACAGCGTTAAGGAAATTTTCTACACCCTGCAAGGAGAAGGGCTTCGAGCGGGCCGGCCAGCAGTATTCTGTCGCTTTGCTGGGTGCAATCTCTGGAGCGGCCGGGAAGCCGACCGCTCCCAAGCGGTATGCCAGTTCTGTGACACCGATTTTGTAGGTACAAATGGAACCTCGGGAGGTAAGTACCTGAGCGCGGAGGCCTTGGTCGAGCGGATTAGCTCGCAGTGGCCAGTTGGTCAAGCGCACCGTTATATCGTGCTCACAGGAGGTGAACCGTTGCTACAGGTCGATGAGGACCTGATCAATGCACTTCATAACCAAGATTTCGAGGTAGCGGTTGAGACAAATGGGACCATCGCAGCGCCTGCCGGTATCGACTGGATCTGTGTCAGCCCCAAGGCTGGCACGGAATGGGTACAGCAAAGCGGTGACGAATTGAAACTCGTCTACCCACAACCGGGACTGCTGCCCGACACCATTACCGCCACTGACTTCAAGTACTACCTATTACAACCAATGGATGGTCCATTGCAACGGCAAAACACTCGATCCGCAATTGCCTATTGTCAAGCCAATACCAAGTGGCGACTGTCAGTGCAAACACACAAAATATTGGAGATCCGCTGATGCCCACACCTCCAATTGCCCCTCCGTCCCCTTCGCCCGCCGCTGAGTCCATGCTCAACTCGAATAGCAACACGGTTTGCGAATTGTCGCAGCGGTTCTACTTTGAGGCTGCCCATACATTGAATCGTGGCATAGAGACCGAAAGTAGCCGCCGCATCCATGGGCACACCTATGAAGCGGAGGTAACCGTCGCAGGCCAACCAGATGCCACCTCCGGCATGCTAATTGACCTAGGCTACCTACGAAGCGAGATTGCACGTGTTCGCGAGATGCTTGATCACCGGCTACTTGACGAGGTGCAAGATCTGGGGCCGGCCACAATCGAAAACCTGTGTACGTTTATCCGTAAGCAACTCGAAGATTCAGTACCTAGTCTTTGTGCCGTGATGGTCGAGCGTCGCCTCAGCGGTGACCGCTGCGTGTTACGCTGGACGCGGTAGACATTGATCACGTAGGTAATGCTGACGGATTGTTCACTCGACAACCCGTCAGGCAACACGCATGTCGAGTCGAAGCAACTCTGCATGCTCGCCGAACGATGACGCAGAACGCTTGACCTTTATAAATTCACCTAATCACTCCGAAGTAGAATTTACGCAGCTTTTGCAGAATGCTTCGATGATGCTCGATGCGCCTTTTCCTAAGGGATAGATCAAATCCTGTCTTATCCGACTCACGGGATAGAAGGCTTGATGCTTCGCGCTACCGGCAACAAACAAAAAGTAATTAGCTTTTTTGGCTAAATTCTGCAGAGTTGGGGTCGCAGTGTGATCATGATTGAGTTCCACTCGCAGCCCTTCGAACATGCCTTCCAGTACCGTTTTAGCCCGTCGCGCGGCCCCTTCAGTGAGGCTGTAGATAGCCAGCAGCCTACCCGATAGCTTTCTTGTTTGGACGTCAAAATCAGCATCGCCTTCTTCAGCAACTAGTGGCGGATAACACGCTTCATTGCTCTCACCAAATATCTCTCTGGCGAGGCTTCTGGTGAGAAAACGCTGCGCTAACTCGAGACGAGTCCAGCGACTCAAGGCAAATCCTTGAAGTACCAACCAGAGCTTTTGCAACTCTTGCTGCTCCGGTTGAGTCTCGTCAAGGAGCAACTCGACAATCTCGAGCATTTCCGAATAAGCACTGACCGAACCGCCCTTTTCCCATAACAACTCCAAGGCTTCCCCTAGGCGCGCACGGTCGCCGATATGGCTAGGGCGGGACAAGAAGCGTCGCACAATCTGCCCTGCCAATTGTACGTCCGACGGATTAACCAAATCATCGAGCGCCAGCAACTCCAGCCATTCCAGCCAGAAGTGCCCGGAGCAGAGGATTTGACGACGATCCAGCCAGTCAAGCAGCAACGGCAAACTGTCTCGCAACAATAGGGCAGTACTCGCATCGCCATGCAGACACTGACTCAACTGAGCCTCCGAGAAGGACTCTATTGACCAGCTCTGGCTCTCCTCCTGCAACTCATGAATCAGGGCATCTGGGTCAGTAGAAGCCTCCTTCAGGCGTTCTAGCCATCCCTTCCAACCAAGTTCCCTACTACCATCAAAGACCTGACATATGCCTTGCCAAACCGACTGCAGGCGTGGATAAACGTAGAGTTCATTTTTTAACTCTTCGGGTGCTTCCTGCACTGCGACCCAGATCTCGCGTAACTCTTCCATGGAGGCAGATAGCGAGCCTTCGAGGACTAGTCGCAGATCGTTAAAGGTCTGGGGAGATCCGACTTTTTGCAACGAAGGGATTGGCGCTATGGTTGGCGCTACCGGGGTCTTGGTCGGCAAATTGGCCCAGACGTGCAATCCGCAAATCCAGGCCGGATCGATGAAGTCAGGAAGACCATCAAGGCCATCGGAGAAGCCCAATGCCCCGGCGCCTATCGCCCAGAGTTTCCAGTCGGATGCAAAGCATTCGCGCGTCTCCAGGGGAGGCCGATTGGCAAAAAGAGGGCTGATCGGCTGACATAGAAGACGTATATGCTCTAGGGGGAGTTCGCCAAACGCTGCTGGTTCCAGCAAGCGATCACCGCCTAAATTACCTATGGCACGCAATAGAACCCGAACCAGTTGGGCAGGCATTCTTCCGCCCAGCATATCCACTAGTCGGGGATGTCCTAGAATGTCCGACCAACGACGCTCAGCCTCCCAGGCCTGCAACTCCAGAGAAATCAGGTTCCGCTGACTGAAATTGCCTGTCGTTTTGAGTTCGTCAAAAAAGTGCGATGTTTTCGAACCATCCCTGGACTGACAAGCAGCGAAGAAATCCCGCAGGATCCGCCCAACTGGCCGCTTCACCACAGCGGTTACTGGCGGCCGTTGCTGATAGAGGTCCAGCACCGATGCCAACGCTTGAAACACACGTTTACGTAAAGCGAAGTCGCTCTGCGACTGGCGCAACAAATCAACTTTGAGAAGCCCTGAAGGTGCCTGCTGTAAAAGAATCTGTTCGATTTTTTCCCGGGCTACCTTAATAAATGGAAACTCTGAATACGTATCCGCTGCTCCCAGCACCGCTTGCAGTATCTGCCGCAACTCCTCCAAAGATCGCCTGTCGCGTTCAGCACCATAGAAATAAAGTTCGCCGCCACGACTAACCGGAAGCAGCAACGGCCATTTTCCCTCGATTGCTGAAGACACGAGTGGCTTGAGTAGATCCTGAAACTTTGGATCGTACGGGTTATTCAACGAAAGTACTCGATCAAGATCGATTTGATTGTCTTCAGCGAAAAAGTTTCGAAGCCAATCTGGTGGGATATTCATCTATCGACCTCGAAACGATAATGATTTTTAAATTCAAGAAACGCATCGGATATCACCTGCGCGTCTTGTGTCAGAGTCACATGCTCATCGTTTCGTTGCGTACCACTGAATGTGTAGTTCAAGGAGCCCTTAAGAAACCCCGATCGGGTCAAGAAGCCCTTCGAATGCAGGGTGTCACTGATCAAGTAGTGAAAGTCCGGATTGTCGCCGAGACGATTTTCAAGACCACGGACAAAATAGCGACTGGAGTCTACATCTCGGGTTGCAATTCGCAAGGAACACCCCCCCGTGACCGCCCGTGCCAATAACTCGCTGAACGAAACGGTTCGACTACCCCACTTGGGTTCCAATGAATTCCATTGACCTGAGCGATTATCCAATAAAGGAAAATCGCTCAACCAAGGTGATACAAGCCAGATCTCGTCTGGATTGATCAGCAAAGACGCCAGCATAGTGCTTAGCACTTCACGAAACTGCCTACGCCCCAGAGGTCCATGCAGAAAAATCTGCCGCTGCTCATTCATAGCGCGCCCTCACTGCAAAGCCTCCGCCAACTCTATGACCAGCACCAGGGAACCGTCTTCTCTCTGTAGTTCGCCCACTCTGGGGTAAAGTAACAAACCCAGATAGTCAACCGGATACAACTGTACCTCGGTAATAACTTTGGACACTCCCCCCTGCTGGTCGCGGGGAATCACCAATTCGACGCTACCCTCTTCTCGCAAGAATTTGTGCAATTCACTAAAATAGGAATTTGAATACACTATCCGAGGTCTACGCCCGGCGAACAAACCAGCGCCCAGCATTCGTTCCGTGGCTGCACTCCCATTACTAAAAGGATTGTAACGATTCAATTCCGATTGGCGAATTGTATTACCTCGCGGCCACAATAACCCCTGATTCACACAATAAGCACGAAATAAATCAGAGACAGTCGCATTCGCTCTCATCTTCTGCGCCGCCAACGTGTGGGAAACGATATTAAGGGGCCACTCAATGCCACTCCTAACCTCAAGTTCTCGCCATTGCTTGAGCAATGTAAGCAGTTCAGCATCCGTTTGCCGACTGCTGCTCGGCTTGAGTATGCGAGAGTGCAATACACTGAGAAAACTGTGGCTAAGTACAAACCCCGCCCGCGAGAGACTGGAATGCATGGCTGCACCGGCCTTGCGACGCTGCTTATGATCGGCAGCTGCACGGACATCCGTTAGAACCCTCTCGACTTCCTCATCAACAGAAGCTTTCTCCAGCAATTCGTAGAGATCGAAGTCAATTTGCTCGTAGTCACCAGGGCGCAAACTGCACGCCAATACATTCAGAAATCGCAAAGGATCATCGAAGTAGTCTTCGGCCAAGCGACTAATGATTCCACAACCACCCGCTTCGACCTCGCTGAGCCATACTTCCAGGTCACCGTCTTGCCAAAGCGCATCGGCATTCACCGAGCGTTCATTAACGTCCCCAAGCAAGGTACATAGTGTTTGCTGGGTTGCTGCTGCCAACGTATTGGCCAGCAGTTCTTTTGTCCATTCCACGATATCTGGCAAGGCATGAATATCCCGCCACAGAGGCTCGGCACAATCTGCTAGTTGGGCTAGCACTTCAGAGCATCCCAGGAGTCCGCGCAGGTCGGCCTGTAATTCCTGCTCTCTGGAACTTTCTTCTTGCACATCAAGTTGGAAAAGGCTTTGCGGAATAGCGAGCAAGCGCTCCTTGCCCTCGTCGGAAAGTAGACGGCGCAAGGCTCCATGCATCACCGATGGCTCGGACGGGTCTACGTCTTTCAACTCAGCGCCCAAAGCGGCAAGGAAGCACTCGCATACCCAATTGGCTGTAAAGGGGTCACCGTCGAAACGGCCTAGTTGCTCGACCCGCCGCCGGAACAACAAAGGACGCAATGCGGCCGATATGGCAAGGGTCCCCAGGAGATCGGCAATAGTTTCATCGCCGACTCGAAAACGAAGGCGCATACCATCCACCCACTGACGCGCACCTACAGCTATCGGCTCACCTTGGCTTTTCCATGCAAAATTCACCCGCGCGATTTGGCCGCTGCGAAAACGCAGCGTGGCGTCAGCTCCTTTGCTATAGCGCACCACCTCAAGCGGCGTCATCTGCTGGTGGAGGCAAAACGCCACATCAATCAGGTGCTTCCCCCAACTTCCCATCGGTGGCTTCTGAACAGATGTATGTTCAGCCAAGATGAATTCCGAGTCCCAACGCAGGCGGGAATTACTCTTTTCCGTCAACCCACTCGCCTTGCGCAGAGCGCGGGTATGTATTTCCCGTGGGCGCACTACAGACAATTCTGCATCGGATCCCGCGGCCACCTCCCCTTCGTTCTGTAGGTACTCTCCGAATGCTTCTGCAATCTCAAAGTCAACTTGTTGTAGGGTATCGGCAATCGGCTGAAATCCCTCCGGGATCAACCAATCAGCCAGGTCATACTTGATAGCAAAACGCTTGGAAATCCTGCCGGGGGAGAACTCGCGCAAAGCCTGATAAAATGGCAGTCCTTCCCATTTTGCATCACTACCCTCCCCACGCTGCAAAGACACGAATAGGTTAGGAATATTTAATTCGGCGAACATTGCCTCTGGAATGAAAGCCGGCATCGGAGAGCGGCCTCGGGGTAATTCTTTCCACTTTTCTCCATACTCGCACCACAGCGTTTTCAATTGCCGCCGAAGCGTCGGCAAAAAAGACAACATCAATGATCGCGGTGAAGCCCACAGCACTTGCTGCAAGGCTGCCTCATCTATGCGCAACGCGTCCTTCAAATAACCAACATATCGGTCCTGCATTCCACCTGGTTGCAGTACTTGCTCAACAAACGAGAGTAAGGTCGTCAGTTGTGCAGACGATCCTTTGGGATACTTCAGGATTCTCCAAACCGCCCCCTCCTTCAGCAGCATCGCTAACCAATCCAGCGTCGCCATTGCCCCCTGCATCTTCTGGATATGCCCATTCTGAAGGGGCAACCTCTGTCGCTTGATTTCAGGGGTAAGCAACTCCTCGTAACGCTGGAAAGCAACTCGATCTCGACCGAACTCAGAAAGCACAACGAGGGTCCATGGGCGCATCCCGCGGGGGCGCCCAGCACGTCCCTTGCGCTGCAGATAGGACGCAACGCTTCGCGGCGCCTTATGCTGCAAAACCGCCCCAACCGATGGATCGTTAAAGCCGACTTCCAGCGAAGCAGTAGCCACCACTATCTCGGAGTTAGGGTCGACGCCAGAGTCCTGACTAGAGGTCCGGCCTACCCGAGCACGATCATCATTGTCGAGCGAATGCCCGATATCCATGCCTATTTGCCAGTCTTGGCCTAACTGAATACGTTTAAGACGGCTTGGATAATCCAGATAGCGACCACCTCCCCTCAAGCTTGCCAGCGGTTCATGATCCGGCACCAACTGAGCGCCCCTGGTTTTCCAACCTTCAGCATCTGCCAGTTGGTGATAGAGTCGATTGTTGACATCCAGATCATCGGTAAAGACGAAAGTTTTACTTCCCCATGTTCCACGCGATCTCTTGTCACGATTATCTAGGATACGCCGAGTCAACATGGCGGCCTGAATGGTGGTGGAAAGCAATGCAGTTTGAGAAACCGGATCCCCGCGCAACAACATGAGATACTCGGCGCCCTCATCCATCATCTCATCCGCAAGAGGCTCGATCAACTCCACATGACCTTCTTTCGCCCCAATTAACTCGGAAAAAAAAGCAGGTGCGTCGCTCAAAGTAGCGGAAAGTCCAACGAAGTGTGGCCGGCATTCACTTCGCTTCATCCAACGCCGTAGCAGATAGGCCGTCTGCGCTCCGCTACTACCTTCATAAGTATGCACCTCATCCAGCAGCACCAGTGTGGGCCCCTCGCAGTTACCTACCCCGAATAAGTGGTGGAATGCATAGTTCCCAAGATGCTGATTCAGCATTTCAGTCGTCGTGAAGAGGATATCCGGTGGCGCAGCAGCCAAAGACCGCCGAGTCAATCGAACCTCATCATGAGGTACATAATGATCACAGCGACTGCAGTGCAGTTCTTCGCGTTGCGCGACAGAACCCTCCAGACGCCATTCCATTTTTCCGGAGCAATCCTTCGTTGGGCAACGCAACAAGTCGAACGGCAAATTGCCCCTGAACTTTTTTGCGGCTTCATGGGCAGTACTGGTGTTCTCCAGCGTGTCGCCAAAAAATGCCCCAATGGAAATTTTTCGGTCTGACTGCGACTTGACCAATTCGTCCAATTTTCGGCATTGGCTCCAAGTCTCCATGAACTGATCTTTCAGCAGTTCACGCCGCGGGTAGATCGCCAGAATGCGTACTCGCGAGGAAGCATCCTCAGCCAATTGACTGCATAAGGCAGCTAAGGCTGGTAAATAGAAAGCTAAGGTCTTGCCGCTACCAGTGCCGGCACAGACTATGCTGCCGGCAGCATGGATGGACCGATCCTTAGACGCCTGCAGGACTCGAGTAGTAGCACGCACCTGAAAGCCGGCCAGAAGCAGGTTCTCCTGTTGTCCCAGTAGAGCGCGGATTGGCAGGTGGAATCGCGCAGAAGCGCCCTCGCCCAAGCCATCTAGCAGTTTCTGCAAACTCTGATCGCGGCAGGGGTAACTACGCGGCCGCCGAACGAAACGAAAATCGGAAACTAGCGTACGGGCCTGGTCGACCGGTTTGTTTAGGAACCACTGGCGAAGATGGCGGTACAGATGCACAGCCTCTCCCATTCGCGTCCTGTAGCGCTTGGACAATCCCTCGGGGTGGGGAGCCTCGATCACCATTGCGTGATCGCAGAGTCCGAGCAGAACTTCATAGGGATCGTCCTCGGGAAGCACCTCTTCGAGTGTCGCAAGTATCTCGTCTTCAGTGAAGAAGCCACCGGTGTCCCCCCAGGCCAGCAAACTTGTCTCCAACTCCTCCAGGCGATCGAGGGCAGTACACAAACGCTCCATGGATATTTCCATCAAAATAGCTTCCTACTGCGTTCGACGGAGAACTGACCTAGCAAGTCGTGCTCAAGCAACCAACAGAAGGTGTCCTTGTCCATCTCCGACAATGGAACACCCGTAGACCTTCCGCGCTGGTTCAATAACTTGAAGAAACGCTTAACGTTCTCAGGAAGATCGAGTTGCATTTCCCCTCTAACCTGCTCCATACGATTTTTAAGGTCCATCAAATCGCGAAGAGGCCATACGGTCTCCGGTACTTGCTTTGCTAGATCTTTAAACCTTCCCTGCAACTCGATATAGTCGCTGTATACGCGTTCGGAACCCGGTATCTCGCGTTGACTATCCAGTATCACCTTCTCGACCATGCACTGGCTGTACAGTTGTTCCGTCCACTTTTTCCAGCAGGAGTCGATTTTGCTCTCCAATCGAACAACCAGACTTTCAAGTGCAACTCGCGAATTCTCGAGAGAATCGTCCTGACGAGAAACTTGTTTATTCTTTCGCCAAACCTCAAAAAAAACTCCCAAACTTGTCAGAGACGTGGACACCTGCTCTTTAAACTCTGCTTTCAAATCCAACAATTCTGGAGCGTCAACCGGTAAAGCGCCAATGCTCGATGATTGGCGCTGCAGCAAATCAAGCCTTTCGGAAAGCGACACAAATCTCTCGTAAATCTCCTGGCAATCATCAATGGCGGTGCGCAGTTCACCGGCCGAGCGATTTAGTTCAAACTGCTCGCGCAAAGCATAAACTTTTTGCTCAAGACTACTCACGGCACGCCTCCAACAAGTCATTCAAAGTGCCCGTCAACCCCTTCAACAATCCGGTGACCCTCTCCTGCGACTGCCCCAAGACGTCCAGGCCAGATTGACGATTCTCATTCTCCAGACGCGGCAATACATAGGAGTAGAATTTATCCCACGCCCCCAGTGTCTGAACGGCCTCTTCCAATTTTTGACCGTCGACCTGATTGATCAACTGCAACTTCTTGGACAAATCAGATTCGTTCCAAGATGAGAGGAAAACCTTGACTGCCGCCCAAACCTCGCTCGCCTTTAGAGAGTTCAATGCCTCACGCATTCTCTTGGCATTCGGCACGTCTGAAAACTGAGCGGGATAATGCAACCCGCCTTCACTTACACCACGAACAATTTCAGACATTTGATCCAGCAAGAGGCAAAATTGCTCGTGCCGAGAATAGCCATCTAGAACGGACAGCACATTGAACGACGACTGCAGTGCCTGGGTTATTTCTCTGTCATACCGGGGCAGTTTCTGCTTAAAATCAGTCTTACTAGCCTCTTTGAATGACCTGAGCGCCAACTCTCCGTCCATACCATGGTCATTGGCAGCCACAAACTTCAACCATGCATCTCGCTTCCCTTCCCACTCATCCAACGCACTTTTGCGGAGTTCTAGCAGTACAGGAGAAGCAGGTTTTGGCAATGACTCCAGAATCCTCTGTGCCGGAGTGAGCAATTCATTGAGTCGTTGGCGATCATTGGACGCGGTCCTCCATAACCCCAAGATGGGTACTAGACTCAATTGTTCCTGGATCACCTCATGAAGCTTTGAGCGCTCCATCAGCGAAAGTGTTTGTAGAACCTGAGGAACCCAATGTGAGGCGAAATTCTGGTAGCGCAAGTAATCATCGAATCCACCAGTATATTGCCAACCTATCCCATTGGATCTCCGATTGACGCTCTCGTAACGCAGAAGCGCCAGCGCAACCCCCTTCAAAGCAACTGCCTTTTGAGGATCCTCAAAGTCCGTCTCCTGGCAAAACCACACGAGATTAGTGGCTTTGTTACCGGTAATGGAGAATGGAATATTGATATTAACAATCGCCCCACGCAGTAATTCCGGCCGCGCCCCTAAGCCGAGCCATTCTGGGTGAGCATATTGCTGATACATCTTATTCAGGGCGTTTCTTAGGTCCCTGGATTCGTTTTGCTCCAATTTTCTTCTGCGCTGAAACCACTCTGAAACGATCTCTTCCAATCGGTGCTGATCGGGATCGGGATCTGTTTTCACTCCTCTTGGCTCTACAGTCGGTCTGGCTTTCTTCGGGCCAGTGTCTGTCCGCGTTGGCGGGCGAACAAAGCCAACGGGTTGAACCTCTTCCAACAAAGACGCCAATGCGTTTAGACCGAAGACGTTTGCTATGCGCCAATCCAAGTTCTGCTGCAACTCTGCGATAGATCGGCAACCGTACCCCCAGATAGCAGCCAAGGATTCGCAGCGCGCTGGTTCGTCGAGTCTATACAGGTCAATCAGTCCCGCACCGGCCTTGATACTGGCGAAATCTGCCGGCGGGAATCTCTGCTCCTGGCACGCCTGCCGATGATCACGTAGTACTCGCAACACCACTTGGTTCAACACTTGGCGGGGGTTGAAATTCAACTCTTCATCGTTGCTGCAATAGTGATCCGCCAGCGCATTGATCGCGTTGCGATTGAAAGGGAAGAGCGGCACGCCAGAAGGCGAATGGCCGAATGCCTGGAGTTCCTCCGGTGGGCCTTCAGGATCTTGCCAGATTAACGGCCAACTGACGTCTGTCGAACGCTCCAACCAGGACGCTTTCAGTTTTGAACTACCGTGACGGGCAGCGTTCAGGTACCGACCGCAGAAATCAACAATGCGCTCCAGCGTTTGCTCGCGACTCTGGCCATGATCGCGTATCAACCACTCATACTGTGCACGTGTTCTAATCGTGTCCTGCCGCCGCAGATATCCTTGATAACCATCTGTTACCGCGATAGCCGAGCGAAGCGTACACAGTTCTTGCTTTTCATCCCTAACGGCCTCTTCCAGAAGGCTGTCGATCAGCACGTCCTCGATAGCAGAAATCGCCGCCATATCCTCCACCAGTACCACCAGAGTGCGATCCTGATGTTTCAAGGTACGACGGATGTCTTTAAAAAGATCTAAAAAACTACCGCCATTAAAACTGAACAAATGACGAAAAGCAGTTCTGGTGGACTCACCCAAAACTTCGTTTAATACGCCTGCTGCGGACTCTTGGGCTTGCCGATTGGTATTTAATTGGGCTCGACTGACATACTGCCGAGCGCTTTGCGACAGGTCATCGAGGTTGAAACTGAAGTCCAGGTCCTCGGCCCTGATCTGGTAATCGTTTCGACTTAACTCTTGATCGGTAGCGCCCTGAGTCAACCGACTTGCGAACTGATAAATACAATGCTTCGGATCAAGCAAGCTTCTCTTGAAATTAGGGTCGGTAATCAGTTCGGAAAGACCACACCCCGGCGTGGTATGCGCGTTAACATCTCGCCAACGCTGCTTTTCTTCAGCAGACAATTGTTGACTGGCCTGCAGGTTTCCTCGGTAATAGCTAATTTGCTCTGCGACGCGGGCGTTGAGTCGCTGCAATTGCTGTGACATGAAGGTCAACAGCAAGTCAGCGACCTCTCCGGTCCTCAGCATCTCACCTACCGACCGAATCCGTAGACGTGCACTCTCGAATTCTTCTCCTTCCAAGCCATCCAGAAGGATTTCCAATACCTGGCGCAAACTTGCATTCTTCGGAATGCGAACGATATGCCAACTGGCGGACAGCGACTGCAGTTTTAGTTGAGCTTCCAACCAGCGAATCAGGTGGGATTTTCCAACGCCGGAACGCCCGACCAAGGGAATCGGTCTCTCCACCTCAAGAAAGTGCGCTAGCAGATCGGCCTCAGTACATTGCTGCTCTGCTCCGTTACCTACCCGAAGCAACTGCATAGGCTCATGCACCGCTAAGAGTACGTGCTCAGCTAACTCCTCTGCCTCCGTACGGATGCACTGGGAAATGTGTTCCGAACTTGGCCAGTAATTGATCAGATTCATACAGCAACCTCGGTACGGTATTGAATCTCACCTACGGAGCGTTGAACACCATTTGGCAACAGCAGACGCATACTCAAACTATCGTCAGAGGACTTTTCCAAGCGCAATCGAAACAGACTTTCCAGACGGACTAGAGCGTGACTGAGTGCGGCACTTACTTCATATGGTGCGTCTGGCTTCCAATTTTCCATGCAAGGTTCCAACAATCGACGATAGCCCCCCTCATCAAGCAGTGGCAGGTACTTTCCCAAACGTTCGACAAATACTCTAAACGGAAGTACTCGCCCGCCTTCGAAAATTCTCTCGAGGTAGGGTTCGATAGCTAAAGTAGGATCTACAATGTAACCCTTTCCGAAGGGCTCCAAGAAGCCAAGGAATTCCCCATAGGCCAAAAAGGTCGAGAGTTCGTTAGACTCATTCAATTCCCGACCCGGTAGATGGCTATTTACCGCCTCGGCGGCATTGAAAGAGCTTACCGACTCCCCTCCCATGAAGGTGTACCGACGCTGCGCTAACAAACAGGTCATTGCACGAAGAAATGGCTCAGTGCGAGTACCGTCCAAGATAGCCGATTCCGACCGCGTGGCTGCATTATCAATAAGCAACTGCAATACACGCGACGAGAGATCATTCTCACTGGCCTGAGGGGGCGCGAAAATCATTCCCTCACTGTCCTGCAACCACAACCCTTCTTCCAACCAGAAATCCAGGTTCGACTCAAAACGTTTTGCTCCTGTCTCACTTTTCGGAAGCAACTCCGGTCGCAATGTCTCCAATAACTCCGCGCGAGCAATTGGTTTTCCCCTGCGAACCAATGCTCGATCAATAAGATTTAGCAGGATCAGACTGCTGCCTGGGTGAGCATTATTCACCATCGACATACTTATATTTCCCTTTCGAAGTCGACCAAATCCTTGCTTTGGGAATCACACTCCCACCAGTTTCGGTACGGGTGATACGGATCACTCAGAGTCTCGGGCGCAACTATCAATCTTGCTGGAACCTCATAGCCACCCGCAGGCAGGTTGCTTTCCTCCGGCATGAGTAAAACCAACTCAGTCCAACTCCCAGCACTGTCGCGCGGTTCCAGGGCACACCAGAACGGTAGTGTTTTTAAACCAGCATCGGTCTGTATTTCATCCAACAAGGCCCGACTGGCACGGACAGCCTGCACCTGCTGGCTGCGCAGAAGAGCGACCATCCATCGCCGCCAGTTATGAATCAGAGCACGGGGAGTGACGCTACGATAACTCTCAGTACTGTAGCGAATCCGCAGTAACTGGGAGTCTGGCATCCACTTCGGCATAGCGGGAGTTACTACACCAGTCACATGGAAAGTCGCGCTCAACGTTGGCGTAAAGGGTCCCCGCCCCTGAGCGCGGCAACCAGGGCAACCGCCGCAACTGCGTTCAGGGCTGATGCCATCCAGTCGATAGAACTCTTCTAACTGGCGGCACAGCGACTGGTCCGGATCATCCAGCCATCTGCGCAAACTGGCGAAACCGTTTGCCATGGCCCGTTGTTCAAGGGCACGTTGCGGATCAACATAGTGCCGCCAAGTATCTGTGGACTGATGCGCATCCATCAGGATCTGTATATCGATGCGGTCAAAATAATTGTCGCCCTGAGGCAATTCCGTATCGACTACCACTGCGTTTTCGTGAGGTACCTCGGGCGGTGAATAGCGCAATCGAATCAGACCAGCACGCTGCATCAGAAGCAAAGTGCGTACATTCCACTCTGCGTTACCTTCGCTGCGTCGCTTCAAATCGCGGCGTAACATAGACAGAGAAACACTGAAGCAACCATCACCGCTACGTCGACGGCTCTGCAGCAAGGTGTTCCAGCGATCCAATCCCACTTCACTGGAAATCAGCCTTGCCCTTGAAATCTGCTCTGCCACATTTATCTGGCCCGGATAGAAAACCAGCCAGGACCAACAGGCGTTACCGTCACGCCCGGCACGCCCCGCCTCCTGATAGAAACGATCCAGATTTTCTGGCACTGCCGCATGCAATACCGAACGGACATCGCTCTTATCCATGCCAACACCGAAGGCGGACGTCGCAACCATGATGTCCAGATGGTCATCCTGCCACTGGCCGATCAGACGCTCGCGCTCCTGGGTGTTGGTTTCGCCATGGAACAGGCCAAGCCGACGGAAGCCCTGCTTGACCAGCATGTCTCGCCAGTTCTGTGCATCCTCCCGGGTCGTTGTGTAAAGAATCAGAGGTCGAGGCAAGCGCCATAGCAAGTCCATGACAACCTGCCGGTGCTCTTCTTCTGCAAGAACTCGGCGGACATTGAAGTTCAACTCTGGGCGCAAAAAACTGCCATTGATCTCGATAGCCTGAGTTCCTTCGGGGACGAAGGCTTCCTTCAACACCTCCAGAGCGGCGGAATTAAACGTAGCTGACATCAACAAGGTGCGGATGGCGCTTGAGGAGTGCTCTCTGAGGGAGTGAAAAAGAGGGGCAAGCAGTTGGAAGTCAGGACGGAACTCCGCCCCCCATTGGCCGACCAGATGTGCCTCATCGATTACTAGCGCACCCAGCAGTCCTTTTCCGGCGAGTTCGAACAACAATGGTCTAAGGCCCGATATGGCGGACTCGGGCGCACAGAACAAGATCCGTTGTGTGCCGCAATGCAGACGCTCACGAATCTCTCGACGCTCTGCTTCCTCCTGGCCCCCGATCCAAACGTAGCTACCGCCGTGATCGCATCCTGCAGCCTCCAGCACTTCTCCAGCACGCGCGGCCTGCTCAATGGCAAGTCCGGTCGTTGGCACAATGACAAGCACCACTTTCTGCCGATAGGCAAACAAACTCAAAGCATGAACAGCCAGCGTCTTGCCGCAACCTGTCGGCAGGTTGATGAAGACCGTGCTGTCATCCGGAGAGGTCAGCAATGTCCGCACTGCAACTTGCTGACCGAGGCCGTTGTAGTTGCTAAATCCAACACGGCCCAAAGCACTGCTCAAGGCCACGTCTATTTTAGGTTGGTGCAGGACTCGGCGACGCTGACGTCTGTAAACCGCCAACTCCGCTTCCTCGAGAGCAGCCTCCAACCTGACCCGGTCGGTTAACGGATCTTGAGTCAGGCCCACTCGGGCTAGGTGTTGCCTTTCAACGGAACCGGCAGGCAGTTGTAGTAGCAAATCAGTGCAGCCATGAGCTTGAGCACAACCGAACGCATCACGACAAGCGACGGCGCGATCGGCCGAGCCCGCCTTTGCGTCGCCGAATACCATCAGCAGGCGGAGAAAGTACGGCTCGACGACTGTCTGCTCGGATTGGTGCTCTGGCACCAGCAGAGCCCTCTGCAAGGCATTCCATTGGGCCTGAATCATTCATTCCTCCACAGATCTTTCGAGCACAGGATCTGGGCGCGTACCGCCATAAGGTGCACGTGCGGTTCAAGGACGGAACCTCGCAGAGCACCTATCTCCTCTACGATCCTCTTTCGGCTCAACTCAGTGATACCCAGCACCATGCGTTTCCATTCGCCCACAGGTAATAGAAACTCCAACTCGGACCAGACATCATGACGCAGATTGATATCCTGGAAGATGGCGCCCGCGGGCTTCTTGTAAGGCCATTCCAGGGATTTCAATGTGCTTTCGGCCTTTACCAGCCTGCCGTCTTCAGCGAGCCAGTGGCCATACACCGCAGGTGCCAGTAACTCATCGGCGATAACCTGTTCCTGATACGTGCAATCCGGCCGGGCAGCCGTTACCAGCCACTTGAAATGAAAGAAAATCTTTGGCGCCTGCAGTGCACTGCTATTAAGAATTCGCAAGAATGCGCAGGTTGCCCCCCGCGAATCACCAGCGGCCAGTTCATATATGGAATCCACGAACGGCTGACCGTAACGGAAGGGGTACACGCCCGATTGAGCTGAAGCCTGCTGCCGCAAGAAGCTCATGGGAGCAGTGTATGGCGGGTTACCACTTTCCGGATCAATACCCGTGATGCAACCTTCGATAAAGGTCTTCACGTCCACCAGGGTCCGACCGCCACGCTCAGTTGGGTCAAGGCCGAAGCCCAACCTGAATTGCTGCTGCAGATCGCCCTCTAGCCTGAAGTTCAAGCCGCGCGTCATCCAGGCACACATGCGGCCAATCTGCTCCTCGGCTATTTCGTCCGCCTCAGAAATTTTTTCGGCGAAGTCCCGTGCCTTGGCGACTTCCTCGTCCAATGCAAGCAATTCTTCCTGTACTTTCACCCGACGGCGCTCGCGGTCCAGCAGGCCGCCCTCGCCGCTCAGTTGCTTGGCGCAGACAAGCAACTCTTCATCGCCGGATCGCGCGACTGCCTGCCAAGTTTTTTCGAGGTACTCTTCTAGTACGTACTGCAAGCTGGCCACCGTCTGATTGAACACACCTACCGATGTGTCAAGCAGATCTAGCCACCGTCGGAACAAACCATCATGGTCAGACATCAAAACCAAACTTTCCACAGGCCTGATGCCACGCAGATTTGCGCTGTAACGGTTCAATCGTCCCAGACGTTGTTCAACGCGACTGAACGATCTCGGTAGGCTGTAATGCACGGCGAGTTTCTGCCCCCCATGCAGGTTAAGACCATCTTCACCACCTTGATCGCAAACCAATACCCGCACAGAACCGCCCGACTGCAAGAAATGCAAGTCGCGGTCGGAAGCATTGCGCTCTATACCTACAGCCAGAGAGTCACCGAGCGTAGCAGCAACATGATCCGCGACTACTTCGTCACCGCAGAAAACAACCACCTTGCCCTTAGGGTTTTCGGCCAACCAATCTTCCAGACTCGCGATCAAACTCCGATCTTTACACGCCTGCTCGAGTGAGGCTTGCTTGGATATTTCGGCGAGGAACTCTCGCTCGGTTGCTTCAAGCGTCGCCGCCAGTTGCCTGTCGAACCTATCGGCCCGCTGCTTGACCAGTAATGGACTGCCCAACAAGTCGTCAACCCAGTTCAGGTACTCTCCAGAACTCATTGCCTGGAACTCATCAGGATCCCGGCAGGCCTGGCTGCGGTACTCTTCCAACAACAGATCCAATGGCATGCTGCGTGGCTCTATCGGCCAGTATTGACGGCGCAAACCAGCCAATCCTGGAAACAACTGCGCGAGATGCCCCATTTCCCGGCGGTTACGAAGCATGCGCTGATGCAGGCGGTAGTGCTCTCCGAGGTAATGCCGCAAGCCTATGATTTGTTGCTCGCGCTGCTCGCCGCTCTCCTCGGCAAAGAGATCCACCAACGGCATCAAACTGCCGATTCGCTCTTGCAACTCCTGATCCTCAGGGAATTTCCCCCGCAGATCCTGTAGTGCTTGTTCCAATGCGGCGTTCGAGTTACCCGGGGTCAGTGCGCTATACAACCCGCCAAGCCACTCACGCTCCTTGACTCGAGCGATGAAACGCTGAACCCCCGCTTCTGAGATCTCATAAGCTTCGGGACTCAAGCAGTGCAGCATCGCCAGGAAATTTCTTTCGTTCCCATTCAACGGGGTTCCCGACAACAACAGAGTCACCTCAGCTGCCTGGCAGGCCTCCGCCAGCACCTGAAACCGGTCATTCGAGTGTTGCTCGGAAGACCAGGCCAGCGGCGCCAATTGATGCATCTCGTCAACGACGAACAAGCTAGGCTGGCCACCCTCCCACAAAGCCGTCACCAACTGTTCATGACTGCATACTCGAATCAGCTGTTCCGATCGATGCTTTGTAGACATCAACTCGCCAAGATGAAATCGGCCCTTTAGCTCCTCATGCCACTGAGTGACAAGAGAAGCCGGCGCCGCAATTAAAATATTGGCGTCGAACTTCTTCTGAAGTACGTGCTCACGGACAATCAGGCCCGCCTCGATTGTCTTGCCCAAACCCACTTCATCCGCTAGCAAGTACTTAGGGCATGGGTCCTTAAGGATACGCCTAAGGATGGTCTGAAGTAGCCCCTGTTTTCCGGCTACTTCGCCATCGACACTTTCAAAAAACGGTAGCCGCTCAAATCCCGGTCAAACCTGCCGTCTATTTCAGCCTTTTTTGCCGCTGCAAGCACCTCGCAGCAGTCACTTCACTCTTCACGGACGCACCTCTCCTGCATTGGAGAGCAAATGTCGACGCGCCATCCAAATGTTCGACAGGGCGAACAGCGTCACCATCTGAGCAGTGTTTTTCACCAAGCCTCGGAAGCGCACTTTCGTATAACCAAACTGGCGCTTGATCACCCGAAATGGATGCTCAACCTTGGAGCGAACCTGGGCCTTGGCTCTTTCGATCTTACGTATCGCTTTGTATAACGCGCTGCGGTTACCGTGCTTTTTGTAAGTGCTGCGCCGGGCTGCAATCTGCCAGATGACTTGGCGCCCCTCATGCTCTTCACGCTTCTCTACACCGGTATAGCCCGCATCAGCGCAGACCACGTTCTCACCACCGTGCAGCAGTTTGTCGACTTGGGTTACGTCCGCGACGTTGGCCGCAGTGACCACCACGCTGTGCACAAGCCCGGACTCATCGTCGACACCAATGTGAGCTTTGGCACCGAAGTAATACTGGTTGCCCTTCTTGGTCTGATGCATTTCCGGGTCGCGTTTGCCGTCCTTGTTCTTGGTCGAACTGGGCGCATGAATCAGAGTGGCATCGACGATGGTGCCTTGTCGCAGTGACAAGCCACGGTCGCCCAAATAGCCATTGATCACGCCGAGAATACCGGTGGCCAACTCATGCTTTTCCAGCAGGCGACGGAAGTTGAGGATGGTGGTTTCATCCGGGATTCGCTCCAGGCTCAGACCGGAAAACTGGCGCAGGATCGTCGTCTCGTACAGCGCCTCTTCCATCGCCGGATCGCTGTAACCGAACCAGTTCTGCATTAGATGAATCCGCAGCATCGCCATCAGCGGATAGGCTGGACGGCCCCCTTCGCCCTTTGGGTAATGAGGTTTGATCAGAGCAATCAAACCCTCCCAGGGTACGACCCGATCCATCTCTATCAGGAACAGCTCCTTGCGGGTCTGCTTGCGCTTACCGGCGTACTCGGCATCGGCGAAGGTCATTTGTTTCATCATCGAAAAGCTCGGCGATTGGTGTCCGGGGATTTTGCCAAATCAGGAAGTCTTTTTCAGGATTTCCCTAACTACGGCAATTTGATGCGGCTCCAACTCTACGCTGCTGCTGGTAATCGCACCGATGGAACGGCAAGCCGCCCGTTGCTCAATATAGGCTTCGAGGAAATCCTGGCGCAAGGGGAAGAAAAAAGGCGCGTCGTTAGCCCTAGCCGCTAGGAACGCAGAGGGATCGAGCAAATCCTGCGCACCGAGGTTCAGGCAGTAGATTTCATCGATATCGACTACCGCTTGATCGTTATCGTCAGTGCGAAAGATCACCAAGTGCCGATTGAGTGGCCGCGAACCACCGTAACGGCCACGTCGCCAGATGCCTGTCAATTGATCTCGACAATAAACGATGGCTTCCTCATAGAGTTGAGTTTTCCTAACGTCGGCCAGATCAACCTTGAGCTTCCTCGCCTCAGGGTTCAAAGGGGATTCGAAGAAAGTGACCTCGCACTCGCCTCTCTCACGATCCAGTCCCGACAACTTACCAATGCCGGGAAAAGCACTAGACAAAACCAACTCACCAACGTATAAAACCTGGTTCACTTCGTCCCTATACCAGTATTATTCCCACTTTTATCCGCCTCTCACCGACGACGTGAATGAGGCCTTGGCGCCTGACGCCTCACACGTTAATAGGCGCTACTTCTGAGGCCAATTCTTCCGATGGCCCTCACCCTATCCGCTGGCGACACCTGGGTAAAGCCATGCACGGTGTTTTTTTGCCATCATAGCTAGCACACGCCCGCAACCATCACGTGAGCCTCGCAAAAGGGGACGAACAGCCACACTTCCAATCGCCTGACAGGTACACCCTGCATTGCCTGATCCTTGAATACCGCCAGTGTATTAGCAGAATATCCATGACGCGATTCGCTGCAGGAATCAACAGAATGCAATCCTTAAAGACATGTCCATATGCGCCTAGCCGTAAGGGTAAACTTTTCGAACAGGTCGAACCACGCGAAAAATGCGCGGCTTAAAGTCGGCTACTCGATTTGAAAATATCCATCACGCCATGAAAGACGGCGCTCCAATGGAAGCTAGTACTCTGAGCGATACTGTGGGTGACGTCAGCGATGCTTTGGCATCGGTCAACCAAGCTTTCCATGCTCACGCGAAGCTCTTGTAGTGAAATTCAAAGAATCTGCCAGGCCAATCTCAGATTTAAAATTCGGGACTAGGTATTCCAAATGGTATTCCAGTTTATTTTTCAGAAAAAATTTCCACTTATTTTCATATGGATATAGATCCATTTCAACTCACCCCGGCCTACCA
Organism: Pseudomonas mosselii; assembly: GCF_019823065.1. Lineage (NCBI taxonomy): Bacteria > Pseudomonadati > Pseudomonadota > Gammaproteobacteria > Pseudomonadales > Pseudomonadaceae > Pseudomonas > Pseudomonas mosselii. The sequence goes on from NZ_CP081966.1 coordinate 5,479,501, forward strand.
AATCCTAAAAGAAGACGCCCAATGGGCGTCTTTTTTTGTGTCTGCAATTCGGTGCCTCAGCGGCAAGTTCCTACAGCGATCGCCAGCGCTTGCGCGCATGGACATAGCCCGCCAAGTCACTGTATCCAAGCTGTGCAGCAATCTGCGCTCGGCTATCCCCCTGCATCTCCAGGTACTGCTCAAGCTCCGCACGGACCCGATCGAGCAGCACACGAAAACTGGTCCCCTCATCCTCCAGCCGCCGACGCAAGGTACGTGCACTCTGGTGAAGGTCCTGTGCCTGCGCCTCCAGGGTAAGTGATTGGCCCGTGATGAGGCCCTGGCGAATGCCCTGGGCTACCCGGGCCGACCAGCCACTAAGCTGGGACTGCTGCGCCAACCGGCGCTCCAGCTCCTGGCTCACCACCTCCATCATCCCGGCATGCTGGGTCAGCAATGGCATGTCCAACTGGATACGCTTGAAGTACAAGCGGTTGTACCCGCAGTCGAACTGGATATCTTCACCAAACCACTCGCGGTACTCCGGGTAGTACGCCGGCCGACGGTGAGCGAAGCACGCCCGCTGCGGTACGACCACCGCACCCATCCCCACGCCCATCACGCTGAGGGACATCGCGCTGTAGTGCTCAACCATATAGCGCACCAGGCTGGCTGGCGCATCGATTCGCAATTCCACCCCAAGGCAATCACCCTCCTCGATCAGCGCCAGGGTATCCATGTCCGATGCCAGTCGTGCATAGCGCGCCCAGAAGCGGATGGCCTCAGCCAGCGTGGCGCTAAACAGGCAGCCCTGGGCCAGCACGTGCCAGTCCTGGCGGCTGAAGTGCGAGAACAGGTGCAAGCCGATGGCCGGATCATGGCTGGCCGCCTTGGCCCAAAGCTGCTCCAGCGCAAGCATGCTGTAGTTGCTGCGCGCCTTCAGCGAATGCGTCTGAAGGTAGCGCTCCAGCACCCGCCCGAGCGGGCCGCGGTGGAATCGCTCGGGCGATGGGTTGGCCGCTTCTCGCGTGATTCTGTCCGTTTCGCGCATATCGTCTGACGGCTTCGTGAATTCTTATGGGTGGGCACCGCCTTGATCGGCACCCACCGGAGAATGCCATGAGCACAACAATAACAAACAGCCCGATACCAATTATTCTCGCCATCCTGATCGGCTTCATCCTCCTCGAAATCACCTGCGCCTGCTTCCTTCAGCCTCGCGGTAAACGCCGGGACGCGATCATCGAAATCGTCGGCAGCGCCCTGCTGATGGTGGTCACCCTGCCGTTGGTCACGTTCCTCAGCAACAGCCTGCTGGAACACTTCGCGCCGCAACTGAAGGGCAGCCTCGCCGGCCTGCACTGGGTGCTTGGGCTCGTCCTGTTCCTGGTGCTGGACGACATGACCCAGTACTGGTGGCATCGCCTCAGCCACAAGGTGCCCCTGCTCTACTCGCTGCACCGCGCACACCATTCAGCGCCCTACATGAGCATCCGCATCGTCTATCGCAACAACAGCTTCTATTACCTGCTGATGCCCGGCCTGTGGTTCAGCGGGGCCCTGATCTACCTGGGGTTGGCGCCTGTGTACTTCGGCTACCTGATCGTCAAGATGCTGGTCATCTTCGGCGCCCACAGCAGCGTGCCCTGGGATGACAAGCTTTACCGCATACGTGCACTGCGGCCCGTGATGTGGCTGCTGGAACGGACCATTTCCACCCCCGCGACCCACTCGGCGCATCACGGCCTCAGTGCCGATGACGGGGTGACGCATTACAAAGGCAACTTTGGCAACCTGCTGTTCTTCTGGGATGTGCTGTTCGGCACGGCAAAGATCACCCGCCGCCGCCCGCAGTATTACGGTATCGAAGGCATGCGCCCGGTCAGCTGGCAGGAGGAGCTGTTCTGGCCGCTGATGCGTGGCAAGTCGACCAGCCTGCCGACGGAATCGGACCAGGAGCTGGCCAAATGAGCCTGAATATCGTACTCGTGGCCGGCTCCAGCCAGCCGGACAGCCAGTCGGCGAAGGTGGGCGCCTTTCTCGCCCAACGCCTACAGGCATTGCAACTCAGCGAGCGGCCAAGGGTGATCGATCTGGGGCTTGCGCCGCTGCCGTTGTGGCCTGCCAAGGATGAACATGGGCTCTGGGCGGAGTATGCAGCCCTGCTGCGTGAAGCCGATGCCCTGGTGGTGCTGACCCCGGAATGGCACGGCATGGCCAGCCCGGCGCTGAAGAACCTGTTCGTCTACGCCGGCTACCGCGAGTTGGGGCACAAGCCGGCGCTGCTGGTCGGGGTGTCCTCTGGCCAGGGCGGGAGCTACCCGCTGTCTGAACTGCGTGCATCCAGCTACAAGAACTGCCGCATCTGCTATCTGCCCGAGCAGTTGATCGTGCGCCAGGTGGAGGGCGTGATGAATGGCCCGGACAGTGCCGGCACGCAAGACCTGCGCATTCGTCGCCGGGCCGACTGGGCGCTTCAGGTGCTGGGCGAATATGCCAGGGCGCTCAGGGGGATGAATGCGCGGGTCGAAATGGAGGATCCGGAATTCGCCAACGGGATGTGAGGGTTGATGGCCGCTATCGATCGATAGCGGCTGCCTTGGCCTGCGCCCGCTTAACGCCTCGCCTCAATAAGATGACGGGTCGAGTGCGCGACAAAAGGCTCGCCCTGGCGCATCTGGCTATCCAGGGCCAGCAGCTCAGCGCGGTACTTGTGTACAGAGAAGTCCGGCACCCACCATACGCATTTGCGAAGAATCCACACGACTGCGCCCACATCATGGAACAGCATGCGGCAGCGGGCTGTGCGCAGGCCGGTCACCGTCAGCCCGGCTGCCTGTGCTGCTGCCACTTCGTCCTGCGGATCGCGCATTTTCCGTTCATGGGGCAATGGCCCCAGGAAATGCTCGATCAGCTCGAAGGCCGAGGCTGGCCCTACGTGCTGGGCGAAGTAGTGTCCATCAGGTCGGAGGACGCGATGAATCTCGGACCAGTCCGGTTGCACAGGGTGGCGTGAGGTGACTAGCTCGAACGAGGCGTCGGCAAATGGGAGCGTGGTTCCGGGGGCCACCTGCACGACTTCAACGCCGCGCGGCCCCAGGCGCTCGTGTGCCTTGCGGGCGTTGGGTGGCCAGGCTTCTGTCGCGCACATGAGAGGCGGGAAGCGCGGCGTCTCATCCAGTACCTCACCGCCGCCAGTGTCGAGATCCAGCGCCGTGCAGACCCTACCCAGTCGCTGTGCAATGAGCTGGGCATAGCCCCAAGGCGGACGCTGCTCAGAGGCGCGTCCTGCCAGCCAGTCGAAGCCCCAGCCAGTCACATCCGCTGCGTTGGCTTCGGCTACCAGGTCGTCAAAGGGTTTCATTCGATGGTCCAGGTTAATGCTTGTGGTCGGGCCAGTATAAGTCGTGTAGGAGCGGCCTTGTGTCGCGAAAGGGGCGCGCAGCGGCCCCAGGGTCTTGAGTATGTCTCAGGACTGTCGGGGCTGCTGCGCAGCCCTTTCGCGACGCAAGGCCGCTCCCACAGGGGCGCCGGTATGGCGTTGATGTTGGAACGCGGAAAAGACAAAACCCCTACCTGCTCGCGCAGATAGGGGTTTTGCGAAATGAATCTTGACGATGACCTACTCTCACATGGGGAAGCCCCACACTACCATCGGCGATGCATCGTTTCACTACTGAGTTCGGGATGGGATCAGGTGGTTCCAATGCTCTATGGTCGTCAAGAAATTCTGTTGCCAGAAGATCCTGATGGATACTCTAGCCAATTCGGATATGTGAATTTGTGGTCTTACGAACTTTCGGGTCTTTCGTCTTCACCACCACAATCTGCGTAGCAGATTGCTTGGGTGTTATATGGTCAAGCCTCACGGGCAATTAGTATTGGTTAGCTCAACGCCTCACAGCGCTTACACACCCAACCTATCAACGTCGTAGTCTTCGACGGCCCTTCAGGGAGCTCAAGGCTCCAGTGAGATCTCATCTTGAGGCAAGTTTCCCGCTTAGATGCTTTCAGCGGTTATCTCTTCCGAACATAGCTACCCGGCAATGCCACTGGCGTGACAACCGGAACACCAGAGGTTCGTCCACTCCGGTCCTCTCGTACTAGGAGCAGCCCCTCTCAAATCTCAAACGTCCACGGCAGATAGGGACCGAACTGTCTCACGACGTTCTAAACCCAGCTCGCGTACCACTTTAAATGGCGAACAGCCATACCCTTGGGACCGGCTTCAGCCCCAGGATGTGATGAGCCGACATCGAGGTGCCAAACACCGCCGTCGATATGAACTCTTGGGCGGTATCAGCCTGTTATCCCCGGAGTACCTTTTATCCGTTGAGCGATGGCCCTTCCATACAGAACCACCGGATCACTAAGACCTACTTTCGTACCTGCTCGACGTGTGTGTCTCGCAGTCAAGCGCGCTTTTGCCTTTATACTCTACGACCGATTTCCGACCGGTCTGAGCGCACCTTCGTACTCCTCCGTTACTCTTTGGGAGGAGACCGCCCCAGTCAAACTACCCACCATACACTGTCCTCGATCCGGATAACGGACCTGAGTTAGAACCTCAAGGTTGCCAGGGTGGTATTTCAAGGATGGCTCCATGAGAACTGGCGTCCCCACTTCAAAGCCTCCCACCTATCCTACACAAGCAAGCTCAAAGTCCAGTGCAAAGCTATAGTAAAGGTTCACGGGGTCTTTCCGTCTAGCCGCGGATACACTGCATCTTCACAGCGATTTCAATTTCACTGAGTCTCGGGTGGAGACAGCGCCGCCATCGTTACGCCATTCGTGCAGGTCGGAACTTACCCGACAAGGAATTTCGCTACCTTAGGACCGTTATAGTTACGGCCGCCGTTTACCGGGGCTTCGATCAAGAGCTTCGCTTGCGCTAACCCCATCAATTAACCTTCCGGCACCGGGCAGGCGTCACACCCTATACGTCCACTTTCGTGTTTGCAGAGTGCTGTGTTTTTAATAAACAGTCGCAGCGGCCTGGTATCTTCGACCGGCGTGGGCTTACGCAGCAAGTGCTTCACCCTCACCGGCGCACCTTCTCCCGAAGTTACGGTGCCATTTTGCCTAGTTCCTTCACCCGAGTTCTCTCAAGCGCCTTGGTATTCTCTACCTAACCACCTGTGTCGGTTTGGGGTACGGTTCCCAGTTATCTGAAGCTTAGGAGCTTTTCTTGGAAGCATGGCATCAACCACTTCGCGCTCTAAAGAGCACTCGTCATCAGCTCTCGGCCTTGAAATCCCGGATTTGCCTAAGATCTCAGCCTACCACCTTAAACTTGGACAACCAACGCCAAGCTGGCCTAGCCTTCTCCGTCCCTCCATCGCAATAACTGGAAGTACAGGAATATTAACCTGTTTTCCATCGACTACGCTTTTCAGCCTCGCCTTAGGGACCGACTAACCCTGCGTCGATTAACGTTGCGCAGGAAACCTTGGTCTTTCGGCGTGCGAGTTTTTCACTCGCATTGTCGTTACTCATGTCAGCATTCGCACTTCTGATACCT